>NZ_CP009517.1:4240297-4560446 GCF_000970305.1 Methanosarcina barkeri 3
GAGCCAAACTTCAAAAAGCTAATCTTAAAGGTGCTAACCTCGATGGCGCGAATCTTATAAAAGCTAAACTTGAGGGTGCTAACCTTCAAAGAGCTAACCTCAGAGAAGCTAATTTTAGTGGAGCTGACCTGCAAAGGGTTAACTTCAGAAAAGCTAATCTTCAAGGAGCTAAATTTAAGGATGCAAATCTAGAGGGGGCTCAACATTTATTAGTTGACCAGCTTTCGAATGTAAAAACCCTTTACAATGCAAAATTAGATGAAAATCTTTTCATAAAACTAAAAGAAAAATATCCTGCCCTCTTTGAAAAACCAGACAAATAATTATAAAAAGTATTGTAACCTGCTACAATCCTTACAATATGAGCATTAACAACCGGGAAGGTTCTTGATACTGTATACCTTTATACTTTTAAATGCCACATAGTTGCTTATACAGTTTTGTATGATTAATAGTAAGAAAGTAATAAAAAGCAGAAATTAAATTAGAGATAATTGGCAAGGAATCAAACTTGATATCTTTGACAAAATTTTACTTTTTTCAGTGTTTCTCAAAATGTAACAATTAATGGATACTCATTGATTAAGATCCACAGAAACTCAAGTATGAAGGAGGGGGGTTCATAGCTTCTTTTGAATACATCCGGACAGTGAAGCCAGGTAATACTTTTAGGGACTGGCTTGTAGAGGTGCTTGGAGATAGAATACATAACAAGAATTGTGAAATTCGAGTTTTTAAACTCAGCCATGCATCGCACAGGATCTGTAAGTATGAATTCAAGGAGGAAAAATTCTCTATTATAGCCAAATTTTTTGCAATACCAACGGGAATGATCAAAAAATACGATAGTTACGGTTTGATGAAGAAAGAATATGAGGACCTTAAGAAAGCCAGAAAAATAATTGATGTCCCGGAACCTATTGCGATAAATAAAGATTTTAATTGCGTTCTGGTCAGTAAATATGTACCTGGAAAAACTTTGTTCTGGTACCTCAAGCACAGGAAAGAGCTAAAAGAAAAGTTAGAACTTATAGCGGATATGCTTAGAAAGCTTCATGAAAATACTAAGACATATTATGACAAAGAAAATGAATTTTCAAAATTCCATTATGTTTTAAATCACCTCAAAATTAGCCGGCGTATGAAAAAAGATTATAAGCGTTTGCTTGGAAAATGGTGGCACAGTTCCCTCCTGGACACAAAAAATGGCTGTATGATTCATAACGATTCTACTCCTGTAAACTTTGTGTTCCATAAAGGAAGATCATTTTTACTGGACTTCGATCTCGCAGCCCGACATGGACATTTCGCATGTGATCTAGGGATACTTTGTGCTGAACTTAAATACTATTTTGCGCGAAAGGGATCGAGCCAGGAAGCAGACTCTTATATTCACCATTTTCTGAAGCGTTACAGCAAAAATGAAAAGGGATTCCACAAAATAACTAAAGTTATTCCGTTCTATATGGCTTATGGCTTGCTGAGAATTGCAATGTTAAAATCTGATACGAGCTACAGGGATTACCCTCTGAGAGAAGCAAAGAACTGTCTGGAAGCAATAGAAAAAATTTGAGAGCATATACACAGGCTCTTGGTATTCTTATTGAACTGTCTATGGATGTCCAATTCTGTTTGAATTAGAAGTATACGTAATTAAGAGATTTACTGACATTTGACTTTTTGAAATACTAATCATGAGTGTGATTATGCATATCTCCAGGCATCTCGGATGTGCATTGCATTCATTCCGAGACTTTTAGGCGGATAAATATCGTTTTCTGGCGTGTCGCCGATAGAGAGAACTTCCCATGGCTCAAGCCTGAGGCCATCAAGAGCCATCTTAAAGAGTCGGGTGTCAGGCTTCTTTATACGGTGGTCCGAAGACATGATTGTAAAATTAAAACGATCATAGAGACCCAGAAAACGCAGTTCCTGTTCCGTAAAAACTCTCTGGGCATTGGAAACAATGCACTTCGGGATATCTCTGTATTTGTCAAGCAAACGCAGGCTCTGAGGGTAGGCTTCAAGTTTTCTTATAGACGCAGTTCTGAAAACTTTTGCGGTCTCAATTCCAAGCCAATAAGGATCAATTTCTTTAAAGGCGTTTTCGGCACAAATTTCAGCGAAAATCTCTTCTATACGGATATCCGGGTGCTGTTGGCCTGAATTGCCTAGTTTGCCTATGATTTTCCACCTGTATTCTTCTCTGAGTCTGTCGGGTTCTATCCGCACTCCCTGATAAAGCAGCCACCTGCTTACTCTCTCATTTGTCTCTCGACTTTTTTCGTCAGTTTTGATGTCAATGAGGGTTTTGTAGCAGTCAAAGATTAAGCCTTTAATTTTTCCGTTTTGGAGCATAGGGATTCTCCTTTTAGTTTAGACTTTATTCTGAAGTCTGGTTTTCTATAGTATACTTGATCAATCTTAATATTATCTTTTAAGCATATAGATATTTTGGAAATACCTCTATTATGGACAATTACTTACATATAGTTTTTTATTTCTATATAGTAAACTTTTGTTAATACGCAACCTAAAAAGTAGAAAGATAGGAATTTAATTTGTTCTACTGGTTTCATGATATAGTGAAACCAGAGCAATAAAAAAGCCCAATAATGAAATACAGATATTCAGAGCTTGTCTCTCAAGTGTTCACCAGGGTTAAGGAACTTTTTTGGATTTTGTTTGAGTTTATGAGTTTCATAAAGAAGCTAATCGTTGATTTTACTTTATGCAAGTTCCATGTTTGGAAATTTCAGCGAAAATTGAGATAAGCAAGAAAGGTTTAAAAGATTTAAGTGAATGTCAATCTGACATATTTTTAAAACGAAATTGTACTGGTTGTGTCCATAAATTGTTGGTTAAGTCCAACAAAGACATGTAAATTCACCTTCTTTGCCTGGATTTGAGAGTTGGCTTTCTACTTGAATTTGCAGTAACTGACCAATGGCCATCAAATTTTTAACTTAAGATCCAGGTTGACTTTGTCTTATTTTCTTTTATGCCTACTGTAAAGCATAATTTACCACTATCAAACCTTGCTTAAACTTGTTTTATATTCACTACAAAACGTAGAAAAACTGACTCTCGCAATGCGGATTTCTCATTCGTAAATCATGATTGAATCAAGCCTTACAGTACCTATCTTTGTCCAGTACCTACATACAGGACAATATTGAGTTTCACTGCCTTGACTCATTTTAAGTATTGAATGACACTCTGGACAAACTTTTAAACTTTTTATAAATAAACCTCCATAGAAAACTGATATTCATCTGAATAGAATCTGAATAGAATCTGAATAGAATTTAAATAAGGGATTTAAGAACCAGTAGAAATCTTATAATTCAGGTAATATTACAAAGATCATAGTATTTTCAAATATGCTACTGAAGTGGATTTCCTTCAGTTATTGTCCTTATTAAATTTGTGAGCTGCAGGGGAAGAGATTCCCACAGCCCATAGAGATCTGGGTGAAGGTACTGGAAACCTCCTAAGTCGTAAATAGAATAGATTTATTATATATTTTTTGGATATATTCAATATAGTAATAAAGTAGACTAATTAGTTTTAAAGTGAATTTTTCTTACCATAAAGAACCACGCACCTGAGATACAAACTCAAGCACACTTGGCTTTATGAACAACTTGGGACTTTAGACCGTTGACAGTTAATGCTATTGGTTTCTCAGTTAAACCGCTTAGTTCTATCAAATATAAGCTACAAGAATTACCGTCTTAGAGAAGAAAGGAGATATTTCAGAGCAATAATCGGAAAAAAGAATAGAATAACAAATTAAAAATACAAATTAAGAGATTTTACGAATTAAGGATTACATCTCCATTTATAAGTTAAACACTTAAAATTTAGATCTTTACATTCATGTTCATTGAAGCTTCTGCGATATCGCCACTATATTCGGCTATTCTCCGGAGACTCTCCAGAATCATACTAATTTCAACGTTACCTGTATTTCCTAACTTCCGGGACTCCAGAGAAACTCCAAATTGAGAAATACTTTTGGCTTCCTCAACAGTTTTATTTATCGTCTGCAAGTCTTCTTGCGCTATAGAATCGATTGAACTCTTGAACACGTTAATGGAAAGTTCAGCCATCTTAAAAATCGGATTATCAGGGCTAACTGCCGAATCAATTCTTTGGGTATTTACAGCTATTTTGACTGCATGATCTCCTATTCTCTCAATTATTTTTGTAATCAGTCTGTACTCCAGGCATTCTTGCGGATGTCGGATTCCTATTGTGTCAGAGAGTTCGATATCTTCAATTGCAGCGTTAAGTTGGCGGACAGAAAGAAAATAGAAACGGTCTACATCATCATCTCTCTGGATAATATCTTCAGCAATTCCCACATTGTAATCTCTAAGAGCTTTCATAGAATCTTCAAGCATGGAACGTACAAGACCATACATGTTTTTAATTACTCTTCTAAGGAATAGATCACTGTAATTAAGAAGGCATTGAAAGACCAGCTCTGTCCGTGATTCTTCTATAAGTTCAAGCCCTATCAGTTTCTGACGTACCGAGTCCTTGATAAACTTGCGGTCATGAGCACTGAAACCTTTCACGGAAGTCAGTTTTATAATGTTATAACCTGCAAGATAATTAGAAATAAGAATTCTGAAGTTATTTTCTGCACTGTCTGAGTGACTATATTCTATCATAGCCTTAAGATCAGAACGTTCCGTTGAGACTGCACTGTAAGAGATATGTAAGGTTTTGTTAGGCATGGGTGTAAGAGTAAGCGCGTCTCCGACTTCAATCCCTGTATCATGAATCCATTTTATGGGGAGAGAAACAATATAGGTAGAGTTCCCGGTAAACTGAACTTTTCGTTGATCCTTAGTAATAGAATGATCCCCCTGGGGTGGTGAATAAACTTTAAGAATTTGTATGGACAATTGTAATCATAAAGGTTTCTTATAAGTAAGATACTAAAAAAGAATAAAAGTTTCGCTGACATATCCTGCTGCAAGCATCAGAATGTTCTATTGAAATAAGGAATTTTGTCCTTAATTCTTTTTCCCTGAAAATGATTTAGTTATAGAAAATCGAGTGATTTTATGATTACATTTATCATTGAGTTGAGATTAAGAGGAAGGAGTGAGTATTTTTCAAACACTGGGCCTCATATTTATCTAACTTTAAATATATAACTATATTATACTATCAACAACTTTTTCTTTTTCTCCTTTAGAGAAAACTCTATACACTTTCAGGTGCCAGCGCTTGCAATCGGATTCTGGTGCATCAACTTCAATCAAGTTGTAACACTGAGATATTTTTCCACGAACTTTGGAAGAACAAACAGTCCCAGCACTGATTACAAGCATGTCATTTAATCTCCAGACCCAGGGAATGTGCCAGTGTCCACAGAGCACAAGGTTCACACCTGAACGGTCCAGGAGTTCCAGAACATCGCCTGCATCTACAAGTACATTATTTCCTCTGCCGGTTTTGGGAATTGGGATAAGGTGATGATGAAGGGCAAAAACTTTGAAACTATTTACTGAAAAAGTGTTTTCTATCCAGGTGTAATTTTCCCTTCCGATGTGTCCTTCGTCAAGTTCCGGTTGGGAAGAATTTTACCCCGTTGTCGCATTCTTGAATTATAAAAGCTTCCGATGTGTCCTTCGTCAAGTTCCGGTTGGGAAGAGTCAATCCCTACTATAGTGACCTCTCCAAAGTGCCCAGAGGTTGATCTGGTTTTGAAAAGGTCCTCAAAAAAGAGGTAACCGGCATTTCTGGAGTCATGGTTCCCCGGAACTATTATCTTGTTTTTGCATTCAATCCTGTCAATAAATTTCTTTGCACCATTATACTTGGCTGCAAGCCCGTTTTCTGTCAGGTCACCGGTGATTACTATAATATCAGGAGAGCTCCGGTTTATGTTTTCAAGCATGGAATCTGCAATCTCAGGCATATAATATGCCTCTGAGAAATGAATGTCTGAAATATGTACTATTCTTTTAATTTCGATTCCTCTGTCTTACTCATTCGCGTTTCAACATTTGGGACTATAATTCATAGTTTATATATAGTTATTCGATTTAGACAATATATAAGAACAGATGCATTGTATTAATGAGAAAAGAATATTTAATATATAGTACAACATATTTTTCAGCTGAAGGTATTTATTCACTAAGTATTCAATCGGTTGGTTGAACCTGTGTTTAGAAATAACCTGCGAGAAAACAGAAATTTATATCTTGGGAGTTAAGATGCAAAACGCGCTTAAGTGGAAGTCCAGAAGATGCCAACTTATAGATAATGGTCATAAAAAAGAAAATGAAGAGATTTGGGCTACTGGCTCACTGTAATAGAAGTAACATGGGAGATTTAAGCAAACTTCTTACTGATAACATGTTTTTGGGTCTGTTTCTATGTTCTGGTCTGTTCATAGGTTCTGGTTTATTTTTATGTTTTGATCTGTCCATAGATTTTGGTCCCACGTTACTAATCAATAATATTCTTTTCATACATATATATTTTTCGATTTTCTATGTTATAATCTCATGAAGTATTGTTTTTCAAAACAAAAACAATGTTTTCAGATTTTTCTTTCAGATATTTTGGAAAATGTTTTTATCCTCCAAATGATATATTTTTTTGAAAAAGATACCTAAAAACCCTGTGTTTAACTAATATATCTGTCTCATTCATAGTGATTAAATAAATAATTCTTCTGATAAATCTTATTTCTTCGGCTAATTTTTTATTTTTAGTTAGTTTCTCGCTTTATATTTAGTAAATACATTGATTTAATTAATCAATTTACTTTTTCATGAATATACATAATAGAAAGAAAAAAATATGTTTTTGGCGAAATGTCTTTATAGTCATTTTGCATTCTTTTAATTGAATACAATTCATAACTTATTACATTGCAAAAAATTTCTGAATAAAATGGTCGTGCTTGTTTATGCAAGGAAAAAACATAATCGATGCTAAAATAACGATAAGTACTGAGGTTGCTGAAAATCTTCTTCAGGAAGGATGGAAGAAAGTGGATCTACATGTACACTCTTCCTGCTCCTACGATGTACCTCCTGTTCAGACAATGCATCCTGCAGTACTTTTTAAAAAAGCAAGATCTCAAGGCCTTGATTTTGTGACTTTTACAGACCATGATACTGTCAAAGCTTATGATTTGCTTGGTTGGGATAAAGAAAAACTGGTTCCAGGAGTTGAGATTTCAATTAGAGATCCTGAATATATAGGACACACTATTCACGTTAACGTTTTTGAACTGGACTCGGAAGAATTTAAGGAACTTGAATTGATTGCAAATCAGGAGCATGACTTCAAAAGCTTTATCCGCTATTTAAAGGCTCACGATCTCCCCCATATATACAACCATCCGTTTCAGTTTTTTAACGAAGGAAGTCCTAATCTCTGGGCGATACCTGAACTTATAAAACAGTTTCCGGTTGTCGAATATAATATGCAGAACTTAGCGGAAAAAAACCTTATTACTGCAACACTTGCCAGAAAATACGGAAAAGGATTAGTTGCAACTACAGATAGTCATACAGGAGGTATGGGAGCTGTCTACACCCTTGCAAAAGGGGAAACATTTAGGGAATATTTTGAAAATATTAAAAAAGGAAGGTCATATATTGTAGTTGAAGGAGGAACTAAGAGATATCTTACAAAAGAATTAATCTCCTGGGTTGAACTTGTTTTTTCTATGGATAAGCAGTTACGAGAGGACATGAACTTTACCACAAATATTCAGAGCTTTGATAGAATTATAAGTCTTATTGCAAACGAGAAAATTAGAGAATTTCCTAGACTTAACAACCTTGCAATGAAGTTTTTCCGGAATTTCTCCAGATCAGGACTTCCTGTATATATGTACATGAGAACTGAAAAACCTCTAGTTTCCAAAATAGAAAAGGTTTTGAATCAAATGTTATGAGCTGTTAGATTTTGTATTCCTATTAAGATCATATCCTCAAAGAGATAAAAAACTGACAAAAAGATATTATGATTATCAGTTAAAGTTAATGAATATTGTTTATTCCAGATAATTCTATAGAACCTTTATTTTCTGCTTTTTTGGTTCGGATCATTAATTTCTCTTTAATTCTTCATTTCACTAAACCTTCCTTTAACCTTTCTTCAAGAAATATTCTTACAGTTGCAGGTCCGTCAAGTTCCTCTGCGAGTTCTCTCAATTTTCTGGTCTTTTGGCAGTATTCTTCCTTCTCCAGAATTCCTCTAATGCAAGCAAGAATAGTTTCCGGCTCTGCAAGGTAGCTCATTTTCTTTCCGTATCCTTCTTCTTCAAGTACAGTTGCGTTATTTTCCTGTTCTATATGCTTTTTGTCCGGAAAAGAAAGTACAGGGAGTCCGAAAGAAAGGCTTTCAAGGATTGTTCCATGTCCTCCTGCAGTAATTACCAGATCAGAGCCTTTGTAATAAGGAAAAGGATTTTCCGTAAAACCTGTAAACTCAACATTTTCCGGGATTTTTGAAAACTGATTGGGATCTATTCCGGGTCCTGAAATAAAGGTATAGTAAATACTTTGATCCATTTTTGCAGCCTCAAGTACATTCCTGAATATGGTTGCTCTGTATCCGAAAGCGCCAACGGTTGAAAGGACGTTGGGGTGCTGGAGGGTTTTTGATTCGACTTCACTATACTTGTACCTTATAAGGGGGCCGCTGAAAAAAATGGTTCTATTAATACTTTTTTTGAAATTGAAGTTTTTTCGGTTTATAGAGTATGGAGGAGGAAAATCAGGCACAATGATGCCATCTACGCTTCGGAAGATATAATTATAAAAACTCTTAATTAGTTTTCCTGCTACTGTCACCAGAAAATCCTGTTTCTGAAAAAACTCCACCATATTGAACTGGTGGCCAATAAAATACACAGGAGTCTTTTTTGTCTGTGCAGCAAGGATACCTGTATAGTAACCATCCGAAAGTACAATATCAGGTTTTAGTTCTTCAATCAACCTCAAAAGTTTCCTGAATTTTGAAGGAGAAGTATTTTTTAGGGTTTCTTTAATGGATTTTTTGATATCAAAAATTCCTGACTCTCCAACTAGCTTCATTTCAGGGGGGATATCATATACCTTATACCCTGTTTTTTCTACCAATTTTTTTGAGTACCCATATGCCCCAAAGTATACCTCATGCCTTGCAGTCAGAAACTCTTTTCCCAAAGCAAGGCAGCGACTTGTGTGTCCAAGCCCTTCTCCGCACATGAAAAGTAAGACTTTCATTTTATTCCAATCCCAGTATATACTTTTTTTCCATTACACTAACCATTAATCTATGAGCTTGATATTTTTCAAAAACAATTTGCGTAAAAAAATCTATTCTGTACGAAGCAAGTATTATTTTCAAAAATAGAGTGAAGAAGTTTAGAGATGAAATCCAATTTAAAAGAGAGTATCATAGAAAATTTGGATTTAATAGATGTTGACATGCCTTCTGGCTTGTTTGTGTGTTCTGATCCCACGCTACTAAAGAATTAATGCCCATTTACTATATATAACTTTTCTTCCTATATATGCACATCAGTAAAGATAGTATTTTATCCCGAAAGTATATTTATTCGTTAAAATTTTGGTCCACAGATAAAAAGTATTTTTAAGCATCCATCTAAGCATCCATCTAAGCATTCATCTAAGCATTCATCTAAGCATCCATCTAAACATCCATCTAAGCATCCATCTAAGCATCCATCTAAGCATTCATCTAAGCATTCATCTAAGCATCCATCTAAACATCCATCTAAGCATCCATCTAAGCATCCATCTAAGCATCCATCTAAGCATCCATCTAATACTCTGCAGCAGTCTCTGCAGATAATCTCATTCTGGCTCCTGGTTTAAGTAATATACTCAACAGGGTGATGTCTGGATATGTTTAGTTTACTTTTTGTTATTTGTTAAACACAGGGCTTTAGTTTAACTGTGGTATTGTTGTTACTTTAATAAGAATATTAATTAATTGTGCATGAATTTACCAAAAGTCTTGTAAATATAACTTGCTTGTTATCTTTTTTGTTCACCGTAAAACAGAATGAGGAGCCATTACTAATTTTGTCTAATATCAAAAAATTGTGTTCTCTATTCTGAGTATTTCAATTCCAGACTGAAGTTTTGTTAGGCTGTAGCAGTATTCTTTTGTATACAACTTATGGAAAACTATCAAGTGTATAAATGAGTATATAATCTAAATATTTTAATAAATATCTGGTACAGCAAAATAGTGTCACATAGTCACCTATCCTAAATATTGAGTATGAACCTACATATGTTCTATATGTGAAAGATTCAAATACAGAAGGCCTCATTTTTAAAATTGGAACTTGCATTGTTTATATAGCGTTAAACTATAGATTGAAAAATTAGTTCCAATGTTGAGGTAATTCTATGGAGACTAAGGAGAAAGATACTTTATTAATTATTTCGATAATAGGACTTTTGCTGTTGGGAAATGTTAGTTCTGCAGTAGCTGCACAATTTGATTCGAATTCTAGCGTTAATTTCACGAACTCTACTAACTGCGAATCTCCCGTAACGTCGGAAGCTAAAGTAAAGAACGTGATTATCCTGATTCCTGATGGTTGTTCTCAAAGTGTGGAAACTTTAGCTCGCTGGTATAGCGGAAAACCTCTTGAGCTTGACAATATGGTGACTGGAACGGTGTCTACTTATAGCACTGATTCAGTCATTACTGACTCTTCTTCAGCTGCAACCGCATTTGCTTCTGGATATAAAACTACTAACGGTTTTTTAAGTGTCGGGCCAAGCAATAGTTCTGTGTTAAGTACACTGGAAATTCCGCCTGAAGAACTAAGGTACAGACCGCTTGCAACAGTGCTTGAAGGTTCAAAGCTCGAAGGCAAGGCTACAGGACTTGTAGCAACCTCTCGTGTGAGCCATGCCACACCTGCAGCTTTTGCTGCTCACGTGGATAACAGAGATAATGAAACTGAAATTATGAAACAGATGGTTTATGAAAACATTGATGTGGTCTTTGGTGGCGGTTCCAGTTATCTCACACCCGTAGCTGATGGAGGAAAAAGGAAAGACGGAGAAAACCTGACAAAAACACTTCTTGACAGGTGTTACCAGTATGTTGACAGCAGAGATGAGATGATGAACCTGACAACCGGCAGAGCCTGGGGTCTTTTTGCCAGTAGCCATATGATGCCGGATATAGACCGTTCTTCACTTGCACCTGAAGAGCCTTCTCTTGCAGAAATGACAGAGAAATCCATTGAACTGTTATCTCAAGATAAAAATGGCTTCTTCTTAATGGTTGAAGGCAGTCAGGTTGACTGGGCAAACCACGCCAATGATCCAAACTACGCTGTAACCGATTTTCTGGCTTTTGATAAAGCTGTTACAGTTGCAGTTGATTTTGCTAAAAAAGACGGGAATACTCTAGTTATAGCTTTTCCGGATCACAATACAGGTGGCATGACTATTGGCAGCAATTCTGACTCTAATTATACATCCACAACAGTAGAAGATGTAATTGCTCCTCTCAAAGGCATGAAACTCAGTTCTACTGGTCTTGAGACAAAAATAGGGACAGATCTTTCATCCGAAAATATTAAAAAACAACTGAAAACCTGGTGGGGCATTGATGCTACTGATGAAGACATAACTGAAATTCTCAAACTCTACAACAATGAAAAGGGTCTCTCACTTGACTATGCCATCAGTGAGGTAATCAGCCGCAATCACACAGTAATTGGCTGGACTACTCATGGGCACTCAGGAGATGATGTTCCTCTGTGGGCCTATGGTCCTGACCACCTGACAGGTCATGTTGATAATACCGAAATTGCAGGATATATAGCTAAAGAACTCGGATTTGACCTTAACAAGACTAACTCGTGTCTCTTTACTGAAGTGGGAGAGGTTTTCTCCAAAGACAACGGAGATGGGAAACTGGATAAAAATGAATATCTGCTAAATACTACAGATTCCTCAAATCCTGTGTTGCAAATTGGAGATGACAAACTGCCAGTGAATACGAATATTCTTATCAAGAATGGTGTAGCTCATGAGCTGGAAGGAATAGTTGTCTATGCTCCAGTAACTGGTAAGGTGTATATCCCCTCTGGAGCACTTTCACTAATAAATGAAACAAATGGAATAAAAAAGAATTTTGTTTAAAAAGCAGCCGAAGTTGTCTGAAAATGTGAGTCAAAGGGATTATTTCCCTTTTCTTATTTTTTATATATCCGTAAGTTGTAAACAAGTTTTCACTTATATACATTAAAAAAGTTTGATACATTAAAGAAGTTTGGAATAGGTCTTAATTTAAAAACTGACATACTTCCCACGCAAACTGTGGAGAAGTTTCTTTTCTGGCTGTACGTTTACTGAAGATGGTACGGCCTAAGACCCGTTGAGGGGTATCAGTGCTCCCTTTCCCTGTATCTCTTTCTACAGGGAATTGACCGCTGCCTTTTGGCGTCAATGCTATATTAAAGGCGGCATTAACATCGGCATGGTCAACGTGTCCGCAGTATGGACACTTAAATTGCTTGCTGTGTCGGTTGCCTTTATGTCCGCAGCGGCTGCATTTTTTGCTAGTCGCATGGGGATCAACATAAACTACCTCTACTCCTAGCAGCCTGGCTTTGTATTCAATAAACTGCTGAAGTTGCTGAAATGGCCAGCTGTTCAGGGAGTATTCACAAGACCATGATTGTTTTCCGGTTGTGTTTTTACTTTTGATAGAATATTTGTTGATTTCCTTACTTCTGTTTTTGTCCCTATTTTTTTCCCTTTTTCTTTTTCTACTTTTATTACTCTCGCCTTTTCCTATATCTCCAATCTTGCTGTTGAGTTTTCGGTTTCCTTTAAGGTTTTCCAGTTTAATACCACATTCGTTATATAGAGCGATATCAACAATCTTTCGGCTGATTTTATGGTTCAAGTCCTTTACAATATTTTTTTCCCTAATTTTTACAACTTTTAATTCTTTACTTTTGCCCATATTATAGAGCCGCTTTTTAATGTTTTCGTATTTTTTATGCGTATGGTATCGCATTTTTCCTAACTTCCAGATTTTTCCTGATTCGGGATCCGCTAAAACTGCAATATGTCCTTTAGTATTGCGATCAACTCCTATATAGTGCTCTGAATTTTTGGGCTCGTCATCCGGGAAGACAACTGCTACATAAGCATAGATGTTATCGATTTCTATCTGGGGAATTTTTGTAAAATTACTGGAAAATTGATAGTTCAGTGAAAGTTTTAAACATGGAATTGTAATGGTTCGCTCCTTCCTGTCAACACGGATTGCTCGAGAAGGAATAATCAACTTCACATTCTTTGCGGATCTGAAGTTCTGATTTCGGGAATATTTCTTAAGAATCTGGCAGGAAATAATTGACTTCAAGCCTATATGCTTTATATCTCCAGGAGAAAGAGCCTCAGATACCTGAAGTGAATAAGTCGAAGACAAAGAACCGAGAGAAGGAGGAGCGGAAGAAATGATAGGAAAGTCAGAAGAAAACTCAGAAAAAGTTGAAAATGAGGATGAAGGGGAAGAGGGGAGAGAAGAAATAGGTTTTTGTATAGGAGGCGAGTTAAGGCCTCGGTTTTGAGTCTGATGCTTAATACAGAACTCAGCAACCTTTCGAGCCTTTTGGAGTTCCTCTGTAAAACTTCGATTGTGCTTGATTTTATAGGTCAGTAGCATCCGGGTTATTGCTCCACGGTCATTATTCAGTATATTTTTATAGAATATACATGTTTCTGAAGAAACTTATAAGATATATTTAATTTCTATATATAATTAGCATAAAGATATTTAAGCATTTTGCCAGAGTACATAAAAAGACTTTCCTTTAATAAATGTCAAGAATTATCTTAAGCAGCAAAATCTGAATCGGTAGAAACTTTATAGTTAGATTTCACTAAAAATTATCTTATTTTTGAACATTAATTCTAGGTCGTCCGATATTACATAGTTAAAGTTATTTTCAAATGCTTAGAAGTAATTTTCAGGTCCTTTTTGTTCTGAATCTCAATACAACTGGAGATTATTTTATTTCTCACATAGAAACTTACCATTTATCATAATTAATCCAATACTGGTAATAACAACCAAATAACAAAAAGGAAAAATAATAATTGCCTGGTTAGAAAACAACTAGAACAAAAAGGAAAACATTGATCTTGAACATGATTTTCAGCAACAAAGGTTTTCTGAAATAGAACTTGGAGATTTAACTGAAAAATCAACGGAATTAAATATCTTAGCTAGATGAGGACAATATACAGTTTAGATTATACTGATTAACCTACTAATATATAGAATATATTCAAAAACTATATAATATCGTTTACCTAATTATCTCGTGAAGGCTTTCCAGTACTTGCAAATAGATCTTATGGGCCATAGACAGTTCTCATCTGCGGCTCATAAGATCAACCTGAGATCCCTACTAATGTTGGTAACTGCAAGATTTAAAGGGTTTTTTTACAAGACAATAGCTGAGGAAACTTAGAAAATATTCGAGATTCAGGTAGAGTAATATCAAAGAGAAATACCAAAGGGAAATGTCAAAGGGAAATGTAAAGAGAAATGTCAAAGGGAAATGTAAAGAGAAATGTCAATATTCTTGACTATGATAAGTACACGAGAATAATTTTTCTTTTAATTAATAAATGATATAGAATAAAAATTTGTGGATAAGGAAAGGAGTTGTGGAATGTTTACTATCAAAGAATCAAACCTTAACGAAGGTTACTTTGAAGGAACTAAACTTAAAAGACTTAACCTTCCAGGTGCTGAGCTTATGGAGGTAAACCTTGAAGGAACTAATCTTAAAGGGGCTAACCTTAAAGGAGCTAATCTTAAAGGAGCTAATCTTAAAGGAGCTAACCTTGAAGGAGCTGACCTAAGTTGGGCTATACTTAGAGGAGCTAATCTTGAGGCGACTAACCTTATAAAGGCTAATCTTAAAAAAGCTAACCTTAAAAAAGCTAACCTTAAAGAGGCTGACCTTTTTATGGCTAATCTTGAGGGTGCTAATCTTAAAGAGACTCATTTTTTATCATTTAGTCAATTTTCAAAAGTAAAAACACTTTATGATGCAAAACTAGATGAAGAATTCCTAATACTATTAAAAGGGAAATACCCTTGCCTATTTAAATCACTAGAGCAACAGTTTTTAGAACATCAGAGCAGCCTCTTACTATAAAACATTGCTATTTTCATTGATTTTATCTTTTTCTTCAAAACTCAACAGCAAGACAGTTGAAGATTTAACGTATTGGTTTTTCAGTTAAACTACTTAAATTCCATTCCTGTTAAGTGTCTCTCAACGATCATGACATTAATATCCTTATATCTTGTAAATACTTTATAAATCCAATTAGAGACATTTTTATATCGAATTATCTCATCAGAATACTTTATAAATGCAATTAGATACTTTTTTATACTGCATTGTCTCATCAATTTACCAGATTTAACTTCCTGTTCGGCCTCAGTTAATAGTTCTTCCGGTGTTTCTGCGGTCAATTCGGTAAGATATTTTATAGCTAACCAGGAATTATTTTCCGTGCTCGGTTGCGGGTTTTGATTGTCAAAACATTTCCAAAGTACCGGATCGTTATGCAAGTCGTTAAAGTTTATGAGAAAAATACTCAGGCTTATAATCTATTAACTTCGTTATAATCTATTAACTTAGGACCGACACTTTGACAGGAGTATTCCGCTTGGTAATTTTCAAACAGGCTATATTACAGAATACTTGTGTACACGGAACAATTTTTACAGGTATATTAGAGGTATACGATGGAGACTAGAGATACAGTATTTCTTGTTGTGATGGTTCTGTCATCCTTTCTTCTATCCTTTGAGTGGCTTAGAAGGTTTACATATAAACCCACAAATCCCCTGATCATTCTTTCGGTCATGATTCTTGTCGGAACATTAGCTGTCATGCTTATCTCTGTTAACAATAGGCTTCAGGAGCTCGAAAACAAGATGGAAGCTAAGGACCGTACCCTCAAGGTCAATATGGAAAATACAGAAACAAAGATTGAAGAAAGGATGAATGAGCTATCAAGCAAAATTGACAATGCAGTTTACGAATTCAACCGTAGAAAATATCACTAATTTCATATATAACTTTTTATTTTAGGGCAAAGCCTTTAATTTCCTATTTTAAAGAAGCATATTTCGAATCCCCAGGATTTGTTAACAATCAAATCTAATTTTTTATCCAGAAGTATTTAGTATTTTTATAATATGCCCTTTATAGGCTGGAATCCTCGATATATGCGGCGTTAATTAAAAGAAAAATAATTCAAGTACTTTTTGAATGAACTCTCAGAATGGACTATCGGAATGGACCTTCAAGCTTCATTCAGTTTTGAATTTAATTTATTGATATTTATCTTACTTTTAATCCTAAAATATGCTAATTTTTCTAATGTAATTACTACCCAGCTAGACGTTTCGGGCACAGGTTCCTTGATTTAGTAAACTATATATATTGGTTCTTCTGTAGAACAGAAAAGATCTGAATCTGAACAGTTATAAAATAATTGTTTAGATATTCTGTATCGCAAGTTATTATTACTCAGAGTTAGTATTATTTGGTTACTTGTGTAAGCAGGTAAAGAAGGAAACCTATATGCACTTTAGTCTGGAACCGATTGGCATTATTACAAAGGTTGCAAATAAGTCGGAAATTTTGATTTATTCTGATTTTGAACAGGTTATAAGAAATATCATGTCCAAAATAGGAGAAGGGGCTGAGAAAGGACAGAAGCTTCTGGTCATCCATAAAAGTAACAACCAGAAGCAGGTGGATGGTCACCAGGTCCAGGTCACGAAAGCGACTTTACTGGAAAGAAAAGGTAATTTGCTGACAATATCCAAAATAGAAGCAAACGAAGATTCAGTAATCGATGTTCGACTTGACCTTACCGCTTGATTTTCTTAGGTTTCTATAGAGGCTATAAGCCTATTAAGTCTCGTCTCTTTTCTCTTTCTTGCTGGATAGCTTTGATTGGGCCTCAGGAAGGGCTGATAGAATTAACCTCAAAAAAATGGATTAAAAATATAAAAATATGATTAGAATTCCATAACTTGTCCGGACTCCATGATCTGATGAACTCACTGACTAAATGAGCCAGTGACCGAATGAGTCCAGTCACCGAATGAGTCCAGTCACCGAATGAGTCCAGTCACCGAATGAGTCCAGTCACCGAATGAGTTTCATTGATTAGAACGGAAATTACATCTGTTTCTTTACTTTTTTCCTTCTGTGTAGTACTGTCTTTCAACAATCTATTTCATCGGCAAGTATCTCAGGATAACTCTGAACACGCAGTAAATATAAGACTTCAGTATCTATAAAGCGTATTGAACAATAAATCATATAATTGCTATAAAGCATTTTTGATATTGACCTGTAGTAAAGTCTATTGAGATGTCTCTTGATATCTACTTTCTGCATAACAGTTAAAAAATTAAAAATAAGATTAAAAAATAAGAATAGATTAATAAAGCAAGTAATGAAAGCTCAAAGCTTTCTATTAACTTTCAGACATTCGAGGGAAAACATGGGCACAGATATAGGCGACCTGCTCCAGAAAAGAAAAGTTGAGCTTTCGGATCTTACAAATCAGGTAGTTGCAATCGATGCATTTAATACGCTGCACCAGTTTTTGAGCATCATTCGCCAGCGGGATGGAAGTCCTCTGGTTGATTCTGCAGGGAGAGTAACCTCCCATCTCTCAGGCCTGCTCTACCGAACAGCGAGCCTTGTAGAAGCCGGTGTCAAACCTCTTTTTGTTTTTGACGGCAAACCTCCTGATCTCAAGTCCGAAACCCTGAACCGAAGAAAAGAAGTAAGGGAATCCTCCAGGGAAAAATGGGAGAATGCAAAAGCTGTAGGGGACCTGGAGTCGGCGTATAAGTATGCTCAGGCTTCTTCGAAAGTAAATCAGGAAATTGTTGAAGATTCCAAATATCTCCTCAACGTTATGGGAGTTCCCTTTGTTCAGGCCCCCTGCGAAGGCGAAGCACAGGCTGCACACATGGTTCTCAAAAAAGACGCCAACTGCGTTGCTTCGCAGGATTACGACTCCTTTCTTTTCGGGGCTCCGATTGTTGTCAGAAACCTGGCTGTAACAGGAAAACGGAAGCTTCCGGGAAAGAACATGTATGTTGATGTCGAACCAGAAAAAATCGAGCTGGACGAGACCCTCGAAGCCCTGGAAATTACACGGGAGCAGCTTATAGATATCGCTATCTGTGTGGGCACGGATTATAACAAAGGGCTGGAGAAAGTAGGCCCGAAAACAGCCCTTAAATTAATTAAAAAGCACGGGGATATTTATTCCGTACTTAACGAAAAAAAAGCAGAAATTGAAGCTGTGGATCAGATAAGAGACATTTTTCTCCATCCTGAAGTAACGGATGATTACAAAATAAGATGGGAAAAACCTGACTCTGAAAAACTTCTCGAATTTCTATGCGAGGGGCACGATTTCTCGATTGATAGGGTAGGAAAAGCTGCAGAACGACTTAAAACGGCCTCAGGAGCTAGACAGAAAACTCTTGATCAGTGGTTTTAAGTGATTTTCGTTCAAAACCATTAATTTTCTAATTTTTTATATATTATACATATGTCGTTGTCCTTAACTCTTCATTCAAGGAGGTTTGAGACAGACAAGAATAGGACTGAAATCTTCCCATAAAGAGCACTCAATGTCCATACGCAATTTAGTTTAGATCCAAAAGGCTCTTCGCGGTTTTATGTAGGTTGAAAATAATGATACAGTTGCAAAGTAACCAGACAAAAAGAGAAACATTAAGCTTGAATGTGATATTCAACCACAAATGTTACTAAATTTTAGATATGTTACTTTGAGATTTAAGAATATATGTAAGTTATCCACTCGAAACAGCGAAAAGCCAACATAGTAGTATTTTAGCTTATTAATATTTTATTTTTTTAATGTTTTAGCTTTTTAGCCTATTAGTATTTTAGATTTTTATTATTTTGGCTTTTTAGCTTATTAGTATTTTAGCTTATTAGTATTTTAGCTTATATCTGTAATCCGTTTAGTGATATATATAAAATATTACATTAAACTGGTAAACATTCACATATGTAGGCAAGATGATAGTCATAGATAACACTTCGAGAACTACAATTACTTGTTAAGGTAGTATAATTAAATGAAAAATAAAGCATGAAAGTTTTCCAGCTGGTAGTGTGTCAATTTTTCTGTAAAATCATAAATCTTAATAAATTAGCCATTGGAAAATCCAATATCAAGAGAACTGAATTATGGCCAGTGTATAAAAATTTGACTCTGAATTTACAGAAAATTCGAAAACCCTGAATTCCAGTTAAAAATGCATACAAATAATTGAGATATTTGAAGGAAAAAAATGGATACGAATACAATTGATTGGAATGAAGTTTGGAAAAATCAGATGTTGAAAAACGTAGGTTCAAATCCTGCCGACGATTATGCATCTCTCTGGAGTAAACGATTGAATGCAAAATTGTTTTGGGAAATAACAATGGAAAACGACAAAGGAAGAATTGAGAAGACAATGAATAGTCTTCCAATAACTTCTAAATCTCGAGTGCTCGATATAGGTTCAGGTCCTGGAGTTCTTTCAATTTTAGTTTCTAAAAAAGCAGCTCATGTCACAGCTGTAGAACCTTCAAGGGAAATGATGAGTATTTTGCAGGATAACATCAAAAAATTTGATATTACCAATATTAATTGTGTAAATAAACGTTGGGAAGATGTGGATACAGAAACAGATCTTGAAGGTCCGTACGATATAGTTTTTGCTTCATACTCTCTCGGGATGGTTGACATAAAAAATGCAATAATAAAAATGATTTCTTCTTCTTCAAGTAGTGTGCACCTGTATTGGATTGCAGGAAGCAATTTATGGGATATATATTCCCCTGAGATCTGGCCTGTTCTTCATGGTAAGGATTATCAACCTATGCCAAAAAGCAATATTTTATATAATGTTCTATATCAGATGGGTATTTATCCTAATGTAAATGTGTCCGAATTAAACTATAGAAATAGATTTTCGTCTTTTGATGAAGCTGTCGAGTATTGTATTCCTATGTATAAAATTACAAATTCCTATCAAGAGCAGGTGCTTCGTGATTATCTAAAACGTATTCTAAAAAACAGGGATGGTTTTTTGACTATCGAAGCTCAAACCAATCATGTAGAAATGTGGTGGCAAAAGTAAATTGGTGTATTTTATCCTCAAGGATTTTTATCGGGAAATTTGTGTTCAGAAAATATTTTCAAAAATCAAACTCCGTAATTCATATTAGGAATTACACAAACTTACTTTCCGCGGACGCACAAAAATACTATTGATTTTTATCAAAATGGTAGTCATTAAAAAGTTGACCATTCTTTGATGAATTATTTTGGGCAAATGGGCAAATAATTTCTCATGCGTCTTCGGTTAAGTAAGAAATCGTGATAAATTGTGTCAATTTCAGCAACATTTGACAAAATTCTAATGTGTTATGAGCCGGAACAGGGCATCGATTTTATGTAAATAGGCCAAAATTTAAGGACGGCTTCTAGTGCAAAATCGATAGCTTTCAGGCAAGAAAATTCCTTAACCGATGACCAATGAATAATTTCTACTTCTGTGTACATCTGCGGAATGTAGGATAAACATCAATTCTAAACTATTCAAATAAAACTGATTTTGAAATCAAAACCTGTTGCTTAGTTTCCTACAAAAAACCCTAGATAGAGTCTATGACTTGAAATCGTCTGCGTCCATCCGTAATATCTGCAATTAGCTGAAAATATTTAGAACCAGCTTACTTGGAAAAAGTTTGCAATAAATTCGCAGTGATATTTTCCAAGAAGCTAAAAAATTATTATAAAATTATATGAGGGATACGAATAAAATGAAATTTGAGAAAATAATATTGTTTTCATTAGCGGTTACAATCCTTATTAGCTCAACAGCAATAGCAGAAGAAGTGAAAATTATACGAACTCTTTCAACAACTGAACCTGCTGAAAATTCAGAGTTTTCTGTTACTCTTAACGTATCAGGGACGAACGTAGCTGGTATTGTTGAAAGTATTCCGGAAGGATTTTCTTACATTGGCACAAGCCATCCAGAAACGCAGACTAGCCAATCTAAACAAAAAATCTTTTTTTCGGTTATAGGGGAAACAGAAATCACATATCGAGTAAAAGCACCTTTAGCTGGAGGCGGAGCATTTACAGGAACATGGTATGATCCTCTGGATAAAACCGAAGGAGTAATTGCAAATACAGATGTGATCGTTAAATCAAACTACTCCAGCAAAAGTGAAGCACAACCACAGGAACCTGAATCGAAAAGTACACCTTTTTTAAGTACTGTAGCAATGATCGCGATAATTGGTTTATCAGCTTATTGTTTAAGAGATTATTAGAGCGGAAGGAGAACACAGTAGATGTTTAAAATGAATACAACTGTAAAAAGAAGGTTATTTGTAGGTATCTTATTGTGCTTCTTAATATCTTTGAGAATATGCGTGGCTAGTGCAGCAATTCCAGGAGATCTGGATAATGATAACATGATCTCTAGAGCAGAACTCTCAGATGCAATTATCTCATACATGAAGTTTACATATACCGGAGAAAGTGTGAAGTGTCTTGAAAAGGATATGTTGCGAGAAACCGCAAGAAAGCATTTTACAATAACTGTGACCGATCTTGCTGGAAGGAAAGTTACTGTTCCTACAAGAGTCGAAAGAGTTGTTTTAGGTCAGTCTCTTTATATTCAGGAATTTGCCGCTCTAGAAGGTGAAAATTTTACAGAAAAAATAGTTGGTTGGGGTTCAGAACTTGAAACTTATGACATAGATACCTACAATGAATATCTAAAGAAGTATCCCGAAATAAAAAACATTCCTACAGTCGGTTCTCTTAATAAAAATACATTTGATACGGAAGCTATTATTTCTCTTAATCCTGACCTTGTTATAATGCCATTAATGATGAAAGAGACAGCACAAAAGAGTACTGAAAATCTGGAAAATGCCGGAATTCCCGTTCTTTTTGTAGACTTCTGGAAAGACCCTTTAGAAAATACACAAAAAAGCATACTGGTAATGGGTCAAGTACTGGGCAGGGAAAAAAGAGCAGAAGATATTTCTAGATTTTACGGGGAACAGATGGATAAGGTCTATTCAGTCCTGAATAGTGAGGAAGAAAATAATACAAAACAGAAAATTTACGTTGAATATGGTTCATTTGGCCCATCACAGTATGGAATGACTTTTAGTACCTCAAACTGGGGACCAATGATCACAAAATTAAATGGTATAAACATTGCCGAAGGTGTTGCAAGTATGGCTCCCATAGATCCGGAATACCTTCTGGCTGAAAATCCTGATATGATAATAATAGCTGGCCAGTACTGGCCAGAGAGTAAAGATTCAATGTTACTTGGATATTCAACAAATCTAACTGAGTCCAGAAAACGTCTTCAAGGTTTCTGTACCCGCTCAGGATGGAACACACTTAATGCAGTAAAAAATAATAATATTCATGGGATTCATCAAGGTATTAGTTATCATATATATAACTTTGCGGGAATTCAGGCACTTGCTAAATGGATGTATCCAGAGAAATTTGCTGATTTAGATCCAGAAGCAAATTTAAGAGAATTTCATGAGAGATATCTGCCTATTGATTATAATGGCGTGTGGATCTTGGATATTGTGGAGGCGCAAGAGAAATGAAATCTGCAAACAGAGAGACATATAATGCTATAATAAAGCAAAAATATCTTTATTTTATTTATTTTGCAATTGCAGTACTCCTTGCATTTTTAACAGATATTGCAGTAGGCTCTTCATCACTTTCTATTTATGACGTCTTTTCAACAATAATTTCACCACATTTAAACGATCCTAATACAAACGTCATTGTCTGGGATTTTAGATTACCTAAAGCTCTGATGGCAATTATTGTCGGTGCATCTCTCGCTGTAGCTGGCGCGGAAGTACAAACTATTCTTGATAATCCTCTAGCGAGCCCGTACACACTCGGCATATCAGCTGCTGCTGGCTTCGGTGCTGCTCTTGCTGTAGTTTTCGGGCTAGGCACAATCCCTTTTGCCGGAAGTATCCTTGTTTCTGTTAATGCTTTTATTTTTTCATTTTTTTCATTTTCTATAATATGCCTTATCGCTAAAATAAAAAATGCCAGCAAAGAGATTATGATTCTTACCGGAGTCTCCCTATTATTTTTGTTCCAGGCATTAATATCTTTACTTGAATATTTAGCAACAGATGAGCAGCTTCAAAAAATAGTATTTTGGTTATTTGGCAGTTTCGAGAACTCCTCCTGGTCTACAGTATTAATTTGTTTTGTTATTTTTATTATCATCGTTCCATTACTTGCCATTGATTCTTGGAAACTTACAGCACTAAAACTGGGAGACGAGAAGGCCAAAAGTTTAGGAATTAATGTTGAGAAACTACGCTTAAAAGTGATTATTTGCGTAACTATCCTTACAGCATCTGCAGTATGTTTTGTTGGTACAATAGGTTTTGTAGGCCTCGTTCCACCCCATATAGCTCGAATTCTTACAGGTGAAGACCAGAGATACTTCATACCTTTGTCTGCACTTTTGGGGTCACTTTTTCTATCTTTGGCTTCGATTGGCGGAAAGATAGTTTGCCACAAAGGTGTGTTCCCTATAGGAATTGCCACTTCCATGATAGGTGTTCCTTTCTTTTTATCGTTACTTTTAATGAAAAGGAGCGAGTCTTTTTGAAATTAGAAATTGATAATTTTTCATTCGGTTACAATTCATCTCTTATTTTTAATGAAATGAATTTCAAAATTGAATCAAGGATTACAGTACTGATAGGGCCAAATGCTGCAGGCAAGTCAACTCTCTTGAAGTGTATAGCTGGAGTATTGGACCCTAAAGGAACGATAATGTTTGATGGAAAAGATGTGAAGAGTTTTGAAAAAAAAGACCTGATACGTTTAAGAAGCTACCTCCCTCAAGAGTCAAAAATAACCAGTTCTTTAACTGTGTTTGAAATTCTTCTTCTGGGAATGGCAAATTCTTTATTCTGGAAGGTAAACGAGACTGATCTGGAAGTAGTTTCGAATGTATTGAAATACCTTGGAATTGAAGATTTAGCTCTAAGAGGTATTAATGAATTAAGTGGTGGACAAAAGCAAATGGTATTCATTGCTCAATCCTTAATTAGAGACCCAAAACTCCTTTTAATGGATGAGCCAACTAATGGCTTAGACCTGAAATATCAATTAGAGCTTTTTGAATTAATACAAAAAATAACACTAGAAAGGGGTATGACTACTATAATTGCTTTGCACGATCTTAATCTAGCAGCCAGATTTGCCGACAATATAGTCGTTATGAACAAGGGAGAAATTTATGCATCAGGTTCTCCATCTTCGGTCTTAACGCAAAAAACTATAGAATCTGTCTATGGGATAAACGCTCGGATTAGTATTGACGATGACGGGGTTCCGTGGATAAAGCCAATTAATTCAATTAAGAATAAGTGGTAAGATGATATAGCTTATTATTGATACTTTAGAAAAAATATAGATCATACAAGTGTTCTGCCATTTCTTCATGCGCTTCGGTAAGTGAGGAATCGTGATAAATCACATCAATTTCCTCAACAGTCATTAAATAGTTTAATAAGTAGTAAGCTGGAACGAGCTATCGATTTCACGAAAATAGGCCAAAATTTAAGGATGGCTTCTGATGCAAAATCGATAACTTTCAGGCAAGAAAATTTTTTAACCGATGACCAATGAGATTTGTTCATAATTCAGAGAATGCTGTTTTGCTTGTTCCTCCTGGAGTTGGAAAGTCTCACCTTGCAATCGCTCTTGAATTGAAGCAGTAAAAATGAGTATTTCGGTTTACTTTACCAATACAGGAAACCTTATTGAAAGATTGAAAACAGAAAATCGAGAAGAAGTGCTTGAAAAGAAACTAATGGACTTGATGAAGTATAAAGTGATGTATCAGTAATTTATAACAAGTTCATGATTATAACAAATTCATGAAAAATTGAGTAAATTTTATACAAAAGATGGGGAAAATAATTCGGCAAAAATGGGGAAAAAATAAACTGGCCTTGACACTCGGATCAGCCGGAAAATTTCACGGGCTGCCCGAGCGTAAGCACAATGTTTTTCCTTTTTACTCTCACTGAATGTAAGGCTTTCAAATTCGGGATATTTCTGCACCCTGGTTTCTTGCCTTGGTAAGGATGACAGTTCCACCAACGGAGCTGTCAAGCATTTTTTGGACCTCAGCCTGAAGCTGCCTGCCTTCTGATTTGTTGTCTACAAAAGAATATACTACAGGACCAAAGGAACTTACCCCAGCTCCATAGCTCCGGCTGCGCATGTGAGAAGCAATATTTTTAACGAATTGAGGCCAGATAAGGCTCTCTCTTTTATTAAAACCGACAGTTTGTACATGATTTACTGCGGCCCCAAAACTTTCTATGTCCTCTTCTAGCACAGCAGGCATCATCTGCATGAGCACGACATGAGAAATTTCCCTGACTTCTTCTACAGGAAGGGGACAGAACTTCTTGAAGGTTTCCACTTCTTCCTGGTCATGCATTCCTTTGTCATTGGGAATTGCTACCACCATATCCCATTGAGGGAAATCCTCTCTAAAGAGCACTGGCCCAGGTGGTACTTTGCTGGCAGCCGATGGCATAAAACCACCTTTATCTTTGAACCGGTGTCCTCCGTCAATTATAAACCCGCCTTTCTCAAAAGCAGCTACACCTATACCAGAAGTTCCTCCTCTTTTTACTGAAAGTGCAAGTTCTCTAACGTTTTTCCCAAGTCCGTACAGTTCATTAACAGCTGCTGCTGCGGCCAGGGAAGACTGAGTTCCTGATCCGAAGCCTACGTGGGCAGGGTACACTTCCTGTACATTGATCCTGATCCCCTTCCCTTCAGGAAGCAGGGACTCTGCAGCTCTTTTCATTCGATCGGCAAAACTCTGCAGACCTTCTATACTGACTCCGTCGGCTTCTTCAGCCGTAATTTTTATATTGGGAGAGGAAAGGGTTAGTCCTGCTCCTCCATCGACTCTTCCGATCTCCGCATTCATATCAATAAGTGTCATATGAATTCGGCAAGGAGTGGTTATTTTGATCATTCCTGTTAAACTCCAAAATTACACTTAAAGCTTCATGACTTCCTAAGTCCTGTGCTCCTTTTATTGTAGCTGCTGATATTTAATCTTTTTAAAATTATCTTTTATCTAGCCTTTAATTCTGTAGACACAATAAAATAACAAAATAAGTGAGGTATAAGGAGAGCAGGAACAGAAGGGAAAATTGGAAAAGGAAATTAGGATAGGAAAACTAAGAAAGGAAAACTAAGAAAGGAAAACTAAGAAAGGAAAACTAAGAAAGGAAAACTAAGAAAGGAAAACTAAGAAAGGAAAACTAAGAAAGGAAAACTAAGAAAGAAAAATGAGATTTTCTGAAATTTCAAATTGCTTTTTCTCATTCTTTTCTGATTCTTTAATAATTTCAGATTATTTTCCTTTTCTTTAATAGTTTTCAGTTTGTTTTTTCCTTTTCGAATTATTAATTTATAATAAGAGATTCCCCTGTCATTTCCTCAGGCTTCCGGACTTTGAGAATTTCCAGAAGGGTTGGTGCAAGATCGCATAATTTTCCGTTTTTAAGTGCTTTAACTTCGTCATTTCCGAAGTAAATACACTTTACCGGATTTGAAGTATGTGCTGTATGTGGCTCTCCCGTTTTCGGGTTTTCCATCTGTTCGGCATTTCCGTGGTCTGCAGTTATAATTGCTACGCCTCCAACTTCTTTCAGAACTGCTTCAATTCTGCCCACGCAGTTATCAACGACTTCTACTGCCTTTACTGCTGCCTCAAAAATTCCAGTGTGTCCTACCATATCCATGTTTGCAAAATTAAGGATAATGACGTCATATTTTCCAGACCGAATCCTTTCTATAACTTCATCCGTAACCTCATACGCACTCATTTCGGGTTTAAGGTCATAAGTAGCAACTTTTGGTGATGGAATAAGGCAGCGGTCCTCTCCTTCATAGCATTTTTCCTGTCCTCCGTTCAAGAAAAAGGTCACATGGGCATACTTTTCGGTTTCAGCAATCCGAAGCTGGGTCAGTCCTTGCTTGCTCAGGACTTCACCAAGAACGTTTTTCAGCTCTTCTGGTGGGAAAGCTATAGGTAAATCCAGGGTTTCATCGTACTGGGCCATACAAACATAGTAAACTTTCGGGTGTTTCTCTCTGGGAAAGCTATCAAAGTCTTTATTTACAAAAGCCCAGGTAAGCTGCCGTGCTCTGTCAGGCCTGAAATTGAAGAAGATTATAGAATCATTATCCTTTATGACTGCCTCAGGCTTTCCTTCTAAATCTGTGATCACAGTCGGTTTTACAAACTCATCAGTTTCTCCTCTTTCATAAGCTTCAGAAACTGCAGTTTCTGCATCAGGAGCTTTGTAAGGCGCAACTCCCATAGTAAGTGCATCATAGGCAAGTTTTGTTCTATCCCAGCGCTTGTCTCTATCCATTGCGTAATAGCGCCCTGATATGGTGGCAATTTTAGCACTTCCGTTCTCCTTACAAAAAGCATCAAGCTCCTTTATGTCTTTGAGGGCGGCTTTAGGAGGCACATCTCTGCCGTCCAGAAAAGCATGTATATATACTTTTTTCAACCCTTCCTGCTGTGCTAGTTTGATAAGGGCATAAATGTGGGTCATATAACTGTGAACGCCTCCGTAGGAGACAAGCCCTATGAGATGAAGGCTTGAATCGTTGGCTTTGGCATTTGAAATTGCACCCAAAAAAGCCGGATTCTTGAAGAAGTCACCTTTCTTTATGGAGAGGTTTATTCTGGTCAGGTCCTGGTAAACAATTCGCCCTGCTCCTATATTCAGGTGCCCGACTTCGGAGTTTCCCATCTGGCCTTCCGGAAGGCCTACAGCTTCCCCTGATGCTTCTAAGAAACACCAGGGATATTCTTCCATTAAGTGGTCAAGATTTGGAGTTTTGGCTGCCAGGACAGCATTTCCTTCTATTGCTTCCCTATAGCCCCAACCATCAAGAATAATGAGCATAAGAGGTTTTTTTGCCTGAGTCATATGAAGCAAATTCAACACCCGTTAATAAATAGCTTATTATGAAAATTCTTAATAGCCTTTACGAATTTTTATATTATATATTTATATTATATTAAAAATATATATACTGTCCCTAATTATAAGTATTAACAATTACATATTTCCGAAACGTGAAAAATGGACCTTAAAAACAACTGATTATCTTAATGTGATTTTTATTGGAAATTCAGGCTAAACTTCCGGTAACGGGAAGGAGGATTTAATTTTATGAGTCAAAATATTAAAGATGTTATGAACATTCGTGATATAAAAATAACGGATTTATCCGCAAATCCTGCACCTCTGGGTTTGATGGGTTTCGGAATGACAACTGTGCTTTTGAACATACACAATGCAGGTTTCTATCCGATGAACGCAATGATTCTTTCAATGGGTATCTTTTACGGTGGGTTAGCTCAGGTAATTGCCGGAATCCAGGAATGGAAGAAAGGAAATACTTTTGGGGCCACAGCTTTTACTTCCTACGGGCTTTTCTGGCTCTCTCTAGTGGGTATTGTCCTTATTCCTAAGTCTCCAGATTATGCAGGACTGGCCGCAGATTCACTCTCATTTGCTGCATACCTATTCATGTGGGGAGTTTTCACCCTTTTCATGTTCATAGGTACGCTCAAAGGCTCAAGGGCTCTCTCCGTTGTTTTCCTGACTCTCACAATCCTGTTTTTCTTGCTTGCAGCAGGAAATTATCTGGGAAACGCCGGAATCCTGAAGATAGCTGGTTATGAAGGAATCCTTACAGGACTCTCTGCAATATACACAGCTCTTGGTCAAGTATTGAACGAAGCATATGGAAAGAAAATAGTTCCTTTATAATAATTGTAATTTTTTTCTTGGGCTTTACTGCCCTCTATTTTTAATTTTTGATCTTTTCTACATGTCAGAGCCTTCAGAGAAAGCTTATATTCCCTCTTTGATTTTTCCAGAGTTTCCATTAGTGCCGTCCGGCAGATTTATTTAATTTTGGCTCTTCGCTGTTTCAAGCGAGTAGTTTACACTCAGTTAAACTCTGAAAAACAGCATCAGTAAGCTTAAAAAGAGTTATTGTTGAAACCACAGTAAAACTCAATGGTTTTCATGTTGGCCGAACAACTGTACAAATAATATTGATTTCTCTTGCTCCAAAAATAACGAAAAATAGGAATATTAATTTTAAAAAATATGATTATTTTGAGATCATTGAGATATATATCAATCTTTTTGAGGATAGCAAGAATATGATTTCCTTCTAAAATAAGCGTTAGTTTACTCAGCTATTGTTTGTTCATTTCTATAAATCTATTATGAATCCTCATATCTTAGTAACATTGTAAAATGTTACACTGAATAAATAATATTTAAAAGTTTACCAATATTATTTTTATGAGCTCCAATGTATTTTTCGGAAGTTTTGAACGTTTTCTCAGGTACAGACGAAAGAATGACCCAGAAATTGGGGAAAAGAACGCAACACTTGAACTCTTAAAAAGTTCCATTTTAGTTGCGTTTTCAGGCGCACTACGAATTCATATTGCTTTCCTTCTGCTTCAAGTTCATTCAAGTATATTCACCTGCGTTGCAGGAGGACTCATAATTTACAGCGTATATACACTCGATAGGGCTCTTGGCTCCGAAGAAGATATTGTAAATCGAAAAGAGTTAAGTGGATCAAGAAAGGAAATAGGGTTTGCAGCCTCTATGATTACCTTCGTGATAGGAAGTTACGTACTGGCAAAAGAAGGAGTGATTGCACTCGCATTCTTACCACTTGTAACCGGCCTCCTTTATAGTAAAGGCATCAAAATAGGAAAATTTGCTTTGAAACTCAAAGGTGGACTTGGAGTCAAAAATATTATTGTAGGTCTCACCTGGGGAGCTTTTATTTCAGGGCTTGCTGGCAGCACCTGTAGGAGTGTGCTCCCCATTGTTTTAGTTTTCACTTTCTTTGGAGTTAAGCTCTTTATCAACTCCACAATATATGATTTCAAAGATGTAAAAGGAGATACTCTTGCAGGTCTCAAGACCCTTCCAGTAAGCCTTGGAGAACAAAATACCCGTAATTTCCTTCTCGGATTGCACCTACTCTCTCACCTGATTCTCGGTATTGCCTTAATTAACGGAATTATTGCTTTCGAACCTCTTATTGTCCTCTATAGCTTTATATGTGGTCTGATATGCATCAAAAATTATACAAAAACTGACGATATGGAGACCACTTTTCACAAGTTAGAGAGAACAATTCTTGTGGATGGGGAATCAACCTCAATAGTCGGACTAAGAACAATTGTAAGTACCTTCCTGGTATAAAAACACCTAAAAAAACATGAAATTCTTTGAATTTCAGGCTCAAACAAATGAAAGGACTTAAAAGTCCTTTCATATCAAGTAAAGTTTATGGGAGTATGCAAAAGCAGTAAAACAATTATAAAAAAGTACAAAAACAATGGAAGAAGTACAAAAGTACAAAAGCAACAGAGTAATTGGGAAGTATATAAAATAAAGGAAGAAGTATAAAAAATGCAAAAATAATAGAACAGGTAAAGTGTTCAGAACAAGGCATACAGTTATCCAGAAATATATCTGGAAAAAACCAAATTCTACAATTCCTATTTCCTATAATTTTAAGGTTTCTTTCCAGAAGCCTTCAAAAAACTTTATAGATTCTTTATTTCAATTGAGTTTTCTTTATAATACTTAAAAAGCTCCTCTCCCCATTTGATTGAAGACGAGTCAAAACCTATCAGGTCGTTTCGAGGATCAAAGGTTCCGTTTTTGAAAAATAACGAAAGGGAGAGGAAACGGTCTGTTACCACAAAAGCTACTTTTGCATTGTCATATACATAGAGACTTGTATGCTTGAACTTAAGGAACTCTTCAATCTCAGTACCATGTTCACTTTTTATTTTAAAAAATACATTAGGTGTAAGAATTATTAAAGTAGGAATATTCCTGCGAGCTAAGTCTAGAAACATTGTAGGATGGCTTGGTAGGAAAATGGATGAAAAGCCCACGAAGTGGGTAGAAGCCCGTACATTTTCCATAAACGCCTTATGAGTATCATAAATATGTTCCTGTTCATCTCTTACAACTCTACACTCTTTAAGTTCCTGAATTCTGTTTAACAATAGATCAGGAATTGCAGCAAGGTCATGATCTCTCCAAAAAATTTCGTTTGCTTCTATAGCTGTAAGAGTGTCCAGTAAGGGCTTATAATGTATAGCTGAAACTTTTCCAAGAGGTGTCAGCCGATACATTCCTTCCTGCCTGATAATCAAGTTTGCGCTTTCCATTTCTTTAAGGCGAGGCAGGATTTCAGGTGACTTTACATCAAAATAGTCTTTAATTTCAGAAAGAGTTCTTGGATTCTCCTGAAGTAAAAATAGAATGTCCTTTCTTTTTTCTGAAAAGGTGAGAATGCTTAAGAGTCCGCTAGCTTTCATTTATATCAACCCACTATTTTATTACATTTCGAGAGCTAATCGGGGCTTAACATCCAAAATAGGATCTTTGCTTCTGATTAACAATGTGTAAAATTTAAGCCTATACCCCTCTCATTTTTTAAACAGATTGAATATTAGCAATTCTATTAGATGTTATAGCATTACTAGAATGCTATACGAATTCAATATATATTATCTTTTTCAAAAGTGTAATTGTTATTATTAATTTTTTCTCCAATTTTAGCTTTTACGTATCAGTCTTCCTAAAACATAATATGACTTTTTGAATAACATTTACCAAAATTAAAAGAAATTATATATGTTAATCATATCAGGTTATTTTACTAATATAAGCTCAGTTATGATACTTTATGAAAATAAAGAGAAAATAATAATTAAAAAATTGATAATTATTGCTAAAAAAAGTGATAATTAATTTAAAAAATAAGTAATAGTTTAAATGAAAAATGTATCCTACATTCAAGGAATAAATTTTGTGTGTATGCTAACTTTTATATATTCCAATTTAGTAGCAGCGCCAGTTAATTTCGATTGAAAAACCGTTAAATTTACCGTGTACTTCTATAGACCTGATAGTTCTGCATAATAATCTAAGAATTATAAATATAGTTACTATCTATCGATGAAATAACAACGCTCTGCAAATAAGAATAGCGTTCTGTAAATAAAATAGCAATTTTCGGTCAAATTTGAAATCATAATTACTCTTCAATAATCAAAAACCAGAAATATTTTTAAAAATACACCTCAGTTAAGTAAGAAGAAGCTCGAAAGCAATTCGGTCCTTCTGCTGCATCCCCCAATACAGCTGCTTCAGAAGTATGCCCCATCTAACATTATCCTGAAACAAGAACCGTCAGCTTCCGAGCAATTCTGTCACAATCCGTTACTTCGCTATTCAACCATACCCTTTCTCTTCCAGCTCCACAATATAATAATGAAATAAATTATTTTAAATTAATTATCTGAAAAATTAGGTGCTCCTTTATTAATTAGTTGATATTTTTGTCGACTTATAATTTAATAATTCTATGAGTGACCATTTTTTCTTAGTAATTCCAGACTCTTGTGCAGGCGTCTTTTTCTCAAAGACTCCATCTTCCTTTTCTTTTGTTAATCCCATATGATTCCTGCAAAAATTAAAATGAGTAATATAAAGCTTCATTTGGTTGAACAAGTATTTGGTTTTCTTGGAAAAGCCTATTGTTTTCCTTGAGATTCTATTGTTGTCTTGTCTGAAAGTTAGGTTTTGTCTTTCCAGTAAACTCGTTGATATTCTTTTTTGATCAATACTTTCACCGAAAACAACTTTCTTTTCAACTTTATGGAGCTTCTTCCCTTTCCTATTTTTGATAACTTGAGCATATTTCAGGTTTTTACTGGCTACTAATCTTGGTTTCTTTGGTCTTCCTCTCTTTCCTGTTCTAGGAAACTCCATCCATTCTCCGTATTTTTTCAAAAGAGCTTCAGAATAGAACTTTAATCCATCTGTAACGAAAATGGGTTTTGAATCTGAAAGACGTTTATCTGTACCCTCTATCAGTTCGTCTGCTACATACTGTTTTCTTGGTCCAATTTTAAAATCAATTATTAGCCTTGATTCAGGTGCAAAGCTTACCCACATCCATGCTCCATCATCTTCAACTTTGCTTCTTGGAGCAACTTTTTTTTATTATTACCCACAGCTCGTCCATCTCAACTCTAGAAACATTGATATCTTTCATCAAATCTTCATTTACATTATCACATTGTTTTGCTGCACGAGATAACCAATTACTGACTGTAACTGGTTGAATTTCCAGCACATCTGCAATACCTTCATTTGACATTCCTCTAATAGCCATTTTCAAAGCTAACTTAATGATGAATTCATCCTTACGAAGATTGTCAAAGAAAGTGTCTGTTCGATCGTTGAATACTCTGCCGCATTCGCGGCAGATGTATTTATGAACACTCCTGTTCTTGATTTGATATGTGCCGTTACCTACGATATTATTCTTTCCAGAAATACCATGAAATTTACAATCTTTGTTTGGACAGGAAACGCCAGTGAATTTTGGTTTTGGTCCTCTTTTACCCATTAAATATTATTATATTATATCTAATATATAAATATCAACTATATAATAATGGAGCACCAAAAATTACCTGTTAATGAAAAATAGTCCCATGGGAAATATTTTAAAGCTAAAAAAGAACTTTATCGAGAAATGTAAAAGCATAAATAGTCTTAACAAGAAATTACTAAAAAGTGGAGTAAAGGGAAAAAGAATATTTCTGGAAAATTAACATAAAATAGTCCTGGTCTGGCACAATAATTAAGTACAAGAATTAATCTATAAGTAAAAGCTTTAACATGCAGTCCTGTAGGGTAGTGGTCAATCCTTCGGGCCTTTGGAGCCCGGGACAGCGGTTCGAATCCGCTCAGGACTATAATCTAATTTTAATACTGAACCTATCCCAAAACCAATATAATGCCAGAATAGGAGTTATAATATTGGCGATAATAGTAGATTAGATAACGTTTTGGGGGTAAGCTCATTATTATTATGAGATCATCCCAAAACTAATTTCATTCCCAAACCTATTATACTATTTTCATATTAAAAATTAGAATGATTATTCAAAATTCAAGATTTTGGGATAGGCTCGTTATATAAAAATATCAAAATCTTTCCTGGGGGTGAAAGAATTACTTCTCAAATATCTGAAGATGCAGGATCTGATGAACTCGAGTCAATAGCTGTTGCAGTGCATTCTCTTGTTGGGCTTCCAACTACCATCCGTAGCCTCAATAGAAACGGACTTCGCCTGGAGAAAGGTAAAATCCTTGATAGGGATTATACAGGCCCTGTACTCGAAGAAGTGCTTAGAACCGGCAAAACCATACGTGGAGTTCCCAAAGAAGGTACGTATCTGGGCAGGAATGTAGTTGTTTCTCCCATTTTCTCAGAGGACGGAAAGGTTATTGCGGCAATAGGGATTGTGGATTTACTTTCTGTCCTTGAGATGCAGGAAATAATCAGGACAGTTGTGAATAATAGTCATGCTGTAGTATTTCTCTGGAAAAACGAAGAAAAATGGCCTTCGGAGTTTGTCTCTGAAAATGTTGTCCGGTTTGGATATACAATTGAGGACTTTATCTCAGGCAAGGTCCTGTACGGAGATATTATCCATCCCGATGACCTGAAGAGAGTTAAGGATTCACTTGAAGACCATATCCGGAGAGGTGATGTTGACTTCAATATAGAGTACAGGATTTTTACAAAGGTTGGCGACCTCCACTGGGTAAATGAGAGGACGTTTATCCAGCGGAATGCTGACGGAAAAGTAACTCACCTTCAAGGGCTTGTGCTGGATATAACTGAGAGGAAAAAGAGCGAAGAAGCTCTCAGAAAGTCCTTAGAGACCCAAAAAATGTTGAGAACCATAATAAACAACAGCCAGGCAGTAGCTTTTCTATGGGAAAACAAAGAAAACCTGCCAACGGTATACGTTTCCGACAACGTAACTCAATTTGGGTATAAGGTAGATGACTTTACCTCAGGGAAAATACCTTATAAAAGCATCATTCACAGGGATGATATAGACTCAGTTATTGAAATTCTCAATCGCAACATTACAGAGGGACAGGACTCTTTCGACGTTGAATACAGAATCTTTACAGGGGACGGAAAAATGCTCTGGGTAGATGAAAAAGCATTTATTCAGAGAGACAAGGACGGAAAAGCAACTCACCTCCAGGGTCTTGTAGTTGATATTACCGAAAGAAAAGAGGCCCAGAGAATGCTTGAGATCCAGCGAAAACTCGGGACAGAACTCAGCAGTACCTGGAATTTCCAGACAATGCTCAACCTGGTTCTTGATTCCTGTCTTCAAATACATGGACTCGATGCAGGATTCATATACCTCAAGGATGAACTCCTGGACCAGATAAACCTGGTAGCAGATAGGGGAATTTCCCCTGAATTTAGAGAAAAGATTTCCAGATATAAGGCAGATTCTTTAGAGGCAAGGCAAATTTTAATTGGAAAGCCCATATACTCACTGGAATTCTATTCAGATACAATGGTTGATGCAGTAAAGAGAGAAGGAATAAAATCTATTGCTATAATCCCTCTGAAGTATAGAGGAGAAATTGTAGGCAGCCTTAACTTTGCCTCCCGTACCCTGGATAAGATTCCCTGGAGTATTCGAACCTTCCTTGAAAGTACTGCTCTCCAGGTGGTAAACTATGTAGCACCTGTCTGCGTTCAAGCCGAACTCTAACAAGTTTCGTAATTCTCCTAGACTTTCATAAAGAGCCTATGCTTGATTACCGCATAAGTCAAAAACTGAGAATAGAAAAGAAATTTTGATAAAAAACTATTCGGAAATTTAAAAATATTCGTAGATTTAAAAATATTCGCAAATTTGGACGTTGGATTAAAGTTGAATTGGATTAAAGTTGAATTAAAAGTCAGTAGGAAAAATGTCAGTAGGAAAAATGTCAGTAGGAAAAATGTCAGTTAGGCAAAAATGTCAGTTAGGTGGTTCACAAGGTTTGTTCTATGTCAATGAAGTTCATTACTGGATCAGTTTTGAAGCTGTCCGGTATTTACCTCCATTTCACAGCACTCCCTTATGAACCAATTAATAATATATAACTAAAATTATAAAACGTTGACGATAGAACCATAATTTATTTAATCAGTCATATATTAAACAATTAAGCACCTCCGTTTCCTACAAGGGGTCATATTACTCCGAGATTCTAACAAGTCATTATTAGGAAGCGGCTTTATTATGTGGCTCCTTTTGAAGATCAGACACTCAAAAATCCTTTTTAAATAAATTAAAAGTTTAAGAATTTTACATGGCAATTAAAAGCACTATTTACTTTCGTTTATCTTGATTCTGTCCGGATATTCTTCCATATTTCCTTTACTTTAGGTCTTTTCCCGTACATGAGCAGATAAGTTCTGAACAGCCGGCCGGAAAGCAAGATCACAACATAAACCGAAATCAACAGAATAAAGACGCTGACAAGAATCTGAGAAATAGGCACGGCTGTTACTCCCATTCTGGTAAGCATGGCTATAGGCGAGGTAAGAGGAAAAAGGGACAGAAAAACAGAAAATGGACTGTCCGGGTTTGTAAGGATAAGCTGCATGAATATCAAGGGTAACGCAGCTGCAAAAGTGAAAATTCCTGCAACCTGCTGACTCTCCTGAAGGGAGCCAGTAACCGCCCCTATCCCTGCCATCATACTGGCAAAAAAGAGAAAGCCAAGCACAAAATAAACAAGAGCCAAGACGACAGTATAAGGCTCAATTTTCACAGGAAGTGCATAACCACTCCCGAATACTACTACCGCAAGCCATATTCCAATTTGAAGAAGGCCGACTGCACCAAGACCCAGAATTTTACCTGTAAGGATTTCGGTAGGAGTTACGGAGGACAGCAGAATTTCTATTATCCTGTTTTCCTTTTCTTCGGCAACGCCACGAAGCAGAAAGCCCGACGACGAAAAAATACTGAAAAGAAGGAGAAAAGCTGTAAGGATAGGAAGGCCAAAGCTGGCAAAGATATCAGCAATACCTCGCTCAGAAGACTCTCCGCTTTTTCCTATATTATAAAACTTTATATTAACCGGATTTCGGACTCTATTGAGAGTTGACTCGTCCACTTTGCCCTCAAGGAGGGAAGTAATAACAATATCCGAAAGTTCGGAAGATAATTCAAAATTTGACATAGATGCTTCTTTTTCAGGGCTATACAGTTCTATTGTTCCGGTTTTAAGAAAATCTTCAGGAATAATAAGGTAGGAGGAAATCTGACCTGCCTGTAAAGCCTGCTTTGCATCGGAAATTTCCCTGTACATTACAAACTCTATAACTGAGGTTTTTGTCTCTGAGGAGCCTATAGAAAGGCCTTCGTTCTGGATTGATTTCGGAAATTCGAAGGATCCTGTCAGATCAATATAACCTACTTTCTGGTCTTCAGCCGGGTTCATGCCTGAAAGCATTGCCGGGAGAATACTGATTCCTGCAAATAGAAGAGGAAAGAAGAATGTCATGAAAAGAAATTCTTTACGTTTTATCGTTTTCGTGAACTCGTGCCTTGCAACAATAAAGGTCTTTTCGGGAAAACTATTCATTGGGAACACTCTCCAGGGTTTCGATAAAGATTTCATTCAGAGAAGGAAACGTTTTTTCAAAACGTGTTAGGTTTACTTTCCGGACAAGTTCCTCAAGAAGAAGCTGGACACTTATCCCTTCCTCAGGGAAAAGTTCAACCGATTTTCCGTGTTCTATTATTTTCTTTATACCGGAAATTTCCCGAATTGCGTTCAAGTTTCCTTTTTCTGCAAATTCTACAATTAGAGAATTTTTCCCATGCTCCTTCCTGATCTCGTCCACAGGGCCGTAAAGTACTCTCCTGCCTTTACTAAGCATAAGGATCCTGTCACAAAGTGTCTGAGCCTGCTCCATCATATGTGTAGAGAGGACTATTGTTTTTCCTGATGCCTTGAGTCCCAGAATTCTAACCATAACGGTCTTCGTGTTTACGGGGTCAAGTCCGGAAAAAGGCTCATCAAGGATTAAGAGTTCAGGTTCATGGATAATTGCCGAAAGAAACTGGATCTTTTGCTGCATTCCTTTTGAAAGCTCTTCAACTTTTTTGTTTTTATAATGATCTAATTCCAGGGATTTGAGAAGAGATTCGGCATTTAGACGAGCCTGGTTTTCTGGCATGCCTTTAAGTTGTGCAAGGTAGACCAGCATATCCAGAAGTCTTGTTTTCTTATACAATCCACGTTCCTCAGGAAGGTATCCTATCCTGTTTTTTGCAGCAGGGCTCAGGAAATCCCCAAAGACACGTATTTCCCCTGAGTCCGGTCTGAGAATGTCAAGAAGAAGCCTTATAAGCGTTGTCTTTCCTGCCCCGTTTGGCCCAAGGAGCCCGAAAATCTCGCCCTGCTTCACTGAAAACGATATATTCTCGAGAATATTTTTTTCTGAGAAAGATTTCGATACATTTTCAAATTCTACAGCATGCATTAAAATTAAATACATTCCAATACAGATAACTTCTTCGATATATTATAGAAACTACGAAGGAATTAAGAGCTGATTAAGCGTTTAAAAGCAGTTTTCCAGCATTAAAAGATATGGGAGTTCAATAGGAGAATTAAGGAGAATTAAGGAAAGTTCAGGGGATAGTATGATACCAAAAGTAATTATTCACAACAGTATAAGTCTTGATGGCTCTACTACTGGCTTTGAAGCAAATATTGAAATTCACTACAAAATCCTTAGTAGTTTTCAGCCCGATGCCATGATAGTCGGCTCGAACACTGCAAAAACCGGGACCCAGTTCTTCTGCGAAAAAATTCCTCCTGAAGAGGAATCAGACTTCAAGAAACCTGAAATTCAACCGGATGATCCCAGGGCATACTGGCTGATTGCGGATTCGAAAGGAATCCTTGAAGGGTTAATGCATGTTTTCAGGCGTTCCGAATTCAGCAAAGATGCAATCGTTCTGGTCTCGGAAAGGACCCCCGAAGCTTATATAAATTACCTTAAGGAAAGAAATTATGATTTCATCCTGACCGGAGCAGACCGTGTAAATATCAGACAGGCACTGGAAATTGCAAATGAAAAGTATGGTTTTGAACTTGTAGTTTCGGACAGTGGAGGAGTGTTGAACAGTATATTACTTGAACACGGGCTTGTCGAAGAAATCAGCCTAATTCTTACTCCTGAAATTGTGGGAAAAAAGGGAACAAATCTTTTCAGAACTCTGGAGAAAAACGGTACTCGACTTGAACTTTTTAGAGATGAAATTGTGGAAAAGCAATATGTGCATCTGATGTACCGGGTTTTGAAAGAATAAAAAATTAAAAATATATTTTTTACAAACTTTTTTAAGAGCTTTTTCCTATCTAATCAATCCATTATAAGACTATGGTCATTTAGAAGGCTCATAACATTTTTAATATATAATTAGTAATAATGGGTTCCATTTCAATTGAGTTCCCCTTTCAATTGGATTCCCTTTTCAATGGATTCCCCTTTCAATTTCTGAGCAATAATCAAATAAGTCTTTTACCGTAAAGTTTCACGATAGATGAGGTATTACAACCGATATAATTAACTTGAGAGAATTTCAGGATAAAACAAAATAACAAGCATAATAAAAGTGCTTGAAAGTCTTTCATGCTAATAACAAAATGCAAGTAATTCTCTTTTTATTTCGTAGTTAACACAGCCCAGGAACCAGGATAAGATAGTGCAAAATTTATATATTAGTTAGAATATTATTCCGCGCTTGTTGCCCCTTTCTGGAAAAATTGTTTTTAAGAAAGAAGTTCTGAGTAATAGTAAAAGCAGTAAACTCCTGCCGCTAAAAAACTCAATATCAAAATTTAACAGAATATATATTGTCCTCAGGGGAAAATTAGATGAAATACGAAAATCAGGAGAAAACTAGCTGAAATACGAAAATCAGGAGAAAACTAGCTGAAATACGAAAATCAGGAGAAAACTAGCTGAAATACGAAAAAAATCGTAAAGAAGATCACTAAAAAATAGAAAAGCTTAAAAACAATTTTAGGGGAAAGACATTGGAAGAAAGGAAGAGAAGTTGGGCAAAAAAATTTTAAAAAATGGAAAAAGATAGGGACATAGCTAAAAAAAGATATTTAAATTAAAGAAAGAAAGTGCTTTTTGGAAAAAAATATAAAGGATCAATTGAAAAATAGCGCAATAATGCTGCGAGAAGTTACTTCAAAGTTCTTCTGGAGAAAGAAAGAACTTTTACTAAAAGAACTTTTACTAAAAGAACTTTTACTAAAAGAACTTTTACTAATTCAGACTGATTTCTGAAAAGAAATAAAGGGGAAATATCTCTTCTAAATATAAAATCCCGGGGAGATGGAACAAAATGAAAACATCACTTATTGATCTGGCGTTTCTTTCAGAAAAAAGAAAGGACGTATTACTCCTGCTTGAAGAAGGGCCAAAGACCGGAGACGAGATAAAAACAGCACTCAACGTAAACTCAACATCTATAATGCCCCAAATAAAAAAACTAAAAGAAGGACGCCTGATAGTACAGGATGATAGAAACACCTACAAGTTATCTGAAATCGGAGAAATAGTAGTCGAAAAGATGGAGCCTTTATTGAATACCGTAAGGGTTTTTGAGGAAAATTACGATTACTGGACAAACCATGACTTTACCGCAATTCCGGAATATCTCCTTAACAGGATTGACGAGTTAGGTAACTATTTCATGCTTGAACCCGACCTTAATCGGCTTTTCGAAATTCCTGAAGATTTTAGGAGTAATCTTCTGGAATCAAGGCACGTAAAAATGTTTCTTTCATATTTCAATCCTCTTCATGTTGAGATATACCTGGAACTTGCAAGAAAAGGGGCAGAAATATGCCTTATCCTGACAGAACCTGTTTTTGACAGGATGAAAAAGGATTACTACGAAGATCTGAAATTTCTTCTGGAATCAAAAAACATTGAGATTTATATCTGTGAAAAAAGCGTAACCTTGAAAAATGTAGTTACAGAGCGTTTCTGCTCACTTGTGCTTTTCGACAAGAAGGGAAAGTTTGACCATCAGCGTCTGATGAGCTTTGACGAGAGTGCATTGACGTGGTGCGAAGAACTCTTCTCATACTATAAAGATAGATCCACACAACTGGAAAACTTATAACTACCCTTCTGAAGTTAAGATGGGTCTTCGCCCAAATATTTATCTATCAGAGCCCTGAACTTGTGAATATCTATAGGTTTGGAGACATAGTCCACGCAGCCCATTTCTATGAAATGTTCTTCACTACCTTTCATAGCATGGGCAGTAACCGCTATCACAGGGACATCTGCAGTCGCAGGATTTTTCTTAATTCGATCGAGAACCTCAAGTCCGTCCATCTTCGGTAACTGCATATCCAGCAGTATAATATCGAATTTTGTTTCAGCAAGACGCTCAAGAGCCTTTATTCCGTCCTCGGCTTTAGTTATATTATGTCCGTAGAATTCCAGAAGGTCCAGGATCAGTTCCATATTCATGGGATTATCTTCGACAATCAGGATTTTTTTCATCATTACGCCTCTTCAGCATAGATAGTTGTTTTATTTTATTAATTAACTCTTTTCTTCCAAAATTGCCTTTCTTTAGAATAGAAATAAGATGTTCTTGTAGCTCACTGTTCAATTCTTCGAGATTCTTCTCAGTAAATTCGCCAGAAGTGCACACGATAAGAGGAATATCTTTCGTGCGTACATCGTCCCTCATGCTGGATATAACGTCAAACCCGCTAACCTCCGGCATCATGAGGTCAAGAATCAGAATATCGGGCTGCTCTGAAAAAAGTTTCTGCAGGCCCTCTTTTCCGCTGTGAGCTTTTATAACCTTAAAGCCCTCGGGCTCAATCATCGAACTTAATAGTTCTATAGTATTTTCATCGTCATCTACTATAAGAACTTTAGGATATTCAAACCGGAACTTTTGGGTAATTTCTCTAAGAGAATTTACCAGTTCAGTTCTATTTATTGGCTTTGCAAAGGAGTAAGTAGCTCCCAGGGTAATTCCAAGCTCGTTATTGTTCGTCATGGAGATAATAAGCACAGGTATAGAAGCCGTACAAGGGTCATTCTTTAGCTGCCTCAGGACAAGCCAGCCGTTGGTGTCCGGCAGGAAGACATCCAGAGTAATGATATCAGGCTTCAGTTTCTTTGCAGCCTCTAAAACTTTTTTCCCATTATATAGAGTAGCTACACCATATCCTGTGTCCTTAAGTATAATGGAGAGAAGTTCGCTAGAATTTTTGTCATCGTCAACTATCAGAACAAGTTTCTGCTTACTATCTCCCTTTTCAGGAAGACAGATTTCGGGAAGCTCTACTTCTTCCTGCGAATTCTCGGCACTTTCGTTTATTGAAAAAGATGCTGCTTTATTCGTCTCAAATTCTATGATTACATCTTTGATTCCAATCTCACTGACTTTCCTGAACTCCAACGGTTTCCTGAGAGGAAGTGAAAAGGTAAAGTTACTGCCCTTCCCTGGATCACTTTCAACCCAGATGTCTCCCTGATGCAAGTTCACGATTTTCTTCACAAGAGCAAGCCCAAGCCCTGTGCCACAATACTGCTTGGTTGATGAAGCATCAAGCTGGGTAAAGGGCTTGAAGAGCTTTACCTGGTCTTCAGCAGAAATACCTATGCCGGTATCTATAACCGAAATAAGCGCCCGGTTTCCGCTTTCTTTATAATATATAGAGACTTTTCCACCGTTAGGAGTAAATTTTATTGCATTACTTACAAGATTGTAAAGGATCTGAATCAGGCGGCCTCTATCGGCTTCAAGCATTGTGGAGCCGGACTCTACATTAAAAGTTACTTCAAGGGATTTTACCTGTATAAGAGGAGAGAAAACAGTTTTAACTTCTTCAAAAATAGAATTAACAAAAAATTCACTGTAGTGAAGTTCCATTTCCCCGGCTTCCACTTTTGATAGATCGAGAATATCATTTATAAGTGATAGCAAATTTTTCCCACTGGTAGAGATGTTGTTTACATATCGAAACTGCTTTTCGTTAAGCTCGCCAAAAACCTTTTCGAGAAGAATATCCGAGAAACCTATAATTGAATTCAAAGGTGTTCGCAACTCATGACTTACATTTGCAAGAAATTCGCTTTTAGCGCTGTTGGCTTTTTCGGCTTCAAGTTTTGCCTGAATTAGTTTTTCTTCCGAACGCCTGTGTGCGGTAATATCTAGTCCTGTTTTCAGGATTCCGGTAATCCTGCCGTCTTCGTCCTTTATAGGAATTGAAGTGACCGTCCAGACCTTTCCGTCCTGCGTAACTACTTCCCCGAACTCTTCATTCCCGGACTCCAGTACTTTCAACACCGGAGATTTACCCGGGTTTTCTTTATATAAAATATACAGATCTTGATAACTGCGCCCTATAACGTCATCCATTTTCATGCCCATGTGATCAAGGGCTGCTTTATTTAGCCAAATTATCTTTAACTCTGAGTCCATGAAGACTACAAGCTCACTAAGAGAATCAAGGATTAATTTTTTTTCATGTTCCTGAGCTTTAAATTTATCAGAAGTAGTTCTCAAGCGGTCAAGTGTCTGGTTTATTCCCTCGGATAGCCTTGAGAGCTCGTCATCCCCATCCATATAAAATCGTTCAGAGAAATTTTCATTCATTCTTACTTTCTTCACGAAGTTATCAATTCTAACTATTCGGGATGCCACTTCCCTATCAAGAAGAAACTTGCAACTTGCCCCAATCATGAGGCCTGCGAAAAGAAGGAAAAACACCGTGTATCGGAGAGCCTTCTGACCTTCTGCATAGATACTGCTGTCCGCATCAGTTTGTATTACAATAGCCGGACTTCCGGAAAGATCCTCAAGCACGGAATAACAGGTAACATGCTCTCCAGTTACTGTATACTTGAAATTCGGATCAGAGTTTTCAAAAAAAGCCTGCCGAACGTCCGAAGATGAATTGTTGAAACTGCAAAACGTAAATGAACTTCCTGTACTTTCCTGAACGGCTTCGATAAAGCTTGAATCAAGATATTTTCCAAGAATGATTGTACCTGAGCTTTCTTTATTATCTGGTGCAGAGAGTACAGGCTGAATGGAGATTATTACAGGGCTATTTTCCAGCAGAAACAGGCCATTTAAAGAAGTTTGAACCCTTTTAGAGAGGAAACTGCCATCATTAATTCTCTGACTGATTTCGGAAAGAGTGGAAGCACTAAGAGTGGAAGCGTTATTAGAGGGCTCAAGACCCGGAATTTCAGAGTACACAACATACCCTGACTTATTTACCAGAAAAATAAAATCACACTCACTGATGGAGAAGATGTCACCAAATTCAGTTTTATCGAAATTTTGAGGATACTGATTAAGCGTTAAACTCCTGACATCATCTCTTGAAGAGAGAGCAGAACTGGTTTTCTCAAGCTGTAGAACCTGAAAGTCAATCATGTTCTCTACCTTCTCTATGTTGTCAGTTGCCTCTTTTTCCTGTAAGTCGGAAAAACTGGAACCGAGAATGCTCTGAGACGCAAAAATAACAACCGAAATAAGAAGAGCAAAGATGATATAGATAATAACGAGAATTTTTCTACTAACGTTCATACTTTAATCTCGGTGCTGAGCTTCGGGTTAATTAAGCCTGGAAATAGACTACAGTTAAGACCTGGGTTAGAGTTTGCAGGGAAGTTTACAAGATATTATTAACAGATGAAATTAAATTGGAAACTATATAAAAGTTTTCTATATGCGTAAATAGCAGAATATCAGTTTAAAGTCAAAATAAGTAAATAATAAAATTTACTTTGTCAATTAAATAATTAATAAAGGCTTTATATGAAAAAAAGATTCAAAAGTTGAATATTAGTAAAATAGTACCAATTTGGGAATTCTTACGCTATTTGTTTGAGAATATATATTAAAAATGAGATAAAACATAGTGATGTAAAACGAAGCGATAAATCAAATTCACTTATATTTGCTGCCCTTACCGGCATTGTAACTTTTATCGTAAACCACATTCTTTGTAACTTTTATCGTAAACCACATTCTTTGTAACTTTTATCGTAAACCACACTCTTTGTGACCCCTATCGTAATCCACACTCTTTGTAATTTTGATTACCATTTAAGGTATCTGGTTGCCCAGCTTACATTCCTTCTCAAGAGGTATTTCCTCAACTCATCGATTCCGAGCAGTAAAATTGCAAAAGGAACAGCAATCAGTAAATATTTAAGATCGAGGGGAGAGGTATTAAAAATGAGATTCGCAATCGGATTCCAAATAATTAATGCGAGAATCAGGAGTTCACTTACAATCCCTACCAGAACCGCACGATTACTGAATAAACCCATTGAGAAGACTGACTGATACCGAGTTCGGGAAGCAAAAACATTAGCAATCTGGCATATAACTACTGCTGAAAAGAAAGCGGTTATTGACTGCATGTAAAGGGGATTGTTGTTTGCAAGTTGCTCGCCAAAGCTCCAGCCTCCTCCATAGAGTACGGCAAAATAGCAGAAGAAGCCTGCAATAGCTTCTACAGGGCCCTTTACTGCGTAAGCTGTAAGGAGCAGGGGAGGAGTCAACAATTTTTCTTCTCTCGCCCTGGGAGGTCTTTTCATAATATCTCCTTCTCCTTTTTCTTTTCCCAGAGCAATCGCAGGCAACATATCCGTACCCAGATCGATTGCCAGGATAAGTTGTACAGGCATGGGAAGTGGAAGAGCAAAAAGGACGAAGGCTATGAAAGGCAAAATTTCAGGAATATTACTGGCAAGGATGTATACAATGAATTTTTTAATATTATCAAAAACCGTCCTGCCCTCCTCTACAGCATTCACAATCGTAGCGAAATTATCATCAAGGAGTACCATATCTGCAGCTTCACGCGCCACATCCGTGCCGCTGCCCATAGCAACTCCCATATCTGCATTTTTGATTGCAGGAGCATCATTGACCCCATCTCCTGTCATGGTCACGATCTCCCCCTGAGACTGGAAGAGCTGTACGATTTTTAATTTTTGTACTGGCGAAGTACGAGCAAATACAATGCTCTGGTTTTTTAATCTTGAAGCAAGATCAGCGCGTGAGAGTGTTGCCAGTTCGTCTCCGGTAATAATCTCAAGGTTTCCAGCATTTGCAAGTCCCACATCCTTTGCTATTGATTCTGCGGTGACCGGATGATCACCTGTGATCATGACAACTTTAATTCCGGCAGCATGACATCTTGCAATAGCCTCTCTGGCTTCGGGCCGCGGAGGATCTACAATACCTATGAACCCCAGAAAAGTAAAGTCTCCTGTATACTCTTTTTGTTCATCTCCCTGCCTGTATGCAAGGGCAATTATACGCTCTCCCTTTTCTGCAAGTCTCAGGTGCCGGGCAAGAAGCTCTTTCTGCTCAACTTCACCCAGTTTCTTGATTCCTTCTGAAGCAAGGGCAGAACTGCACATTTTCACAACTACTTCCGGAGCGCCCTTGAGATAAACTTCGAGTTTTCCTTCAGGAGTACGGCAGATAACTTCCATTCTTTTCGTAAGCGAATCAAAAGGAAATTCTTCCAACCTAGGATAATCATTCTTGAGATTTCTTATATCTTCCAGGCTATTTGCGAAAACGAGAAGGGCTCCTTCTGTAGGGTCACCGGTGTATCCAGGAGCAGAATCGCGAAGTTTTGCATTATTACAGAGCCCTGCAACTCTTATGAAAACAGATGGCAACTTTTCAGGGTCCCAGACAGGCTTTTCCAGAGCACAAAACCCTTCAGGACCTGGATCTGAAAATTTTTCCACAACAGCTTTGTTTGCCCTTTCTTCGGTCTCTTTCTCTGTAACTGTTTTCTTAGTGCTGGCAGGATTTTCTAGAACGAGACACTCAAAACCGACCATTATAGAGTTTACTGCCATTTTATTCTGAGTCAGAGTACCTGTCTTATCTGTACAGATAACCGTTGTCGAGCCCAGCGTTTCCACGGACTCAAGCTGCTTTATAAGGGCATTCCTCGAGGCCATTCGCTTGGAAGCAAGGCTAAGGGCAAGAGTGACTGTGGGCAAAAGCCCTTCTGGCACATTGGCAACAATAATTCCAATCGCAAAGATCAAGCTTGCAAGAAAAACATCCTGAAGAAGAAAAGCAAGTATAAAGAAAATTATTCCCAGGGAAATCGCAATTGCAGATATGACTTTTATGAAATAATTTATTTCTCTCCTAATAGGAGTATCCACGCCTGAAGTCTGTTGTGTGAGCGTTGCAAGACTCCCTATCTGAGTATCCTGTCCCGTAGCGAAGATGACAGCTTTTCCATTCCCGCTCTGTACTAGAGTCCCTGAAAAAACCATATTCCTGCACTCCAGCATATTTGGGTGAGTGCATTCAAGGGACCGAAGCTGAGGCTCGGATTCACCGGTAATAGCCGAATTGTCCACTTTAAGAGCATTGGTTTCAATCAGACGCCCATCAGCAGGGACCTTATCCCCTTCCTCAAGAAAAATGACGTCACCTACAACAAGCTCCGACGCCAGAATATCCCTTGCCTTTCCATCCCTGAGGACCCTGGCATGAGGCGGAAGAAGCTGCCGAAAACTTTCCATTGTTTTTTCAGCCTGGTATTCCTGTACGAATGTAAAGGTTCCATTAATGATTACAACGCCTAGTAGGGCAATTCCTATATACAGATTTCCTTGCCCGGGGTCAAGATATTCTCCTATGAAAGAGAGAATAGATCCCACAGTTAACAGAATGGAGAATAAATTCCGGAATTGTCTGAGATACTTCTTTATTATGCTCTCTTTTCCTGTTTCTTTGAGAATATTGGCTCCACACTCTTTGAGCCGATTAGCAGCTTCCTGCTCGCTGAGTCCGTTTTCATCAACGTTTAGTTTTTCAAAAAATGCAGTAAGTTGAATGTTATGTTCGTTCCCCTGGGGTGAACACATTTTGTCGTTACTGCTAGTTAGATTCTTCCCCATTGAATCCCCTTTGTTATTTAATGCAATAAAAGAATAAGAATCACAAGAATAAGAAGCTTGACATAGATTACGAAAAATATCTCAAAATCCAAAGTTAGAGAGATAGCAAAGGAAAAGAGTAAATAAAGTAGAGAGGATTAAATTAATTCATTACCAGATCGGAACTAATCATTACCAGATCAGACCTGATTCATTAATGGAGTAGAGTGAAAAAGTGGAGAACTCTATTATTATAAAAGCTGAACAATGAGGTCGAAATTTATGACCCTGTTTATTAAAAATATGGCAGAAAAATATTCTTGACAAATAGCTTTTATAAGTTGTTAACTAAAAAAATGCCCGTACTCTAATGTAATCAAAGGAGCCTGAGAATTATTTTTAGTACCCTGCTTTCCATCTCTGCTCGGGCGCGATGGAAAAGGAGATTCAATTTATTGTTGATTTCCCAGGCAAAACCTATGATTTTAACTACATTTTGAAACTCTGGATTTTCCATTCCGGAGCGTAAAACCTTTTGGATTTGAAAGGTCTAAACAATAATATTGTTAAGTAGACAATAAAATCCTAATAAAAAAAATAGAGATAATTTAGAAAGGTATGACCATGAGCGAATTTACACTCAAAACGAGACTCTTAGCTGCCCTTGAAGGTAAGCCCGTTGACAAAGTACCTGTTTGCTCCGTAACCCAGACCGGGATTGTAGAACTTATGGACGAAGTTGGAGCTGCCTGGCCTGAAGCTCACACCAATCCTGAACTTATGGCAAAACTGGCAATCGCCAATTATGAACTTAGTGGACTTGAGGCTGTAAGGCTTCCCTACTGTCTGACAGTGCTTGTTGAAGCAATGGGCTGTCAAATCAATATGGGTACCAAGAACAGGCAGCCTTCTGTTATAGAACACCCATATCCAAAAAGCCTTGACGACGCAGCCATCCCAGCAGACCTTCTGCAGAAAGGCAGAATTCCAGCCGTACTTGAAGCCATTAAGATTGTCAGGGAGAAAGTAGGTCCTGACGTGCCAATAATCGGAGGTATGGAAGGCCCGATTACAGTTGCTTCCGACCTGGTAAGTGTAAAATCCTTCATGAAATGGTCCATTAAGAAGACTGATCTCTTTGAACAGGCTCTTGATCTTGCCACAGAAGCTGCAATCGCTTACGCAAATGCGATGGTTGAAGCCGGTGCAGATGTTATCGCAATTGCAGACCCTGTCGCTTCCCCTGATCTCATGAGCCCTGACACATTTAAACAGTTCCTCCAGTCAAGGTTACAGAAGTTCTCCTCCAGTGTTAACTCCGTGACCGTACTCCACATCTGTGGTAAAGTTAACGCGATCCTCAGCGACATGGCAGACTGCGGTTTCGAAGGCCTCAGCGTAGAAGAAAAGATCGGTAACGCAGCCGAAGGGAAGAAAATCATTGGAGACAGGGCAAGATTAGTAGGAAACATTTCCAGTCCTTTCACTCTGCTGCCCGGACCTATTGACAAGATAAAAGCTGAAGCAAAAGTAGCTCTTGAAGGCGGAATTGATGTACTTGCACCAGGCTGTGGTATTGCACCTATGACTCCTCTCGAAAACATCAAAGCAATGGTTGCAGCAAGAGACGAGTACTACGCCTGAAAAGGCACAAAAATTTCTTTATTTTTTTAAGAACACATTTCAGATATCTAAAACACTATATATCTAAAATTTTAGATTTCCTGGAATTGTGTTTTACAATATATTTTTTAATTTTGTTATGTGGAGTGAAAACTCTAAAGCCAGGCTCTGAAAAGCTATGGACTTTTAAAGGCTATGAACTGAAGAAGGTCATCCTGAACAAACAATTCAGTATAAATAGCTTTAGATCTTATTCAACATAATACTTATCTAAATATATTAAACTTAGAATACGTTTAAAACAGACAGATAAATAGATCTCAAACTTTTTTGGAGGAGGTTAAGGTATGAGAATAGGAGTTGCAATTGACCTCGGAACCAGCGGTTTTAGGGCCCAGAAAATTGACCTGGAGACCGGGGAGATTAAAAAAACCGTCATAACACTGAGAAATCCCCTACCCGGAGCAAACGTAATGGATCACCTTGATTTTGCAATCCATTACGGGCTTGACAAAGCTCACGGTCTTTCGGCAACTGCGGTAAAAAATATTCTTGCTGAACTTGGAGTGAAACTGGCAGAAATGGAAAAATTTTCAATTTGCGGAAACCCAATTCAACTTTCCATTTTCCAGGGTATTCCAATCGACGATCTGGCATACGCCGGAGAGCGTAAAAAGCAAAAGTATCACATAGAAGAGCAAAACAGGGACGCTCGTATAATACCTCTAGCCGAAATAGAGGGATTTGAAGAAGCTACAAACTGCAAGTTATTTGTGCCCCCGGCAATTAAACATGAAGTCGGAGCCGATGCTCTTGCTCTCATTGTAAAGGCTGGCATGATTGAGAGCAATGAGATCGCAATTGCAACAGACTACGGCACAAATGCCGAAATGGCTCTTAAAGCAAACGGTATTATATATACAGGATCGGCCGCAGCAGGTCCTGCTCTTGAAGGTCAGGAGATAGAGTGCGGATCAATTGCTTCTCCTCACACGATCTGTGATGTGGAGTTTGAGGGCAATAACCTGCGCTGCTATGTACTCGATCGGGATATGAATACCATCAAGGGAGATCTTGTAAATCCTAAAACCGGGGAAGTAGTGGAAAAAGGAGAGCTCACTGCAAAAGGCATCACAGGTACTGGAGTTATTGCCCTTATAGAGACAGCTATGAGAAATAAACTAATTGTGCTGCCGAAGATTCAGACCCCTGATGGAATTATTCACCTTCAGGACGAAGTAATATTTACCAATAAAGACCTTATCGCAGCCGGAAGAGCTATAGGAGCACTCAGGGCCGGGCATATAACTCTCTGTGCAGCTGCAGGCATAGACATGGAAGAACTGCAAACAGCTCACATGTCAGGCGCTGCAGGCACTTATATGGATGCTGCAAAAGCTCATAAGGTGGGAATGATCCCTTATAATGCGAGTTATGTTTCTCAGATAGGCAATACCTCTCTGACCGTTGCCAGGGAAATCCTGCTTTCAGAAGACAGGCTCTGGGAACTGCAGAAAATTGCAAAGGAAATAGTGGGCACCCACGTAATGTTTGCAACCTCTGAGGCTTTTAAGGAAGCTTATCTGCTGGAACTTGCATACTGGAACGAAGGCATGGCTTTCAAGATGCTTCAGAAGTTCCTGAAAAAGAAAAAACTGCCCATGATTGGTGAGCCTTCCTCTATTCTCAAAATTGACCGCCAGGTTGAAAGGGACATTCCCGTACTCGGAGAAGAAGGGCTTGAAGTGCTTGAAAAGGTCGGAACTTACCTTACAATGGTAATTGAGGATTGTGAAGGCTGTCATAAGTGCGTAAAAGTCTGTCCTAACGGAGCCCTAAGAATGGATGACAAGGGAACTGTAAAAATAAGGACCGATCTCTGTGATGGTGCAAATTGTCAGCGTTGCCTGCACGCCTGTCCTGATGATAGATTTAAGTGGGAAAACCTTACCGTGGCAGGAGTATAACAGAAAGCAAAGAAATAAATAACGAGAGTGGACAGTCCGTAAACTGAAGTTTGCGGGCTTTCTGCCTCATGTTCAAGAGTGCAATTCAGAACTGTGAAATCCAAATGGGAATATCCGTTATTCAAGATAAATATTCAGTCGGGTTTGAGACCCTGAATGAGTTTTCGGATAATATTGTAACTATTGTGTTTGCAGCGTTTGTGTTTTCAGCGTACTTTATATATTTTGGTTTTGTTTTAATTTTTCTTATTTTTAATTCTCTATTTTGGCTTTCTGCTCATGCTTGAGTATTGACATGCCACCAGCTTGGAGTTCTCCAACACTTTTCCAACAGTTGAGAGTTTTTGATCCAGATTTATGGATTTTAGAGATAATTAAGTGCTTTAGTTTCCGGTATTAAGGTAAATTTGGAACGATACCAAATAATATTTGATAGATACCAAATTTTGCCTTAATGACCAGGATAATAAACAAACTGAGCAAACATTAATAAAACGAAAGAAAATGAATGTAGTAGTCAAAAAACAAAGATCGACAAATAAATTCCTGTGATATCTTAGAATCCTTAAAACTCAGTAAATTTGGGAATATAAAAAAGATATGAATGACAATAATTTTTATATATGCCAAATTTTATCAATAAAAATGATAAATAGGGCAGATAGGTCATCAAAAAAGTTTTTATACATACCAAATTAGGAGAAAAAAGATATACTATGAGAGTAAAGAAGTTAAAGTCTAAATTTCGTAGTTAGAAAAATCGTGGAGATTTAAGGTTTCTATCTAAAGATAGAAAAAAACCATAAGTAAAAATGGAAGAGGAGAGGACAAAAAATGGAAGTAGTTATTGTTGGTGGTTTCCTTGGAAGCGGGAAGACCACAACTGTCATCAATATGGGTAAATACCTGGCAGAAAAAGGAAAAAAAGTCGCCATCATTGTTAATGAGATCGGAGAAATAGGAATTGATGGAGATATAATAAAGAAATTTGGGTTTGATACCAAAGAGATCACAAGCGGATGCATATGTTGTACCCTAAAAATGGGGTTGAGAACAACAGTCAATACTCTCATGAAAGAGTATGAGCCGGATATCCTGATGGTCGAACCCACAGGAATTGCTTTTCCAAACTCCATTAAAAACGAATTCAAACTAATGAACCTTGGAGAGGAAGTTAAAGTTGCTCCCCTGATAACTCTGATAGATGGAAGCCGCTTCAAACACCTGATGAAAGAGATAAAGGATTTTGCCATGAGGCAAATCATAGATGCTGAGATCCTGGGCATAAACAAAGTGGACCTTATAGACTCACTTCAGATCCCCATTCTTGAAGTTTCAGTCCAGCAACTTAACCCAACAGCTAAAGTTATCTTACTTTCAGGAAAAGACACCGGAGAAAGGTTCGAAAGCTTCATGCAACTGGTTCTTCCAGGAATAAAGAATATTCCAAATAAAACCAAAAAGGCAGAAGAAAACGAATCTACACAACAGTATGTTGAAAACTCAAACGATGCCTGTGAAGTTGAGAGTTCTGAAGGGAATTCTTCAAATGTTCCATATAATCATGGCGATTCTTTCAAGCATACTGTTGGCAGTTACTCTGTAGAGTATTCCTTAAAAGACGGCAGAAACCTTAATGAGGAAACTGCAAGAACCATTACAACCGAAATAATGAATAAAATAAAAGAAAAGGTCCTTAAACTTAATCCAGAATTCTTAGGTCATATCAAACTCTTCCTCGATAACGGATCGGAAACAGCGAAACAGAGCATTACAATATATAACGAAGAGCCACAAGAAGATATTTTCAAATCAAATGATGGAGCTATCCCGACATTCAAGGTCCTTTCAGCCATTTCAAAAGTTGAGAGAAAAGAACTTGAAAATGCCGTTAACAGCTCGGTTGAGGAAGCCTTTGAAAAAATAGGAGTCGATGTTCATCAGGTAAAACACAGCCACGATCATGATCATCATCACGAACATGACCACCATCACGAACACGAACATGATGAAGAAGAACACCATGGACACGATCATCACCATGACCATGATGAAGAAGAAGAATATCATGGACACGATCATCACCATGAGCATCGAGTAGATGAAATACATGAGCATCGAGTAGATGAAATACATGAGTACCAGAGATTATGTGATTATCAGAGGTCGCATAGAATAAAATAAAAAACATCTGACTAGAGTAACACATCTCGATGGTCAGATTACGAAAAACTGCATCTTGACCCAACGTTTCGGTCAGAATTTAGTAAGTAATATCATAAGAAATTGTAACTCAACGACTAAGCTTTCCAGTTATGTAAAACCCAATATAATTTAATTTTCTTTAACCTCCAAAAACAGCAAGGTGGTTTCTGTGCTCAGGTTTCCTCCAGACCGTTTACCTGGAAACCACCATATCTTCTTAAGTATATTGAGTAAAGTTATAATATATGAGCAAAGTTATAATATATGAGTAAAGTTATAATGAATAAATTATAATATATGAATAAAATTATGATATGCTCAAATACTTGCTGTTTTACGATTTTTCATGCTAGTGCAGCATATCGAATACCTGTAGCCACATGCTTTCAGCCGAAGGTTCTAATAATGTTTTTAATTGCTTGTAGAGTTCAACCTAAATATGTGACTTCTTATGAAACATGTAACTTCAACCTGAATATGTGACCTTTTAATGAAATATGTAACTTCTGAACATGAGATAAAATCGCTTTTCTTTATCTTCAAACTGTTTCTAGGGAACGGCTTAGAAATAAAGAAATATATTTAAGAATAGAGAAATTGACATTTATATCCCTGAGCTAAAGGTAAAGTTCTATACTAATTTTATAAAAGAAAGTGACAGAAATAGAAAACGGTAGAAAACGGTAGAAAACGGAGGAAAAAAAATGGAAGTTATTGTTGTTGGAGGTTTCCTGGGAAGCGGGAAGACAACCACCATTATCAATATGGGTAAATACCTTGCAGAGAAAGGAAAAAGAGTTGCCATTATTGTGAATGAGATAGGGGAAGTCGGCATTGACGGAGATGTGATAAAAAGGTTCGGGTTCGATACAAAAGAGATCACAAGTGGGTGCATCTGCTGTTCTCTGAAAGTAGGGTTAAGGGTAACAGTTACTTATCTTATAAACGAATACAAACCTGACATTCTCATGATCGAACCTACAGGAATAGCTTTCCCGAATATAATAAAGAAAGAAATAGAACTCATGAATCTTGGCGAGCAGGTAAAAATCGCTCCTCTTGTGACCCTGATTGACGGCAGCCGTTTCAAGCATTTGATGAAAGAAGTAAAAGAATTTGCCATGAGACAGATTATTGATGCGGAAATTCTAGGGATAAATAAAACAGATCTGATAGAACCTATCCGACTTCCAATACTTGAAGCCTCGGTCCAGCAATTGAATCCGAAAGCCAGGGTGGTCCTGCTTTCAGGAAAAGACACAGGCGAGAGCTTTGAGAACTTCATGCAATTGGTGCTTCCGGATCTTGAAAAGTTACCCGAAAAATCCATAAAAGCTGAAACAACGAAAGCTGAGATAACAGAAACCGAACCTTATAAAGCCGAACTTTCTACGCCTCAGGAAACCGAGAGTTCGATAGAAGCCTCAAAAGTAGGCAGTTATTCTGCAGAGTTCGCGGTTGAAAACGAAAACCTGAGTACTGAGGCTGCAAGGAAATTAACAACCGAACTGATGAACACAGTAAAAGCAAAGGTGCTGCAACTAAATCCCGAATTTATAGGGCATATTAAGCTTTTCCTGGACAATGGGTCAGAAACCGTAAAACAGAGCGTTACAGTATATTATGAAGAGCCCCAGGAAGATGTAATCAAATCAAAGGAAGGAGCAACTCCTACTCTCAAGATACTTTCAGCGGTCTCAAATGCTGACAAAGAAGCTGTTAAAGCCGCTGTGAATAGTTCGGTACACGAGGTCTTTGAGAGAAAGCAAATAAAAATAAACAAAATCGAACATGAACATAACCACGAACACGAACATAATCAAGAACACGAACATAATCAAGAACACGAACATAATCAAAAACACGAACATAATCAAGAACACGAACATAATCAAGAACACGAACATAATCAAGAACACGAACATAATCAAGAACACGAACATAATCAAGAACACGAGCACCATGAAAAGCATAAGCATGGTGATCAAGAGGAAGAAATTAGTAAGTAAAACAAATTTTTCCTCATATTTTTATTGATCTGTTGACCCTCAGTTTTAACTGATCTTTATAGTCAACATTCATTGTTTTAATCGATTTTCGTAGAACGGTCTATATAATACTGAGCCAGCTCATTGCCCCACTCCAGGGCACCTGGAGTAAAACTCGTGATCTTCCTGTGATCGAATTCTCCTTCTTTTCCGAAGAGTTTCAGCATCAGGAAATTATCTGTAACCATGAAAGAAGAAGGCCTTATTTTGCCGGAATATATATAAAGTGACACTTTATTTTCAAGCAACACATTATATTCTTCTTCAAAATCATTTTTAAATCTGTTATACACTTTTTCATCAAGCATAAGGTGTACTTCGGCCCCGTTTTCCGCGCAGGTAGCATGAATCGACGGGCAATCAGGACAGAAATAAGAGTAAAAGGATTTTATAGTTTTTGAATCATTCAGTCTGTCACGCAAATACCCTGGAAACTCGAAAATGTGGTCAAGATCAGGCTCGTCCAGGTTACATTTTTCCAACATATCTATTTTCTTAATTAAATGTTTTGGAATAGGAGACCGGTCATGCTTTGACCAGTAGTCCTTATTTCCGTCAAAAACGTCAAGAACGGATTTAAGAGGAAGCATTTTCTCAACGATTACTGCCCCTATATCCGAAAGTTGGTAGATACTTCCTTTCTGCACTATCATATCCATATCTTTAAGTTTTTTAATCTGAGGCATTAGAGCACAGGAGTTTACGTTAAGAACTTCTTTTATCTCGTTAATATCCATCGGCCCGTTAGCTAACTGAACAAGAAGATTTTTTCTTTTTTCAGAGAAAAAAATCAGGTCTATAAGGGAACTCATGTTTATCAGCTTCCAATTACTCATACATAATCTAAATCGGAACAAATTCGCCAGAATTTACTCCTAAAATCTACCACGATCACGAAGCAGCACAGTTTCAGCCTTTAGTTAAGAGATGATGGGGAGTAAAAGCGTTTCATATCAACGATACGTATCGTGTTAATCAGTATTAGAAGAAATTAAGACATTATCATTGCTTATTTGGACACTATCAGACATTATTCGTGTGCCAATGATAAAACGTTCTTGCCTTAAAAACGGAGAATAATGACTCTTCATTGTTTTGTGTGGATATCCTCATAATGTCCTCATAAAAAACCAAGGCGGTCTTGAATTGAAAATTATCTTATCCATAGAGAATGACGAAGAGCCGAAATAATTTTCAGCCAGAAATAAATTAATGTTGTGAAGATTATATTTACTTTCTGATAATGCATAATATATATTGTAGAGATAATACTTAAAGTATATTGAAAAAGAAAGCTCTTTTAGAGAGGCTATCAAATTACTCTAAAAAATCCAGATCTATTTAACCGTTTTTTGTGAAGATCTCCTATGTATGTTCTTATCTAACCAGTTTTATGTTATTTTACTAGCAATCAAATCTAAGAAAACAGATACGTCTACGGATAGTGAAATAGAAGGTAAGTTTTATCAAAATCCTAATTTGAAAATCTCTTAGATTTACACCGAATATTACAAGTGCTATTGACCTGTAAGCAGGGTTAATCTCTTCAAAGCTCTTCTCTTCAAAGCTCTGGATACTCAGGACTCCTTTAAATATGCGAATCAAGCCTTCAAATTTTTAATGCCCTTAAATATTTAATGACTTACTTTTTTCGAAATCACATAACTTTAATCCCTCTTTTAATATTGGAAAATATAACGCGTTGGAAAATTCAGATAAGCATGAAATTTAAGGAAAAGCTTGTTTTTAAAAGGGGAAAATATTACACGTCAGTAAAAAAAGAATGTCGGTTAAGCTATATACAATTGAGAGAATATTTAATTGATAATCAGAGAGTCAAAATAAGTAATAATCTCTGGAAATAAATCCTGAAAAAACTCCTAAACCCCAGTTACAGTGTCATGGCAATGTCTCGTCATTTTTCGATATTCTGTAGAGACATTGCCATTATCCAGAGATTGATTCGGACTCTGCTTAACTTATGGAAGGTGTAAAGGCATGAAATGTATACTAATCGGAGGCTTCCCGGGAAGCGGGAAAACCACACTGATAAGAAAGCTCGTCGAACACCTGGGAAAACAGGGGCAGAAAGTAGCAGTTATGGTTAACGAGATCGAAGAAATAGGAATAAATAATACTATCTCAAAAGGGGAGATTGAAACCAGGGAAATTACAAGTGACTGTGTCTACTTTACCCTGAAAATCAGCATGGAACACACATTGAGAGATCTCATTTCATCTTATAGTCCGGACACTATTATAATAGAACCCACAGGAATAGCTTTCCCTGGGCAAATAAAAAGAAATATTGAGAATATGAGAATCCCAGGAATAACTTTTGCCCCAATAGTGAATCTTGTGGATGCTGGGCAACTGGGTCAAGAGACAGGCGAGCTGCAACATTTCATGAAAAATCAGGTAGGAGAGGCTGAGATCCTGGGTATTAATAAAGTCGAATTGATAAACAATCGTGAAGAGCTCCTGGAAATCTGCCTGTTCCTGCGCAAATTAAACCCTAAAGCAAGAATGATTCATTTTTCGGCTCGTTACGGAGGAGAAAATTTTGACAAATTGCTCGAGTTGCTGGAAGAAAATAGCAGGAGAAAAGTGACTCTAGGCAAGAAAAACTCAATTCAAATGTCTGGAGTTTCGGTTTGTTCATCCTAATTTGAAATTGCGCTACAGGAGGCCCATCGAAAAAGCAATTTTTGTTTCCGAGTAGATCCTGGAAAGCATAAGAAATCAGGCAGAAAAACTGAACTTTAAATTTGTGTCAGACCATAATTTCAATTCAAATCTAGAAAGCATAAGAGATAAGGCAGAAAAGCTGAATTCCGAATTCATAGGACACATTAAGCTTTCTTTCAGGCTTCAGGAAATAAAGATGCTTTCTGCAGTAACGTCCGTACCCACAGATGAGCTTATTAAAGCTGCAGATGGTAATAAGCAGACATCTGAAAGAAAGGCAACTTTCCTTCAAAAAGTGGAAAGAAAAAGGCCAGGCTATAGCCAGGCCACAATCATTTATTAAGTTGAAAAGCTTTGGCCTTCCTTTACTGTTTTATTATTGTTCTTTTTTGGAATACTCTTCATAACGTTTTAAAGCCTTTGGTTTTGTAGTTTTGTTGTTGCAGCAGACCTGTTTTAACACATGAAAATAAAATAATTTTTACATTGGAAACTTGATTATGGAAAATCAATCGTTTAATGATAGACTACCAATTTTGCTATTTTTGCAATATTTGCTAGGTTTTTTGTTCCATGCAAAACGCTTATTTTTAACTATTTTGTGACTTAAACCGATAATAGCTTCTATAGAACATTTAAGATATATGTTTCATGGAGTATACAATAACTATAGAGAATGTGGTGGCATCCACTACCCTGGCGGAAGAGTTCGATCTGCAGAAGATTGAGGCAGGGCTGGAGAGAGCAGAATATAATAAAGCGAAATTTCCTGGCCTGGTCTACAGAATTGAGAGTCCAAAGGCTGCTTTTCTAATTTTCACCTCCGGAAAAGTAGTATGTACCGGAGCTAAGACTGTCAAAAATGCTAATATGGCCATAATCAATCTGGCTAACACGCTCAGATCCATTGGCTGTGAGAAAATAAATCCAGAACCTGAGGTTCATATTCAGAATATTGTAGCCACCGCTGATTTGGAAACTAACCTGAACCTGAATACCATTGTTATAGCCTTTGGTATGGAAAACGTAGAGTACGAACCAGAGGTATTTCCCGGGCTTGTTTACAGGCTAGGGGACCCCAAGATAGTAGTGCTAATATTCAGCTCTGGCAAACTGGTGATCACAGGCGGCAAGTCTCCCGAAGATTGCGAGAAGGGACTGCAGGTTATAAAAAAAGAGTTTGATAACTTAGGACTTCTTTATTGAATCTTTTTAAATTCGATAGTAAGAATGATGGGTTTTTCAGCCTGGCAAAGATAAGGACACCCAAGTAGGAAGAACGTTTCCGGTTTGAAAGTTTCCTATTGGGGACAGTTGCGGCATGGACATAGATAAATGATAAAGGAAGAATGTTTCCTGAAAAGGACAACCGCGACCGGTCACACAAAAACTTTATATATGATAAAATGGTCATCGCCCCCTGTCAAGAAGCTGACCCTCAAATAGAGAGGTAAAGTACTCTTTCAGCTATTTGGAGAAAACTGACTACGGATCAGCAGCAGAATTTCAAACAGTTATAAAGAGGCATACTTGATGAAAAATCCAATACAGAGATGGAATAACCTTCCAGGAAAATAGTTTGTCTCTGTTTAAAAAAGAGTTGAAAAACGGCAAAAAAACGAATCTGAATAAACTCCAGAGAGTTAAAAGATCGGAGTTATGAAAGCTCTCAAGCAGTTTCCACCAAAAGCAAGAAATTAGGTGATTTCTGAGGAGAACTGAACAGGAGATTCACTTCACTTGTGTGCTTTCAAAAACATACTTTGATCATCCAATTTTTTGCCTTCTCAAATCTCCAGTAAGAAAACAAATCTACTTGATAACCTCCTCGCTCAAAGTAAAAACCTCCTTATCTTCACCTCCTGCAATAAAATCTCCTTTGAATGGAAAATAATTGTCACATAAATTTTGATCTCATTGTTTAGATCAAAGAGGACAAAAAAATACTTCTTTTTAATAAAATCATTTGCAGAGAAAATTGAGAAGAGAATTATAAAATTATAACGATTCAAAAATTAGCATCGGTGAAGGTATATGCAATAAAATCTAACTGTGATCTGCAAGTGCATCCCGGAATACTAAAGGGAGTACACTTATCAGAATTAACTGGAAAAAAGATCATTAGAGCCAGGAAATGGAAAATAAAAAATATCTGGGCCTGGCAACTAAAGAGCTTTCTGAGAAGACTTAAAAACGGGAATAAAAACGGGAAAAATAACTCAAAAGCCTTTTCAGAAAGCTTGAAAAACGAGAGAAAGGATTGAAATCCAGCTTCTGAATAACCAGTACACCACTTAAAGTTATCTAGTTCCCCCAAATGGAAGGAATTCGATCTGGAGGTTTTCGAATTCTTTGACATTGTATTTAAGAAGTATCCGGCAAAAAAGCTTGAGAACTTCAGGGAGATGTAACTTGCAGGGTCAACGATCTGAGCAATCCGAGACCTTTTTGCTAAATGGAGGTTAAAATATGTTGGATTTGAAACTGGAAGACATCGACGGCATATTAGTACGCTACAACGTCGCCCTCGAAAAGGAAATGACCCCTGATGAAGCCGCAGAAGAGCTTTATCCAAAAGACGAACTCATCTATCCTGTTGCAAAAGCAATCTATGAGGGAGAAGAGGATGACGTAGTTGACGCACTTCAGGCTGCAATCGATGCAGGCAAGAAGCCAATCGACCTTATCGATGATGCCCTGATGGTAGGAATGGGAGTTGTAACCCAGCTCTACGACGATGGTATCATTTTCCTCCCGAACGTTATGATGTCCGCTGATGCCATGCTGGCAGGTATTGACTTCTGTAAGAGCCAGACAACTGAAGTTCCCGAGCCAAAGGGCAAGGTTGTCTGCCATGTTGCAGAAGGCGACGTCCATGACATCGGAAAGAACATTGTTGCTGCCCTTCTGAGAGCAAACGGCTACGAGGTAATTGACCTTGGAAGAGATGTTCCTGTAGACGAAGTAATCGCTGCAGTTGAAAAAGAAAAGCCAATGATGCTCACAGGTACTGCTCTCATGACAACCACCATGTATGCATTTAAGGAAGTTAATGATAAGCTCCTTGAAAAGGGAATAAAACTCCCATTCGCATGTGGTGGCGGTGCTGTGAACCAGGACTTCGTGTCTCAGTATGACCTTGGAGTTTACGGTGAAGAAGCTGCAGACGCCCCCAAGATTGCTGACGCAATCGTTGCAGGTACTACAGATATCACAGCATTAAGAGAGGAATTCCACAAACACTGAGGAGGGAGCAAAAATGGTAAAAAAATACACTTCAATGGCTTACGCTAACGCAGATGAACTAATTTTCGGAAATTCAAAGTTCCCTGTAAAAGCAGGGCTTGGCCTTGAAATCGGTGCAGGTTACACATCCCCCGAAGTTAACTATGCCCCAAGGCCTGGCGCCGGTGCATCCAAAGAAAAGCTCATCAAAGAGTATGAAAGGATCACCACTGATATTATGGCAAGAATGGTCCAGATCGGAGCTCCCTCTGTTGTACTTGAAACTGAACACGTTCAGCAGATGTCCAACAACCCATCCTGGGGAGGAGCTGTTGCACATGCCCAGAAGACCATCATGGAAGAATACCATGACGAATACGGCATAAAGTGTGCACTTCGTCACACAATTGGTGACATTCGTGAAGACCGCGACTACCTCCAGCTCAGAGGAGACAAGTACAGCACCTTTATGGAAGCCTTTGAAGAAGTTGCCAACAATGGTGCAGACCTGCTTGCAGTTGAATCAATGGGCGGTAAGGAAGTCTTCGACTATTCTATTCTGAGAAACGACACTGCAGGTATTCTCTTCGGTATCGGTGTGCTCGGTAGCATGGACATGGAAATGGTCTGGTCCGACATTGCAGATGTTGCAAAGAAGACCGGAACTGTAGCTTCTGGTGACACAGACTGTGCCCAGGCAAACACTGCAATGTTCATTGCAGGTGGTCTGCTTGACAAGAACCTTGCTCACACAACTGCAATTGTTGCAAGGGCAATCTCTGCAGCAAGATCCCTCTGTGCATATGAAGCCGGTGCAGTAGGCCCTGGAAAGGACTGTGGTTACGAAAACAGTATCATAAAGTCCATTGCAGGTGTGCCAATTACTCAGGAAGGTAAGACTTCAACCTGTGCCCACTCTGACCTGATGGGTAACATTGTCATGCAGTGCTGTGACCTCTGGTCCAACGAATCAGTTGAATACCATGGTGAATTCGGCGGTACCACTGTTCAGTGCTGGTCCGAGACTCTTGCATACGACTGTTCCATGATGAACGTTGCACTTAAGACCGGAAAAGCAAAGGATCTCAGAGACATTCTCGTGCTCTCGGACAAATACAGAGACCCGCAGGGCTATGTGCTTGCCTATGACAACGCATACAAGGTAGGACAGGCAATCGCAAAGGATGGAGAGAACAACTACCTCCGTGCAAAGAACGCAGCAATCGAATGTTGCAACATCGTCGAAGAAGGTGTCAACTCCGGCAAGCTCAGACTTACAAGATTCGAAACCAATGCTCTTGCAAAGGTTAAGGCTGACCTCGAAGCTCTCACCGACGATGCTGACAAGTTCATGAGCGACAACCTGACAAAGTTCAAACAAGAAGTTGCAGTTTTCAAACCTGAAAACTACGGGCTCTAAGCCCTAAACTTCTTTTTTTTGATTTTTTTTAGGAAATTGGCTTCAGGTGAAACCATGAGCGAAAACGTAGGAACTGCTACCGTAATAGTTGACAAGACTGCAAATGCTGCCCCCCTTGGTTTTACCGGACTGGGCCTTGCAGCAGTCCTGTTAAGTCTGAGCTACATCGGGGTATACCCTGTAGAATCAATGATTGTCTCGATGGCAATATTTCTAGGTGGGTTCGCCCAGGTATTTGCAGGAATTATGTGCTGGAAAAAAGGAGATGTTTTCGCAGGGACTGCATTTTCCGCTTTTGGCCTATTCTGGTTCTCACTGGCAGGATTACTTATTATGCCTGCAATCGGATGGGCTGAAGCGTCGTCTGGAACTGCTATGGCCGCGTATCTCTTCATCTGGGGTGTTTATACCTTTGTTATGCTGATCGTTACTATGAAAATAGGAGTCCGTGCCCTCCAGTTTGTCTTTGTTACATTATTTTTGTTATTTATATTGCTTGCTGTTGTAAACGCAACCGGCAGTACAGGGTTGCTTGTAATAGCTGGCTATGTAGGACTTGTTATGGGCCTTGGAGCTCTTTATACAGCTCTTGGCATGGTAATGAATGAAATCCACGGGAAAACTGTAATCCCACTCTAAAATAGTAAAACAATCAGCATTTATTGAGTAAAACCTTGAACACCTGAAGAAAAAACCTGCACCAACCTCGAGAACTGTGTTAAATCCGTAAAACCGCAGGAATAAATATTAAAAAACAACCTAAAATATTAAAAATAGTAAAATATTAAAAACAGTAAAACATTAAAAAACAGTGTAAAACAAAGTCTAAGGCAGGCATAGGTCTTAAGCCTGTGCTTGCCAATCCTCCCAATATAATTAAATCCAAAACTGCAAGAAACAGTAAAAACAGCGTAAAATAAAGTCTAAGGCAGGCATAGGTCAATAAGCCTGTGCTGCCAATCCTCCCAATATTATTGCATGAGTGGCTAACCTCTGCATTATGACCGCGTTATAAAATATAGGCACTTGAGTGCCTGTTTAATTTTTAGAAATAATATCGTTTTTGTTTTTACCAAGCCTTCTCAAAAAATGCTTGAGCGAAAACCTTTTGAGAAAAGGTTTTATCGAAAACCAGAGAACCATTTAGATTTGAAAAACTTATCCCCTAACCCTATAGGCGTGATCAACCGGCTCAATGGTTGCAGCACAGCCTTTGTGAAAAAGGAATGATCGAAATAAAAAGATACGCTAGAAGGAAGATTGGAAGAACTAGTTAACGGTGAACTTCGAATGCAAGCGGATAAAAAGCTTGACGAAACCCGCAATAAAACCCGCAATAAATCTTATTTGGGGCTTGCTTTGAGTTTGACATTGACACTTTTCAAGCTGCTAGCCGGGACTTTGGGAAATAGTACTTTACTTCTCGCCGATGCAGTTCATTCTTTCTCCGAATTTATCAATGAGTGTACAAAATTTTTGGATTATTCTATTGGAAGCAAACCTGAGGATGAAAGTCACAACTACGGACATGGAAAAGTCACAACCCTCTGCGTGGGAGCAGGGGCTTTAATTCTACTTTTTGCAAGTTTTCATACAATTTCTCTGAGTTCCGGAAAACTGCTCATGTTTTTGCAGAGTAAAGAGCCCGGAACTCCTGAAGTCACTGCACTCTATGCCGCAATTGCAGCCTTTGTATTAAGAAATATTATGGCTATCTTGATAGGAAATCCTGAAGTACAAGTTAAAGAGGTTTCCTCGAAAGATTATGTCCCCATAAAACACTTATCAATCATCCAGATAAAAAACCTATTAGCCATCCATATAAAACACTTATCAATCATCCAGATAAAAAACCTATTAGCCATCCATATAAAATACTTATCAGTTGTCCCAGTGAAATACTTATTAGCTATCCCAATAAAAGAATTATTAGCCGTCCGGATAAAAAAGTTATTAGTTATTCCAATAAAAGATGTACTGATATTCGGCTTTGTTATTGCAGGCATAGGCTGCACGTTCCTACCTGAAAAAGGCTTTAAAATAGCTGATTCTTTCGTTGCACTTTTTTTAAGCCTCTATCTTCTTGAAACTTCAGGCAAACTTCTCTACAAGACTGCAAACGAGTTGATAGAAGCCTCCCTTGATGAGGAAAATAACCTTAGAATTAGGGAGATTATAGACAAAACCGAAAACGTCACAGGTTCCGGGGAACTTAAAACCCGCAGGATAGGAAAGAATATAGCAATCAATGCTAGTGTCAATGTGAATAATTCCCTGAATGTTCTGGAAGCTGCAGAGATAGCAAACCTGGTAGAAGAGAGGCTGAAAGCATCTTTTACGGAAGATATATACGTATTGATAAAAATCGAGCCCGTAGAAGTAGTGAATAAGAGTTTCAAAAACAAAGTAGATTTGCTAATGGGAAGACAGGAGAAAAGGCAAATTTATTTTAATAAAATAAAAACATAGAAAAAATAAAATAATATGATAATAATGGTGTGAAAAAACGGATGTGAACTTTCCGGATATAGGTTTAAATCGATACCAGACTTAAGAAAAGTATGAATTTTAACGATTGATAAGAAATTAATTACCTGAAATTAAGTAAATTTGAAAATACTGAAAATTATCTGGTTCGCAAAAGAGGTTGAAAATGCACTACAGTCTTGGAATCGATGCAGGAGGCACTTATACTGATGCCGTTATCGTTAGGGACTCGGACGGATCTGTCATCGAATTCAGTAAAGCGCTTACTACTTATCCCGATCCACTCCCTGGAATGAAAAATGCTATTGATGCACTTACTCCAGAGTACCTTAAAGACATTAAACTGGTATCCGTATCTACGACCCTGTCTACGAATACTATCCTGGAAAGCACCGGGTTTCCAGTAGGGTTAATTATGGTAGGGGATTATGTGATTCCTGAGAAACTTCCTACGGCTTACTGGGTGACAGTCTCTGGTGGGCATAACAATGACGGGGAAGAGTTACAGACTCTTGACATCGCTTCCGTAAAAGAATTTGCCCTAAAGGTAAAAGATAAGGTTTCTGCTTTTGCGGTTTCTTCATACTTCAGTAACCGCAACCCGGAACATGAGCTTGCTGTCAAAAAAGTAGTAAAGGAATTTACAGGGCACCCTGTTGTTTGCGGACACGAACTTTCTCAGGATCTTGGAGCCTATGAAAGGGCTATAACTGCATTTCTTAACGCCCAGTTAATTCCTGTTACTCACAAATTTATTCAGGCGATAGTCAAGGAATTTGAAATCAGAGGTATAAACGCAAACTTATTGATGTTGAAATGTGATGGGTCAGTGGTAGGGATAGAAGAAGCCCTGGAAAAACCCATTGAGACAATATTTTCAGGGCCTGCCGCAAGCCTTGTTGGGGCATCTCATCTGAGCAGGTTCAACACCTGTGCTATGATTGACGTTGGCGGTACGAGCACGGACGTAGCCATGATAGTGAACGGGCTTCCCCAACTTAGCAATATAGGTGCCGTTGTCGGAGGCTGGCAAACCCGAGTAAAAGCTATTCGTATGGAGACCTCTGCAACAGGGGGAGACAGTCATATCTGGGTAAAAGGTGATCGAATTTATATCGGTCCTCGTCGGGTAATTCCACTCTGTCGGGCTTCGGTCACTTACCCCGGTTTCAAGGAAAAACTGAAATTGAACAAGGTTGCAAAAGGGTATCTCTGTGAAAGCATCCAGGTAACAAAATTTTATGTCAGGACCGATTTCAAACCTATTGAACTGAAGGCCGGAGAGCGGGAAATCTACAGGCATATAGGAAAAGAGCCTGTTTCCTTCGGGGATCTGCTAATAGCCCTGAAAAAACGCCCAGCTCCATCTATTCTGGACTCATTAGTCCAGAAAAGGTTAATCCAATCAATAGGCTTTACTCCTACTGATGCCCTTCACGTGCTTGGAGAATATACCGAATGGGATGTGGAGGCTGCAACAATTGGGGCTTCCATGCTTGGGAGAATACTGAAGCAGAGCCCGGAAACTTTCAGTGCGGAAGCAAAACGCAGGGTTGCACGAAATATTGCCGAAGACCTTATTGCTTATCTTATAGAAGGAATGCCAAGAAACGAGATTGATAGGGTTCTTCTTGGAAGGAACTTTACCCGTTTCAGAGTTGAAATTCCCGTAGTGCTTTTAGGAGGGCCCGTAAAGGCATACGTTGAGGATCTGAGAACCCTTATAAATGCTGATTTCATAGTTCCAGAGCATGCTGAGGTTGGTAATGCTGTGGGAGCCCTTGTCGGAAAAGGAATTAAAAGAGTAGAGATTCTTATAAAAACAAAAGTCATTAAATCTCTTGAAGGTAAGGCTGAGAATATAGATAATGAGGCTCATGAGAAGTGTACTGCAGAAAATACTTTGCCGTATGAAACTAAAAATGAGTTCATTGTCTTTTCCCCATCTGAAAGAACGAAATTTGAAAGCTATCATGAAGCCGTTGAGTTCGCAGAAAAGCTTGGAAGACAGCTTGTTATGGACTACATGGTGAGTGCAGGACTTCAAAAGGAGAATATAAATATAGACGTAAGCCGGAAGCATCTAGCGCCAAGCGGCTGGACTGATGTGCCCCTGGAAACAAAACTTGTTTTCGTAGGAGTAGGAATCCCAAAAACTACGATTACAGCCTGAGAGGACAAAGTAAACTGGAATATCAGCAGCCGGATAATATAAACAGAAATATATATCTTGAGAATACCTTTACAATTCCGGATAAAAGGATGTACACAGCTAAAAAAAAGGATCTGAAATGTGTAACATAAAGTAAAAATGGGGCTGTTTTGATATGCAATATAGTCTGGGTATTGACGCAGGCGGAACCTGCACCGATGCTGTAATTTTAAGAGATTCGGACAGCCGGATCCTTGATACCAGCAAGGCAATTACTACCTATCCGGACCTTATGGTCGGAATTCGAAATGCACTTGATAAACTAAATCCGGAGTATCTTAGCAAAGTAAAACTGGTATCGGTTTCCACAACCCTGTCAACAAATACCATTCTCGAAAAAACAGGGTATCCTGTTGGTCTGATTCTGGTAGGGAACTATACTGTCCCAAGAGAACTTCCAGCAGATTACTGTACTACTGTAAAAGGAGGGCATGACAGCAATGGAGATGAGCTGCAGCCTCTGGACCTTACTGCCGTGGAACAGTTTGCAGTAAGCCTGAAAAAGAAAGTTTCCGCATTTGCGGTGTCTTCGTACTTCAGCACAAGAAACCCGGAACATGAGCTTAAAGTAAAGGAAATAATTCTTAAATTGACAGGGCATCCTGTGGTTTGCGGACATGAATTATCTCAGGAGCTTGGAGCTTACGAAAGGGCGGCTACCGCTGTCTTAAATGCCCAGCTAATTCCTATAACATACCAGTTTATTCATTCTATCACTGCCGAAATAAAGAAAAGAAACCTTGATGCGAAAATCTTTATGCTGAAATGTGACGGCTCGGTTATAGATATAAAAGGTGCAAAACTACGTCCCATTGAAACCATATTCTCAGGCCCTGCTGCAAGTATTAAGGGAGCTTCTTACCTTTCAGGGCTGGACACCTGTGCCGTAATCGATGTGGGAGGAACAAGTACGGATGTTTCCATAATAAAGAACGGAGTCCCTGAGCTTTGTGAGAAAGGAGCAGTTGTAGGAGGCTGGCAAACCCGAGTAAAAGCGATAAGAACAGAGAGTTCGGCAAATGGGGGAGATAGCCATGTGTGGTTTAAGAAATGCATCAGGATAGGCCCGAGAAGAGTTATGCCACTCTGCGTTGCTGCTGTACTGTACCCCCACTTTAAAGAAAAACTTGAAAACAATCCCGTGCCCTTAAGAACTATGCTCAGTGAGCATACTCAGCCTACAAAATTCTTTGTCAGCACCGGAGCAGACCCTATTAGTCCTACAGAAAGCGAGAAGAAGTTACTTGAGATTATAAAAGACGAACCTCTTTCTATTCACGAAATTTTAAATAAAATGAAGCGGTTTCCCTCTCCAGCAGTCCTTGATTCACTAGTTCAGCAACGTGTAATCCAGGCTATAGGCTTCACACCGACTGATGCCCTGCATGTGCTTGGGGAATATACCGAATGGGATGTGGAAGCTGCCCAGATAGGAGCAAAAAAACTTTCGCGTTTTACTCAAATGGGAATTCATGCTTTTTGCAAAAAGATAAAGCAGCAAGTTGCAAAAAATATGGTTTACAATTTGATGTCTTATATCATGGAAGGCAGGGGAAAAGAAGGGATAAAGAAAATGCTGGAGGAAGATGTTCCTGTACAGTACAAATTAAATATTCCCATAGTCCTGCTCGGAGGCCCTGTAAAGGCTTATTATGAAGATATCAAGGCACTTATTGATGCAGAGATTATAGTTCCTGAGCAGGCTAGTGTAGGAAATGCAGTTGGAGCTCTAGTAGGAAAAGGAATTAAAAGAATTGAGATAATTGTAAGACCATCCTCAATGGAAAATCCAGACCAGAACTTCCTGGTATTTACCCCTGCAGGAAGGAAGAAGTTTGAGCAGTATCAGATGGCAGTAGAATATTCCTATAAAACTGGAGAAGAACTTATTCTGGACTCAATGAAAGATTTTGGACTTCCAGAAGGCTCAATAAAAATAAGCACAAGTATGGAATACCTTTCTCCACCTGGCTGGAAACATACGCCAATGGAAACAAAAATAACTTTTATAGGTGTCTGTACTCCGGGGGACTTAGTTTAATAAATCGAATATTATTTATATATAAAAGTTAATTTAAACAGCTGGAGAAATATTCAATTTGGAAAAAACAGCAAGAGAAATACTCAATTTGAAGAAGAACAGCCAGAGAACCAGCCTGCCGGAAAGAAGGATCGGCTACAACTGCAAGTTACTGAATAACAGGAAGTAAGAGAACATGGATTCTTCACTTATTGATCTTGTTTTCCGCTCCGATAAGAGAAAAAACCTTCTTATACTGCTGGATAGCGGCTCAAAAAATATTGACGAAATCAAGAATACACTGGACGTTACAGCTACCTCGATCCTCCCCCAGATAAAGAAACTGATCGATCATGACCTTATTGTCCAGGAAGACAGAATGTATAAACTCACAGTTCTGGGAGAATTCATTATCAAGAAGATAAAACCCCTAATAAGTGCTCTAGAAGTAATTGAGAAAAATAACTCATACTGGACAGGTCACGATCTGAACGCAATCCCACGCCACTTGCTGGAACGTGTATCCGAGTTAGGAGACTGTACCTTTATAGAGCCGGACCTTAATCACATATATGAACCTTCTCAAGAAATAATTGACAGCATGGCCAATGCAAAGCATGCTTCGACTTTTGCTTCATATTTCAACCCTGCCTATCTTCCCCTGTATGTTGAACTTGGCAGAAAAGATGCTGAACTTTCCCTGAATTTTACTCAATCTGTCTGGGACCATCTATCAAACGAACACTCAAATATGATAAATGAATTAATGGGTATGGATAATGTAAGCCTGTATGTTTCCAAAGAAGGAATAAAGCTTACTGAGATTACCGTGACCGATAGGACAATGTTGCTGGGTCTTTTTGATAAAAAGGGAAAATTCGACCAGCAATTCATTATAAGCTCCGAATCCAGTGCTCTTTTATGGGGCCAGGAACTGTTTGATTATTTCAAGAGGCTTTCCAGACAGGTAAATAAGATATGAAAAGATATAGATCTATATAATCCCTAACTACTTCTAAAATATACTAATGTTTAAGTTAATGAGAGAAGTACGTCACAAAAACTGTCAGATAGAAGTTTTTTGGGAACTAATCAAAGGATAATAAAAATAATATATTTACAAGTAATATTATGGTATTATGATATATCACATATCATATATGATATTATGATATTATAATATATGATATGTGATATATGATATTATGACACATAAAAATGGTAATTTTCTTTGTATCGCAAGTATAAATCTCAAAAGCCCTCAAGCATGAACCCCAAAAAGAACCCTAAAAGAACCCCAAAACTCTCCCAACCCTGAATTTCCTTATCCCAGCAAAAACTATAATGGCAAGGATAAAGGCAAAAAGTTCAGAGATTTAGTATAGAGATATATATGATGTCACATATAATAATAGGATGAGACCTAAGAGAGGGAATTAGATGGATTCATCACTACTGGATGTTCTCTTTCTTTCAGAAAAAAGGAAAAATCTACTTTTGCTGCTTCTGGACGGACCCAAGAACATCGAAGAAATCAAAAGTACACTTGATGTCCGCTCGAGCCCAATAATGACCCAGATAAAGATACTGATGAAGCAGGACCTTATTGTTGAGAATAACAGACTCTACAAACTTTCCAGTATAGGAGAGATTCTAGTTCCGAAGATGAAGACAATCCTTGAGACATTTAACGTTTTTGATAAAAACCACGACTACTGGATAAATCAGGATATGACATCAATCCCTCCTGAGTTTCTCGATGAAATAGGAAAGCTTGGAAACTATATTGAAGTAAACCCTGACCGAAACCACGTGTTTGAATATCCAAAAGAAGTTGTAAAACATCTGTCCGAATCTGATAAAGTGAGAATTTCATCCTCCTTTTTCCTACCTATCTATCCGTCCCTGTGCATCGAGCTTGCCGCAAAGGGCACGGACATAACTCTGGTGTTTACAGAATATGTTTATGATAGAATGCTCAATGACTACAAAAAGGAACTTGAACATTTCCTGAACCTGAAACATACCAAACTCTATGTCTGCAATAATAACAATATGAAAATTGCTTCAAGTATAGTCACGGAAAAGTTCATGGCACTCTCTCTCTTCTGCAATAGCGGAATTTACTACAATCATAACCTGGTAAGTTTTGATGAAAGCGCACTCAAGTGGGGAAAAAACCTTTTCGATCACTACAAAGGTATAGCAAGACCTATAACCAGAGTGTAAAAAATCAAGACATTAATTATTTCCATATCACTTTACTATGGAACATGTTTTTATTTTGTTCTTCAATTCGTGTTTTTTAGCCTCATCAATAAAAGGACACGCCTCCAATAGTTTAACCAGATCAATTTTTACTCTGTATTCGCTAAAGCAGTTCAGCATTTATTCAGGCGTCGAACCTTCCGTTATAAAAAAGGACTTTTGTCCCCCCTTCCAACCGATAAGAAGTAACCTTTGAGCTTAAACTCGTCTACCTCATTTTCGGAAGACTTTACCCATAAACTTCATGTCCAGAATGCCAGGTACACAGATTATATCGAAAATAGATCTTACAAACTTCAGCAGTACCTTTCATTGAAAGGAAATTAACTGGCTGAGCAGGTCTGCTCTGTGCTCGTTACGGAACCAAACTAAAAGATCATTATTAAAGTTTCAACTCCCGATAAGCATAAAGGATAATTTATAATTAAGAATAGATACCCTTATGGAGAACACTTTTTAGGAAGACTCCTCAAAAGCTATTGTCATTATCTTTCGCTTCACATTTGCATTCTCTGCAGAACATGTCCCTTGCCTAAATCTCTACCTAAAGCAGTATATTAAGACAAAAAGGAGAAGCAACAAAGAGGAGAATTAGCAAAGAGGAGAATTAGCAAAGAGGAGAATTAGCAAAGAGGAGAATTAGCAAAGAGGAGAATTAGCAAAGAGGAGAATTAGCAAAGAGGAGAATTAGCAAAGAGGAGAATTAGCAAAGAGGAGAATCAACGAAAAAATCAACAAAAAATCAGCAAAAAGAAAAATCAGCAAAGAAAAAAATCAAAATGAATTTACGTCCCGACTGAGACTTGAACTCAGGTCTAAGGCTCCGCAGGCCTCAAGGATATCCACTACCCTATCGGGACACAAGCGAGCAACACTGATAAGCACATTCAAGGATATAAACTTTATTCTTCAAGAGACGACCTAACCCCTAATTCTCAGATCTGAGCTCGGCCCGGAAGTTGAAGAAAAAATCCTACTTCTCCGACATCACTATCAATAAAGATTAAATGCAACAAGTTCGTTTTTATAATTTATGTCAATGACTATAGGACTTGCAGGAAAACCCAATGCGGGGAAATCCACTTTTTTCAAAGCTGCTACACTTGCAGACGTTGAAATTGCAAATTATCCTTTTACAACTATCAATGCTAATCATGGAGTTACCTATGTTCGAGTTGAATGTCCCTGCAAAGAGAAGGAAAAGAGATGCGGAAAGTGTGTGGACGGAGTGAGGCTTGTTCCGATTGATATAATTGACGTTGCCGGACTTGTCCCTGACGCATACAAAGGAAGGGGACTTGGAAATACTTTTCTGGATGAACTCAGGCAAGCTCAGGCAATTATTCATGTAGTAGATGCCTCAGGTGGGACTGACGCCGAGGGCAATCCTGTAGATATAGGAGATCATGACCCTCTTGAAGATGTAGCTTTCCTGAATAGGGAAATCACAATGTGGCTTTATGGCATTCTGGAAAGAAACTGGGTCAAGCTTGCCAGAAAAATTCAGGCTGAAGGGCTCAAACTCGAAGTAGTAATTGCAGAACAGCTTGCTGGAGCAGGAATAAGAGAGTCCCATGTTAGTGCAGCTTTAACAGAAACAGGGCTTGCAAGACTTGACCACGTTAAATGGAGCGAAGAAGACATGATCCGGCTCTGCGACACAATGAGAGAAATCAGCAAACCTCTACTTCTCGCCGCAAATAAAGCTGATATCGCTTCAAGAGAAAACCTGGACAGGCTTAAAGACCTTGATAGAATAGTAGTCCCTGTAAGTGCAGCAGCCGAGCTGGCACTTAAGTCTGCAGCAAAAAACGGGCTCATTAAGTACAGTCCGGGAGACAGAAAATTTGAAGTGCTTGACGGGGACCTTACAAAAGCCCAGAAAAAAGGGCTCGAAGCTATTTATAAAGTTATTGAGAGGCTTGGCAGTACAGGTGTCCAGGAGTGCATAAACAGGACTGTCTTCGAACTTCTAGATCTTATTGTTGTATATCCTGTTGAAGATGAAGGAAAATGGTCTGATAAAGTTGGGAATATGCTTCCTGATGCCTACCTTATGAAAAGAGGATCTACCTGCCATGACCTTGCTTACCAGATCCATACTGATATAGGAGACCGATTTTTATATGCAGTAGATGCAAGAACAAGGCTCAGGCTTGGGGAAAAGCATGAACTGAAAAATGGTGATGTAATCAAGATTGTATCCACTGCAAAGTAAACAACAAAATAATAACTTGATAAACCGAAAATGTTGTTATCCGAACAGGTAAATCGGAGCAGTTCTGGAAAGGACTGTGAAGTTAAAATGAAAAATAGAAAAGATGAAATAGTGGATTGCTTTAGCTTGTCAGGGAGGATATTTTCCAGATGGATCTACGTTCTTTTGCATATCCGGTTTATGAGAGGTACCTGACCTGGCAAATAGCCAGGGAATTTTCAAATCTTCCCGGACATGTAGCAATCATACTCAAAGAAACTGACCTTTTTGACCCTGAAGGAATAGAGAGGCTCATATCTACACTTAGTATTTTTAGAAAATTCGGGGTTCAAATCGTGAGCATCTATGTTGACATCCTGAAAACTGATCCGGCTTTGAAAGCCGAAGTCGCATCAACGCTCAAAGCACAGCTGGAAAAGAGCTTTTCTAGCCTTCCTGCTGGCGCAGGTTATAGAATTTATGGAGCTGACGGAGAGGTAAATAGCACTGCTCCTGGAAAGGACTTTTTTGTTTATGTATCATTGGGATTTGGAGGAAGAGATGAAATTATGAGGGCTGTACTGACGATCCTTTCCAAAGTTGAAACAGGAACTGTCAAGCCTGAAGAGGTGGATGAAAAAATGCTCGAATCTCATCTCCTTGTCAACCACGAACCTGATATCATGATTCGTTCTGGAGGGCAGAATCTTTCGGATTTTCTGGTTTGGCAGTCAGTTTATTCGGAACTTTATTTTACAGATGTTAACTGGAAAGATGTACGAAAGGTCGACCTGTTGAGAGCTATGAGGGACTTTCAGAAAAGAAAGAGAAGATACGGAAGGTGAGTTGAGCTGGAATCCGGACAAAAGCGCGAAAATCTTCGCTATGCAGTGATTGTATGCCCAAAATGCCGACAGCATGCCCAGATAATAGAAACTGGAAAAAAAACACTAAAATGCCAGAATTGCGGTGCTCTCCTGCAAACCCGAAAATTGAGAGTATTTCACTTCTCCGAAGATCTTGAAGATTCAGTGCTTTTTCGAACTCGTCTGCAAGCTGAAATATCAGGAAAAGGCAGAAAAGACTTTTCACTGGATTTTTCCTCCACCGAGTCTGAACCTTTAACCCCTGAAGTTAAAACTCCCGTAAAAGAACTTAAAGTTTCAGAAAAAAATCCTTCCAGATTCCTTCCTGCAACAAAAGACCCAAAATTAATTCTTCTCAAAATTTTAAAAACTACAGGTGGGAAAATAGAAAAAGAAGAACTTCAACAGAAAGCCTTTGAAAAAGGAATAACTCAAGAGAAATTTGAAACAATTCTCAAAAACCTCCTGGAAACAGGAGAACTTTACTCTCCTCAACCAGGAATTATAAAAATTGTATGAAATATCAATAATTTCAACACAAACCCCACACAAACTAATAACTAACCCAGAACTCGACAACCAGATCGAACAGGGAAGATCCAATTCAAACGGAACAGCCACTGAAAACACGTAAATTAGCAACTTTTAAAATTAGTCCATCTGAGTGAACCAAAAACATTCTATATCGAAATTAGTTCTCCTTAACAAACTGAAAAATAATCTTTCTTACCCATTATTCAGTCCTCTTGAGCGAAGCGAAAGAGGCAACATGCTCCCGAAGCGCAATTTAGGAGATAAAATATATTAACTACAAAAAGATTTACTATAATTGAATATAAAAAAGAAAAGAATCTATTTCAGGCAAGCTAAAAGATATAGTGTTTGCTCGAAAATGTTTGAAGAGTATAGAATTTTGTCATGATTGCAGATAATGTTTTATCATAAAGTATAACGGTGTTAAACATGATGGATCCGCAAATTGAGCGAAAACTCATTGAAATTATGAGGGTGATTCACGAAAGTGACAAGCCTATAGGTGCCCGGGCAATAGCTGATGAACTTAATAACCGGGGCTATGATATAGGAGAGCGGGCTGTCCGCTACCATCTAAGGATCCTGGACGAGAGAGGGTTCACAAGCAAGCACGGGTATGCAGGACGTACACTTACCGAGCTTGGAGAAAGGGAGATGAATGAAGCCCTCATAGCAGATCGCTTTGGTTTTGTAATATCCCGAATAGAAGAGATGGCTTTCAGGACCTCATATAACCCCGAGACCAACGAAGGAGTAGTGCCTGTAAATATTTCATACTTTGATAAGGATGATTTGGAAACTGTTATTGAAATTGTTTCATACACTGCACACGAAGGATATATGATAAGCCCAAGAGTGAGAATAATCGAAGAAGATGAAGAGCTGTTTTCCCTGCCTCCCGGAAAAATCGGAATAGCTACGGTCTGCAGCGTTGCTTTTGACGGGCTCCTTCTCAAAGCGGGCATCCCTGTAGAACCTGCCTACGGTGGGATTCTTCAAATCGAAAATCGAAAACCTGCACGGTTTTCAGATTTGATTTCCTACAGTGGAACCTCAATTGATCCCATACAGATTTTCATGAGCAGAAGAACCACTTCTGTCCTCGACGTACTTGAAAAGGGAGAAGGCAAAATCCTTGCCAATATTCGGCAGATCAATTTATCAGCTTACGAAAGAGCCAGAGAAATTATGGAAAAGGTAGAAAAAGTTGGCCTTGCAGGTTATTTTCCTCCGGGAGAAGTAGGTGAAACCCTACTTGGAGCGCCTATCGAAACCGGGAAGTTCGGGATTGCAATCGTAGGAGGCATTAACGGCATCTGTGCCCTTGAAGAAACCGGAATTAAAATCAAGACGAATCCTGTTTCTACTGTTATGGAATATAAAACCATGACAGAAATCTGAGGAAACCCGATGTTCAGGCTTACTGTTATCTATGACAACAAAACCGGTCAGGGCTTTACAGGAAGCTGGGGTTTTTCAGCTCTCATTGAAACTAGTCATGAAACCCTTCTTTTTGACACCGGGTGGGATGGACTTCTCCTCCTTAGACATATGAAGAGGCTCAATATTGACCCAGAAGGTGTCGGAAAACTGATTCTCTCTCACCAGCACTGGGACCATATCGGAGGTCTTCCTGAGGTTCTTCAGGCAAATCGTGGGCTTGAAGTCTATGTTCCTGCTTCTTTTTCGGAGAATCTTAAAAGAGAAATTGAGAAAAGAGCGATTCTTACCGAAATAAAAGAGTCTGTAGAAATCTCTCATGGTATCAGGAGTACAGGAGAACTCGGAGACAAAATAAAGGAGCAGGCGCTTATTCTGAATACGGGAAACGGATCTTACGTACTTACAGGCTGCGCTCACCCCGGAATTTCCACAATCCTGGATACTGCCAGTCAGTACGGAAAAGTAAAGGGAATTTTAGGAGGGCTTCACGATAACGAGGAGTTTGAAAGGCTGAGAGGGATGGAACTCATAGCAGCAGGGCATTGTACTGCTCATAGAGAAAAAATAAAAGAAATTTTTCCGGCGAGTTTTGTAGAAATTGAAGTCGGTCTGCGCATTGATCTGGAATAAATTGAAAGACTCTAAAGAATCAAGAGCTCCTGTTTTAGAAATTTTACTTTATATTCCTGTATCTTAAGTTCATTTAATTAATTTCTGGGTTTTAACTCTTTAATTTTAAAAATTACAGGAAATTTACAGAAAGTTTACAGAAAGATTATAGAAAGTTTACAGAAAGATTATAGAAAGTTTACAGAAAGATTATAGAAAGTTTACAGAAAGATTATAGAAAGTTTACAGAAAGATTATAGAAAGTTTACAGAAAGATTATAGAAAGTTTACAGAAAGATTATAGAAAGTTTACAGAAAGATTATAGAAAGTTTACAGAAATTAGTAAAGAATCTATAGTTAGAAATAGAATGTCCTATAAAAAGAATGTAGTATTTGGTGGGAAATAACGGAAGGTGGGAAAAGACGCTAAAATTGTCCGGCTCTTGATGTTTTTCCAGCCATCTAAAGTGAACTTTGAACAAATTTATTTCAAGCATTATTTTTTCAAACGGACAAAAAGTAGAGGGGAATCGTATTAAAAGTGAGATAAAGGGAGAAAATGTCAATGCTAAAAATAGAAGATCTGACTGTAGAGGTAAACGGAAAACTTTTGCTTCATGACGTTAACCTCGAAGTCAAAAAAGGATATACTAATGTGCTTTTTGGGCCAAACGGAGCCGGAAAGTCAGCTCTGATGAGAACAATCATGGGTTTCAGTGAGTACAGAGTTGTGAAAGGTAGAATTCTGTTTAACGGGACAGATATTACCGGGCTGCCAGTAGATGAACGAGCCAGACTCGGACTTGGAATTATGATGCAACGCCCTCCAGATATGTCCGGAATTAAACTGAAGGACCTTGTAAAGGTACTATCGAAAGAAACTAAAGATCCAGAGACTCTTGCCAAGAATCTAGATATGAAACGCTTTATGGACAGGGATGTGAATGTGGGCTTTTCGGGAGGAGAAATTAAACGTTCAGAACTTCTGCAGCTTGCAGCCCAAAATCCGAGCCTTTACCTACTTGACGAACCTGAATCAGGAGTGGACCTCGTAAGCATAGAACAGGTAGGAATGACAATTAAGGGACTGCTTGAAGAAGGGCTGAGTTGCCCTGGCGAGAGTTGCGAGAAAGGTAAATCTGCCCTCATAATCACCCACACAGGCCAGATTCTTGATTATGTAAACGCAGATAGGGGATACATCCTTTGCAATGGAACGGTTATGTGTTCAGGAAACCCCCTGAAGATGCTGGAAGAAATAAAGAGTAGAGGGTATGAGGAGTGTATAAAATGCAGACTGATGAAGTGAACCTGAAAAAGCGCGCTGAAAGCGCAGTCGAGAAAAAAGCAGCCTTTGGAAAAGATATAGAGCTGGAAAAATTTGAGGAAGGTTCCAGAGTTAGCAGGCCTATAGAAGACCTCCAGACCCTTGACGAAGAAAGCAAAAGAACACTTCTTCAGGTAGGAGTAGTACCCAGTGAAGAAGGTCGATCAGGCAGTCTGCTGGTGCTTGATAATGCAGTATCGCATTCTTCCCTGAAAGACAAAAATGTAGAACTTATGTCTACCCAAAAAGCCCTGGAAAAATACGAATGGCTTAAAGATTACTCCTGGAAACTTGTATCTGTTGATACTGATAAATATACGGCAAAAACTTACCTTGAAAATGCGGATGGATACTTTATCCGGGTGCCTGCTGGAAAGAAATCGTCCTTGCCAGTTCAGACATGCCTTTTGCTTGGTAGAGATAAAGTTTTCCAGACCGTACATAACATTGTGATAGTCGAAGAAGGCGCCAGCCTTGACATAATTACAGGTTGTACGGCTAAAAAGGGAGTGGAAGAAGGTTTGCACCTGGGAATTTCTGAGATGTACGTAAAAAAAGGAGCTACCCTGAACTTCACAATGATTCACAACTGGGCTGAGCAGATAGGGGTCAGGCCAAGGACAGTGATTAAAGTCGAGGAAGGAGGAACCTACGTAAGCAACTACATCTGCCTGAAACCTGTCCGTTCTGTGCAGACATATCCGACTGTCAAACTTGAGGGAGAAGGAGCAGTGACCAGACTGAATACTATAGCTATTGCCCATTCCGGTTCCGAACTGGATCTAGGAAGCAGGGCGATATTCAATGCACCTGGCACGAAAGCTGAGCTTATATCAAGGACAATTACAATCGGCGGAAGAATAGTTGCAAGAGGAGAAATGATAGGCAATGCAAAGGGAGCAAAAGGACACCTTGAATGCAAAGGACTTGTCCTTACCGACAAAGGAAGCCAGCTTGCAATCCCAATCCTTGAAGCAAACGTAGATGATGTAGAACTTACTCACGAGGCAGCCGTTGGAAAAATTGCTAAAGACCAGGTGGAATACCTTATGGCAAGAGGCCTAACCGAAGATGAAGCTGTAGGCATGATTGTGCGTGGGTTCCTGGATGTTGGAATAAGGGGAATTCCGGAGGAACTGAAAAATGAAATCGAAAATACGATTTCACAGACAGCCTTTGGAATGTAACTCTAAACGAATGTACCCTGAATAGAATATAGGATATATCCAATTTAAAAAAGAGGCCATAGATATAATTTAAAAAAGAAGGCTTGAAAAAATAGTCTCAGTTAACGTCAAACAAGAGTATAGAAAAGAACTGAAGAATAAAGCTTCTTCAGACCAGAATATTCCGGAACTTAGCGTGTGAAGCCGGCAGGGGGAAAATTGGGTGTATAAAACCGGCAGGGAAAAGGAGAAACCTGCCGGTCCTTTATTGAATGTTTGTGGATTTTAATGAGCTAAATATAAGAAGAATAGGGTTTTCCTATGAAAAAGAAAGCCTTAAAGTTTAATCTGCTCATTAAACCTCAGTTCACAAATTAAGAAGGAAGTATAAAAATGTTTACGTAAAGGCCGTGAATGATTAAGATAATAGAAGTTATCAGATAAACATCTCATTTTTTGAAGACATAAAGAAGGGACTTTACTTGCACTCTACTTCAATTTCACACTATTTTAATTGTACTCCACTTTTTGGTCGTCTATCATTTGTTGACTGATATTATTCCTAAATAATGAAATAAAGCTTTTTGATTTCACTTTTCCAGCCATTTTGTCTTTTCATAAAACTATCGCAATGTAAGTTAATAAATGCAAGCGGAATTAGTGTTTAACTTATGTCATCAAAACATCAATCGTATATTAGTGAACAACCCCTCAATTGATAATCAGAGTATTTTAGGTAAATTTAAGAAGACCTCTGTTTCCATTCCTCTAGATCTAGTTGCCTTAATTGATGCTCAGCCAATGAAACAATCCCAGGTTGTGGTTGAATCTCTTAGATTCTACTTCTCAGATGCCAGGATTAAATTGGCAGAATACCAGCGGAGTATTTCAGAGTATGAAAAGAATTAAGATCGAAAAAAGTCGGATTATCTCTTGTAACAAAAAGATGAAAAAATACTCCAATTAGAAGAAGCTGCGAATCAGAAAGAGGCTGAACTTGAAGATAAATCAAAGAAAAAGAGTAAATGGAAATTTTGGAAAAAATAAATAGCAATGAGATTCTCAGTAATTAAAGCAACACACTGTGTTATGTATATATACATCATATACCCATTATATATATGTGGTATCTATGGTACAAGCTAAAATAAATATCAGCTCGCATTCTAACCAGTTATTGAACATTGTAAAAGCTAAGTACAATTTAAAAGATAAGAGCGCAGCTATCGACTTAGTTATGTCTCAGTATGAAGAAAAAGTTCTTGAACCTGGATTTAGTCCAGAATATATCGATAGATTAGACAAAATAAAGAAAGGAAAGCATATATTTGTAGGCAGTATAGATAATTTTGATGAAATCATAGATGACGCTGTTGATGATAAAGATGACTGATGCCTACGATTTAATTTTTAGCGATGCATTTATAAGTTCAGTCAAAAGAATTCAGAAAAAAGATAAAAAGTTATATGAGAGCATTAAGCGCAAGACGAGTGAAATAGTTAATAATCCCCATAGATATAAAAATCTAAGATATGATATGAGCGGCTTAAGCCGTGTTCATATTGGGCATTTTGTCTTGTCTTTTTCGATTGACGAAGAAACGAAAACCGTTACTTTAGAAGATTTCGAGCATCACGATAACGCATACTGATATATGTCTTTAATCCCGAGATCTCTCCCTATTTTCTCCCTACTTTTATCCTTAGAAGAGAAATCGAAGAAAAAGAGTAAATGAAAAATCTTGGAAAAAATAAAAACTGTGTATTCTCCTAGCTATGAATACCCTAAACAAGCCTATGAAAGGGACCCGGAAGTTTTGCATCTGTATGTTAAAGACATAAGAATTCTAACCCCTAAGTCAGGCAAGGGCATGATAACTTAATAAGTATGAGGCATTACCAAGGACTTGTGTTTTCTGATGATGAACTACGGGATATTAAGAAAAAGTCGACTGCATGGGGAATAGTAAAATAAAACAGCAAACCGCAAAAATAAACAAATTTTATCTCAAATCTATGCATAAATTGGAGTTAGCTTAATAACCTAAAAAGCGAAATAATTTTAGGATAGAATAAACTCAAGTACAGTCTCAAACATTAAATTCAAGTATTGAAACCTCTAAATGAGTAATAGATGAGCAATCTTACCCCGATTTACCAAAAAAGTATAAGAGATTTGAAATCCCTCCTTATAGAGTTTTTCAAAGAAGAAAACGTTATTGTAATACTTTTTGGTTCGCGAGCAAGAGGGGATTATAGTAGAGTTTCGGACATAGACATTGGAATTCTTCCAAAAAATAGATTGGACAGGAAAAAACTGGTCTTATTGAAAGAAAAGATTGATAATCTTAATTTTCCCTATACTGTTGATGTGGTAGATCTTTCCAAAGTCTCGGAAGTTTTTAGAGAAAAGGCACTTAGAGAGGGTATTGTTTGGAAAAGTTAAGGCTTAGATCTGAAACTGCAATGAAAGCATTGAGAACTTTAGAAGAAATTGTTGATGAACCCTATTCAACAATAGTAAGAGATGCCTCAATTAAAAGATTTGAGTACTCATTTGATATTTTCTGGAAAGTTATAAAAGATTATCTTCGAATTAAGGAAGGCATTGAGTGTGCTTCACCTAAGTCTTGCTTTAGAGAAGCATTTAAAGTAGGTATACTTTCTGAGGAAGAAACTGTAAAAGTTCTTGAAATGACTGACGATAGAAATCTCAGTACTCATACTTATGATGAAGAAACTATAGAAGAAATCTACCAACAAGTCAGAGATTACTGGGAGCTGATGGACAATATTTGCAAGCGAATTGAATCTTCAAAAAATCACTAACAAACACATGAAGTATATTAAAATTATAAAGCTCATAGGTTTTTACACAAAATACGCAGGTTTTACTATAAAACCTGTGCATAAAAGACAAAGTTAATTTTACAGAAATTATACAACATTACCATTGATTATTTTAATTAATAATATTATTAATTAAAATAATCAATTAATAATCTCTTTTTTTCTCTTTTTTCGGAGTTTTTCCATTTCCCCCATTTTGGTTTCTATCATTAGTACATATTTATATATATATATTTATAGATATGTTTTATATATAAATTCCTGACAACGGTATAAGCAGGGCAATATGACTATCACAATAGAGGGTGAGGCGTTCCCTCTAGAGGTTATAAACGCTAATGGGGGAGGGGGCGACAAAGAGGATAAAGGGTTTGGAGCCAGCGGTCAGATTCCGTATCCTCCAGATGACCCAAGCACTTCAACCGGTCCGGCAGTTCAGATCTATGATCCAGTAACAAAATCTTATTCTGATTATAAGGGGAAGTAAAAACGGTTAAGTTGGGGTGGAGAAAACCATTCAACAAAACAATGCAGGGACACTTTTTAGTCTCTTTGTAGTCTCTTTGAGAATGCTTTTAGTTTTCTGCCGGTCTGTAAGGTTAAAAACACACTAAAAAGGCAGTACTTCCTATTTTTGACCGGTGAGTACAGTACTTGGCATTGTATATATACTGCGGCAATAATATTACAGTACTGTAGTGCTTTAGAGGGATTGGAATGATAGACTTTGCCTGTAAAGAGTTCAAAATTGAAGATGTGATCAAGTGTGCCCTTAACCTTACAAAGGCTGACCTTAAGGTTATGAAGTACTTTTTGAATGAAAAAGAACAATGGGTTGACACTGAGTTTCTTTCAAAAATCTTGAAGCTGGATATTTCAACAATCCAACGTTCCGTCAAAAAGCTGCATGAAAAAGAAATTCTGCAAAGGTCGCAGCAGAACCTGGACGGAGGCGGTTATGTTTTCAAGTATAAGGTCAACTCAAGGGCTAAAATAAAAAATATCATAATGAATGTAGTGAACTCCTGGGCTGACCGGCTTGGGCAGGAACTTGACAAATGGGAAAATGGAGGCTAATTCACTTTGCTCAAAATAACACCTTACCTGGGAATTATAGTTCTTATCGTTTCCATAGGAGGGCTCTGGTACCCTGTACTTGGGTACTTCATGCTGCTGATTTTTGCAGCAATCTTCTTAATTAGTCCTTTCAGAGGTAGATGGTTCTGCGGAAACCTCTGTCCCAGGGGAAGCTTTGTTGATTTCTGGATCAGCAAAATATCAAGGAAAAATAAGATACCTGCCACTCTGCGCTCCCTGTGGATTCGTATACCGATATTTTTCCTGTTAATGGGATTTATGGGATACAGGATAGTAAACACCATCGGAGGCCTCAATACCTTTGAGAAAATCGGCATGATTTTTGTAACTATGTGCCTGGTGACAACTGCAATCGCAACCCTTCTGGGCAGTTATCTGAGCCCGAGAACCTGGTGTTCCTTCTGTCCTATGGGAACAGCTCAACGCCTGCTTGGTGGTAAAAAGTATCCTCTTAAACTAGAAAAGGAAAAATGTATTAATTGCAAGAAATGTGAAAAAATCTGTCCGATGCAACTCAAAATCCGTCAGGAAGATTCAAAGCCTGATTGTATTAAATGTGGGCGCTGTGTGGATGCCTGTCCTAAAGATGCCCTAAAATTTTGAATTTTTATTATCGTTAACTTACGTTGTCTATTAACTTACGTTGTCTATTAACTTATGTTGTCTATTAACTTACGCTGTCTATTAACTTATGTTGTCTATTGACTTGTATTGTCTAGTGATTTCTATCACTTATCGTTATTACTTATCTGTATGATAAAAATGAAATGGATCTGGCCCAACATAAGAAGTATTATTATTCATCACTTATATAGTAAAATACAGGGGAGCCGGAAAGCACTTCCGAAATTTGACTTTGTATTACAAGATGTGCATACTGGAAGGTACCTACAAATTAGTTAAATCAGGAGAGAAAAAGGAGAAAAAACATGACAAGCCGTGTACCGGAACTTTCGGAAATCCAGAAAAAAGAAATCTCCGAACTCTTTGGGGAATATGTCAATCTTGACAAACGGGAATGCCACTACTATAATCACGATATGGGAGCTTTACCTCCACTTGTTAAGAAAGTAATTGGAAATACCGATCCTGCAGCTGTTGTAAAAATTCGGACCGAGGAGGACGCAGTAAAGCTCCTTAAGTTTGCAAATAGGCACAAGATTCCGGTTGTACCCCGCGCAGGAGCCTCTTCAGGGTACGGAGGAGTAATCCCGACAAAGGGAGGAATAGTTGCCGATGTTACACCGCTGAATAAGATCATAAGTATCAACCCCGAAGGGCAGACAGTGGTTGTTCAGAGCGGTATGATCTGGGAAAAGTTGGAGAGGAAACTAAAGGAAAACGGGCTTTCGGTAAGAGCAATTCCTTCAAGTGCTCCTTCTTCGACAGTTGGGGGCTGGCTGGCTCAGAGCGGAGCAGGTTACGGAAGTTATGAGTTTGGCTGGGGCTACGAGAGCATGGAAAAGGCCAGAGTTGTGCTTCCCACAGGGGAAATTCGGGAGTTTTCAGGCCCTGAACTGAAAAAATTAGTCGGGACAATGGGAACCATAGGCATCGTTACCGAGATAACCCTGAAAGTCCAGAAATTTGAAGAGAGAAAAGCGGTTTCTGCCAGTTTTCCAAGCGCTTCAGCTCTGAAAAAAGCGGTAGAAGATATAAGAAGAAAGAATATTCCTCTCTGGTCGATTTCTTTCCTGAACCCCGAATGGGCGGATATGAAGAACAAAGCACCCAGAAAACTCCACTACGGAGAAATTGTGGATAAAGACAGGCCCATGCTGCCAGTCTCTTACGTTTCAACTTTTATGTACCCTGCTTCCAGGGACGTCTCAGGCCTGAAAGAAGCAATCGAAAATGCAGGTGGAAAAATCCTCCCGGAAGAGATTGCAAAATACGAGACCGATGAATGGTTTAAGTCCATGAAAGTAAAGAGGCTAGGTCCTTCGTTTATCCCTGCGGAAATCCTGGTGCCGCTTGAGAAAATGGACAAAACTTTTGAAGAAATCGGGAAGAAAATAAAATTGCCTGTACTTACCGAAGGCATGGTTATAAATGATGGGTATGTGGTTCTCCTCTGTTTCATGCGCCACTCGGAGCGCTCCTTGCTCTTTAATACAGCCTTTGCTCTTTCCCTGAGCATTTTAAAAATTGCAGAGGAAAACGGCGGAAGGGCTTATTCCTCAGGGCTTTTCTTCGCTTCAAAGAAAAAAAGTGTCTTTGGAGAAAGGCTTGCTGAAATCGAGTCTCTGAGAACGGAAATTGATCCTGACGGGGTTATGAACCCTGAAACCCTGGAAGGAAAAGGACTCCTGAACACTGCCGTATCAGTGGGCTCTTCCTTTGAACCTCTTGGCAGGATAGCCGGAAACATGTCAGGAATTGGCAAGGTCTCCTTCAAAGACGAAAAGGAAATCCCCGCAGAAGTCGCAGAACTTGCCTACTCCTGCTCCCAGTGTGGTTACTGTGTGAGCGAGTGCGACCAGTACTATGGCAGGGGTTGGGAGTCACAGTCACCTCGTGGGAAATGGTTTTTCATCAAAGAATACCTGGCAGGTCGGGAAAAGCTGGACCAGAGACAGACAAATACTTTCCTCGGCTGCACTACCTGCCAGATGTGTGACTCTCGCTGTGAGCTTGATATGCCAATTGAACATGCCTGGATGACCATGCGTGGAAAACTGGTTGAAGAAAAGAAAAAGATGACCTTCCCTCCCTTTGAGATCATGGCTGCGAGCCTCCTTAAAGAGAGGAATATCTGGGCAAATTACAGAAAAGACCGCGATAAATGGATTCCGGAGGATATCAGGGCAAAAATTAAGGATAAAGCTGAATACGCCTATTTTGCAGGCTGCACAGCCTCTTTTGTTGAAAATGACGTAGCTATAGGTGCTGTCCGCATGCTTGATGATGCAGGAGTAGAGTTTACAAGTCTTTTAGACAAGGAAGCCTGCTGTGGAATTCCTATGCTTGTTGCCGGAAGATGGGATGTTTTTGAAAAAATAATGAGAATGAATGTCTCTAATATGAAAAAGAAAGGTGTAAAAACCGTAATCACTTCCTGCCCTGCATGCTGGCTGATGTGGCATACGGTCTATCCCCAGTGGGCGAAAAAGCTGGGAATTGAGTACGGGCTTGAGACAAAGCACTACTCTGAAGTACTTGTTGATCGCCTCGATGTCCTCAAGCCAAAGTTCAAACAGCCTCTCGATAAAGTTGTAGCCTGGCATGATTCCTGCCACCTTGGCAGGGCAGGAGGCGAAATATATGAGCCTCCCAGAGAACTGCTTAAAGCTATACCAGGAATAAAGTTCAGAGAACTTGAATACAACCGGGAAAGAGCTCACTGCTGCGGTTCGGTTGTGAGCCTTATAGCCGAACCGCCGGTTGCATACAAACTGGGAGATATTAGACTCCAGGAAGCCCTTGATGTCAAAGCCGACATTATTGCAGCACTTTGTCCGTGCTGTATATTCCAGTTCCGCGTGGCAGCACAGGAAAATAACCTTAATATCCAGGCTCAGGATCTGGGAGCTCTTGTAGGCAGAAGTCTTGGATATAACATCCCTGACTCAACCTCCTATACTCTAGAATCGTGGGTTCCATTTGAAAAAATGATCTCCCTTATGCAGCCTGAGAATATGACTGATCTGATGGTTGAACTCATGCCTCAAATGATGGCTGCTATGCCAGCACCGCTTCAGACGATGATGAAGATGGTCAAATACGCGCCTGGTATGGACGCCATAATGAAACCTATGATGCCGGTTATGATGCCCAGGCTCATGCCGCTGGTTATGCCGAAAGTTATGCCTGACATGCTCAAAGCTGTAGAAAAGAGAGTTCCCATGCCTGATTACATGAGGGAGCAGCTCCCTGACCTCATGCCGAAGGCTATGGATAACTTGATGCCGAATATGCTTCCCGAGCTTATTCCATTACTTACTCCACGCATGATTGAGTATATAAAAACGCATTAATTATTGTTAAACGAAAACTTAATATCAATTAGTACGTGAGATCTCACTAATAATTAATATCTCACTAACAATTAATATCTCACTAACAATTAATATCTCACTAACAATTATATTAAAAGTTCATACATGAGATCTCACTAAAATTTTTATAGCTCTTAATATAGTTTATTGATTTTTAAATGAGTACATTATTGGATGAAAAAACACTAATCAGTGAGTTCATTCAAAAGTTAAGGATTGTAAACATATTTTTGAATTGAGATCATTAGTAAGTTAGATCATTAGTAAGTTAGATCATTAGTAAGTTAGATCACTAGTCAGTTGAGCGTCCCAATTTATTTGCATGTAAAAGCTCTGGAAACAGCTTCATCCATAGAACTGCAATGACTATCGAACCGATTCCGCCAAGTAACACAGCAGGTACAACTCCAAACAGGGAAGCTGTTAACCCTGATTCAAATTCACCAAGTTGATTAGATGTACCTATAAACATGGAATTTACGGCATTTACCCTGCCTCTCATATTATCCGGAGTTTTCAATTGTATCAATGTTAAACGGACAACTACACTTATCACATCAGATGCACCTAACAACACAAGTGACACAAGTGATAAAAGAAAAGAAGTTGATACGGCAAAAATTATTGTGAAAACTCCAAAAAGCATCACTGCGATAAACATTTTCAGACCTTCGTTTTTCTTTAAAGGCTGCTTTGCCAAAAAAGCAGACGTTATCAATGCACCTATGGCAGGTGCTGAACGTAATATTCCCAAACCTAAAGGCCCGATTTTTAAAATGTCACTGGCATAGACAGGCAGTAACGCTGTCGCACCACCGAATAATACTGCAAAAAGGTCAAGGGAAATTGCCCCAAGTATAGCAGGTTTGCTTCTGATGTAAGTTATTCCTCCGAATATTGAGTTTGTGGTTACTTGCTGTGAGTTTTGAGACTTCTCTATTATTGAAACGAAGAGAATAATCACACTTGTCACCAATGTTAATATGCCTGCTGCAGAGTACACAACTTGGGGACTTAATGCATAAAGAATTCCTCCAATAGCTGGGCCTATAATGAATGCAAGCTGAGATGTAGAGGCTGATAAAGCAGCTACCTCCGGAAAAACTTCCTTACTAACGACATTAGGCAGCAATGATTGCATTGGCGGGCTTTGAAAAGCATTGGCTGTACTTATGAAAAAGATAGTAACGAGAATTCCCTCTTCGGTAATTGATCCGATATGGCTTTCGTAAGCAAGCAGAAAAATCCCTATACTTTCTACAATTTGACTGAAACAAATTATCAACTTTCGATCATAGCGGTCAGCTGCATAACCGACTATAAGAGTAAACAGAAACATAGGTAAAAACTGAACTAATCCGATAAGTCCCAGATAGATAGGTTTCTGAGTAATTGAATAAATTTGCCACCCTACAGCAATGGTTAACATTTGAAAAGCAATTGAAGTTGATACACGGGCAGCTAATAAGATTACTAAGGATCTGTTATGTAATATCGGCGGAACTTTAAGCGAGAACATTAGATTGACTCCTTCTCTCGGCTACACCTTATTTTTTGTGAATTATAAAAAGGTGACGTGATAGCAGGTCCTGATAGGAAGTGAAAATTTACCCGGATTAAAGGTAACTGAAACCTTTACGTATCAAAACGATTGCGTTAGCTTATACCAAGTTGTTTACCCATAACTCGGGAAATACTATCCAAAGCCAGAAGGGTATGCAGTATTAGGCTAATAGGAGAATGACTGGGGATAATGTACGTTCTCAACAGAACGAACTTGGGTCTCCAGGTTAATGAATCCTGGAACAAGGAATGAGACAGGAATGAGACAGGAATGAGACAGGAATGAGACAGGAATGAGACAGGAATGAGACAGAAATAATACTGCTGGAATTTATCTATCTGTAAAAATAGTTCGGAGAAGGCATTAAAAGGTTCAGTAGGCTCCATTTTTCGGATTCAGGACCTGTGCTCCAGAGTAATTCTTATATAGAAGTGCTTGCATTAAGAATAGGAAAATACGCACAAAGGTAACGTGCTCAGGAATACAACTAATAAAAATCATAAAAATTCATATCATTGAAAGGAGATTAAAGCTTGGCAGCACAACCGATCTTTATTTTAAGGGAAGGCAGCAAGAGAACCCATGGTTCCGATGCCCAGCATAACAATATTATGGCCGCAAAGGCAGTTGCTGAAGCGGTAAGAACCACTCTTGGACCCAAGGGTATGGACAAGATGCTTGTAGACTCCATGGGTGATGTTGTTATCACCAACGACGGAGCAACAATCCTCAAAGAAATGGACATCGAGCACCCAGGTGCAAAGATGATCGTAGAAGTAGCCAAGACCCAGGATGCCGAAGTAGGTGACGGAACAACCACTGCAGCCGTACTTGCAGGGGAATTCCTGACAAAGGCAGAGGACCTTCTTGAAAGTGGAGTCCACCCAACAGTAATTGCAAGCGGCTACAGGCTTGCAGCAGATCAGGCTACAAAAACAATCGATACCATTACTATCAGTGCATCTCCCGAGGATACAGAAACCCTCGAAAAGATTGCAGCCACAGCCATAACAGGAAAGGGTGCAGAGGCTCAAAAGGAACATCTTTCCAGGCTTGCAGTGAAGGCCGTTACGGCAGTTGCTGAGAAAAGCGAAGATGGAAAGATCACTGTGGATATCGAAGATGTCAAGGTGGAAAAGAGACCCGGCGGAAGTATTAAAGATTCCGAAATTATTGAGGGTGTAATTGTTGACAAAGAGCGTGTCCACCCAGCCATGCCCGAAGTAGTGGAAAACGCAAAAGTTCTCCTCTTAAGCGTGCCCATAGAGCTCAAGAAGACCGAAACAAAAGCTGAAATAAAGATCACCACTCCTGACCAGATGCAGCTCTTCTTAGACCAGGAAGAAGCAATGCTTAGGGAAATCGTTGATAAGGTAATCAACACAGGCGCAAACGTTGTCTTCTGTCAGAAGGGAATTGATGACCTTGCCCAGTATTACCTGACAAAAGCAGGAATCTTTGGTATGCGCAGGGTGAAGAAGAGCGACATGGACAAACTTTCCCGCGCAACAGGTGCAAAAATTATCACCAGCCTCGATGAAATTGAGGAGTCCGACCTTGGTTATGCCGGTCTCGTGGAAGAAAAGGACGTTACAGGCTCAAGAATGACCTTCGTTACAGGCTGCAAGGACAGCAAGACAACCTCAATTCTTCTGCGCGGCGGAACCGAGCATGTCGTGGAAGGACTTGAAAGAGCCCTTGAAGATGCTCTCAGAGTAGTTGGTGTTGCTCTTGAAGACCAGAAGATTGTTGTAGGTGGCGGCTCCCCAGAAATTGAACTGTCCCTAAGGCTCAAGGAATATGCAGCAACCCTCAAAGGTAGGGAGCAGCTTGCTGTAATGAAATTCGCCGAGTCTCTTGAGATTATTCCCAGCACCCTTGCAGAAAATGCAGGGCTTGACCCGATCGATATGCTTGTGGAAATGCGCTCCCAGCACGAGAAAGGAAACAAGCGTGCCGGACTCAATGTTTACACTGGCAAGATCGAGGACATGTTCGAAAATAACGTTGTCGAACCTCTCAGGATTAAGACTCAGGCAATCAATGCAGCTACAGAAGCCGCAATTATGGTTCTCAGGATCGATGATGTGATTGCCTCATCCAGTGCAGCAGGTAAAGCAGGTCCGGGAATGGGTCCAGGCGGCGAAATGCCTGAAGATATGATGTAATAAAGATATAACGTAATATTTTAGTATAAATCCGGGATTGCCGGAAGTTTCCAGCTTCCCGGACTTTTTTTAATTCGAGATATTTGGGATAAACTCTCCATAAGTTATAATGAGTTGTATTCAGATCTCTTAGGAAATAATTCATAGCCAGAATTTCTAAAACCAAAAAAATCAAAAAAATTTAAAAATTTAAAATTTAAAAATGGCGTTTTTGAGTTATTTATACCGAATGTTGCTGAATTGCTAAAATGAATGGTTTAGTAAAAATTGTTATCTGGCTTCATAGCAGGAAATTTCCCTGGCGTCTACCCGGATTGGTTTCCCAAGCTCGCTTGAAATAACATTTCTTACCCTTGCCATACATCTACACTGAAGCTGGATACGGGCTGACACAGATTCTCGTTCTTCAACGTAGAAATCATTCGAATTGACGATGGAATGAACCGAAATCTGCTTCTGTACAACTTTTGCTATGAGACCCTGAGTCCCATCCATGAGATCCTGAAGGCTGGTAGATGTCAGGAGAACATTATCTCCTACATTGAGCCCGAGTACTCCTACGAAATTTTGAGGACTCCGAATCTCAAGAGTCCTTAGATGGTGTTTCTTCAGGACCTCGATAAGAGAATCAGCAATTCCTGTTAACGCGATGTACTCCATGGGATCACCCGTACATTGGGAACTCCTTTTTTACTTCTCCTTTCTGCTCCGCAGTCTGAACATCTTCAGCAAGCCTCTGAAGTTCGACCTCTATACGTTCGGCCTGCTCTATAAGCCGAACTGTGCTTATTGAAAGTCCATATAGCTCGTTTAAAACATCAATGACAGCAGAAGCAGCTCTTGGGTCAGGATTCTGAGTTCTGGTAGCACCAAGCAGGCTAAATGCAGGAATTCCACGCAGCAAACATTCAGCCATGACACTTCCAGAAATCCCGGAGATAGTTCCCATCTGGAAAACCTCTACCTTTTCCTTGATTCTGTTCAGCATTTCCTGAGTGGTGGCTGCCCCGAAGACCTTATGCCCCCCGTCCATAATGGCAATTCCTGCAATGGAAGCAATTTCTTTTACGTTAATAGACTCAGCCCAATCTACGAGAGCATTGCTAACATCGTAGGAAACAGTGTGACTGATAGGAATATCGGAAATTACAACAATCAAGTTATGTTCCACATTTTCATAAATCCTCACAGGCATATTTATAAGTCCCTCGTAAAGCACTGCAATCGAAGGGAAATACCTGGATTCGATAGAACCAATGTATTCCATTTTCAATTCTTCTATCATATGCTGACTTGCAATATTCCCCACAAGCCCGATTCCGGGAAAACCTTCAATCAAAATAGGATTTTTTGATTGCACAGGTTTAGTAATAATCTTCACGTCATTATTGTCATAATCTGTATTTGACAAGTAACCACCTCAGCGAAATACAACCCCTATCATTATATCTAAACTAATCCTAGATAAACAAGCTTCTCAGCAGTTCAGGTCTACGCTACTTCCTGAACTGCATAACATGAAATTTACAATTGATCCAGAGCTTTATCCACCATAACCCTCTTTTTGTTAAAAAGAGAATCTTTTTAATATATATGTTTTCTCCTGATAGGAAAACGTAACTTTAGTAAAAAATAACAAAAATTAGACTTTTTATCTCAGATAGAGAATATAATGGAGTCATAATTCTATAAAAGATACAAAGGAAAAAATGTAATAGATAGGAAAAGATTAAAAGAGTTTATGAAAAGAAACGATCGAACAGAATAAATAAAAAGATGTATTCGAGTACGGTAAAATAGTTCATAAAAAGAGACATCCAAACACTATGAGCTAATAGAAAGAAACACCCAAACTGTGAGCTAATAGAAAGAGACATCCAAACACAATGAGCTAATAGAAAGAAATCCGAACACAGGAGGAAAAACTCATGGAAAAACATATTCTCTATTTTGACAACGTAGGAGAGTCAAATACTGACGCTGTTATTGAGGCGGCAGCAAAAAGGGCGGCAGAACTTCAGATATCCCATATTGTGGTAGCAAGCACCAGCGGAAAAACCGCACTAAAAATGGCAGAGGCTGTAAAAGACAGTCATATAAAGGTTATTGGAATAAGCCACCAGTACGGGCAGGATAAGAAAGGCGAATGGGAAGTGGAAGAGGAATGCAAAAAGAAACTTGAAGAACTTGGGGCGGTAATAACCACTCAGTCCCATATATTCTCAGGAGTCGAACGTTCAATTACAAAGAAATTCGGCGGATTTTCCAGAGTAGAAGTAATTTCGGACGCTCTAAGATCTCTTTTTGGAAAAGGTTTTAAGGTAGCCATTGAGGTCGCAGTTATGGCAGCTGACTCAGGCCATATCCCGGTTTCCGACAACACAGAGATTATAGCAATAGGAGGCACAAGGCATGGTGCAGACGTAGCTCTGGTACTCAGGCCAGCCCACAGCGGAGATTTTTTCTCCCTTCAGGTTCGGGAGATTATTGCCATGCCACGAGTTAAAGAAGACTGAGGCAAGAAAAAGTAGAAAAAATCAGGTGAAATATAAAGAAAAACGTATGGGAAACGTAAATGGGAAACGTAAATAAGAAACGTAAATGAGAAACGTAAATGGGAAACGTAAACGAGAAACGTAAATGAGAAACGTAAATGGGAAACGTAAATGGGAAACGTAAATGGGAAACGTAAATGGGAAACATAAGTCCTTGATATTGGTGATTCAACTTTTCATTTAAGATTGATGAAGAAGCTCAGGTGATTTACTGGAATTATCCTGGCTTCTCACTATTCCCCAAAGATAGATATATCTGAGAGACATCTATAACGCCGGCATGTCAGCAATATTTGAAATTCTCGACAAGGACGCAGGTGGCAGGATAGGAAGACTCAGGACTCCCCATGGGACTGTTGAGACACCTACCGTTATGCCTGTGATTAATCCAAATATCCAGCTTATATCCCCGAAAGAAATGCGGAACTTCGGGGCAGAGATTTTGATTACTAATTCCTACATTATTTACCGCAAGGAAGAACTGAGAAGTATCGCCCTGGAAAAAGGGCTACATGAGCTCCTGGGTTTTGATGGACCAATTATGACGGATTCAGGTTCTTTCCAGCTTTCCGTATATGGGTCCGTCGAAGTTACGAATGAGGAAATTCTCGGGTTCCAGCAAAAGATAGGAAGTGACATTATTGTACCGCTGGACATCCCCACACCCCCTGATGTTCACTACCGACGGGCTGAAGAGGAACTTGCAATTACAGCCGAACGCCTGGAAGCGGCACGCAAGTTCATCCAGGGCGAGCAGCTTCTTGCAGGGCCAGTTCAGGGTTCGACATATCCTGAACTGAGGGAAAAAGCTGCTTCCCACCTGAAAGACCTTAATTTTGAGGTTTATCCTCTTGGAGCAGTTGTGCCTCTCATGGAGGCCTACCGTTATGCCGAACTTGTTGATGTGATTGCTGCGTCTAAAAAAAGTCTCTCTCCGGCTGCCCCTGTCCATCTTTTTGGAGCAGGCCACCCAATGATGTTTGCCCTTGCGGTAGCCATGGGCTGTGATCTTTTTGATTCGGCAGCTTATGCTCTTTACGCAAAAGACGGGCGTTATATTACTGTAAACGGGACTTACCATGTGGAGAAACTAAATTATCTTCCCTGTTCCTGTCCTGTCTGTTCAAAGTACACTGCAGATGAACTGAAAAAAGCCAATAACCGGGAAGAACTTCTTGGAAGGCATAACCTTTATGCAACTTTTGCCGAAATCCGGCTTATCAAACAATGCATAAAAGACGGAAAACTGCTTGAACTTGTAGAGCAGCGCTGCCGTTCTCACCCTAAACTTCTGGACGGGTTAAAAAAGCTTTATACTCATTCTTCCTGGCTTGAGCAACTTGATCCGGCTACAAAAGGTACTTTCTTCTATTGCGGGCCCGAGTCCTCTTTCCGTCCTGAGGTCCTGCGTTTTGGGAAACGACTTAATAGATTTAGCCTTCAAGGTTCGGTAATTATTAGAGCAAGTCCGATAAAAGGAGAGAAAGATTACGACCAGGTCCTTACTTTCAAAGCGCCTTTTGGAGCATTTCCAATTGAAATGGAAGAAGTGTATCCTTTCAATGCTGAAGTCCCAAAACTTCCGGATTACGAATCACTCAATACAGCTCTTTCAAACACTCTTAAACTGATCGACTTAAACCCAGAAGCTGAATTTACTTTTATCTGCGAAAAGGAGTTCAGACATCCTTTAATTGAAGAAATAAGCAAAAGAGCAAAACTGGTATACAGGGAAGACTGGAAAAAAGAACAAATTTCAGAGAGCTAATTAATAGCACTTCAGATTATATAGCACTTTAGATTATACAGCACTTCAGATTATACAGCACTTCAGATTATACAGCACTTTAGTTATACAGCACTTTAGATTTTGTAAGTTTTTCATACTTAAAGAATCAAAACTTGCCTCAAAAGAGATAAAAAGGAAACTTTTTTGAAGTGCAACCATTTATAAATTACCTGCAAAGAACCCTCTAAACAGGGAAAGAGCTGAGTTATAAAGTGAATATAGGGCTTTCAAGCTCATACAGAAACTTTTAAGCTCATACAGAGACTTTCAGCTCATACAGAGCTTTCGTACAAACTAGAAATATAGGTGAAATTATTGTCCCTTACAGCAAGAATCGGTGAACTGAGTCCTTATCTGCGGCTGTTGAGACCCGAACTCTACTACATGGACCTTACCCTACCTGCCTCAAGTGCAATCCTTGCTTCATACCTGGCTACCGGAGGACTTCCTGAGCTTCTCCCCTTCCTGATCGCGGTAATAGGTGGCTTTGCAGCCATTACAAGTTCATACGTTTTCAATGACTGCTGTGATATCGATATCGATACGATCAACCTGCCTGCTCGTCCCTTACCCTCTTCTAAAGTGTCAAAGAGTTCTGCACTCATTTATACTATATTTTTATTATTAATTGCGGGAGCAGCAGCGACTTACCTGAACCCTGAATCTCTTGTAACCCTTATTATTGCAGCTGCGGTTATCACAATATATTCAATCTTTGCAAAAAGGAATACTTTCCTCAGTTTTTTGCCAGTAGGTATTTCCTATGGACTTGTACCTGTTGGTGTCTGGCTCGCCTTTGACCCTGCAGGTCTCCTGAAAGGCAGTGACGGAGTAATTCTCCCTTTGCCGGCTATTTGCTTCGGGCTAATGATATGCGTTACGGACTGGGCTTTTACCCTTGGAGGAGTTTCCAGAGACGTGGAAGGGGACAGATTGAAAGGCGCTCCAACGATGCCAGTAACTTTTGGAATCCCCTTTACTGCCAGATTCGTTACGTTCTGGTGGATTGTCGGAGTTATCGCTTCACTAATCATAGGTTGGTCAGCCCATCTTGGACCTGTATACTTTGCAGGAGCCCTTACTTCAGGACTCTGGATGCTTACGCAGTGTCTTGATTTCATCAAACATCCTACTCCCGATAGAGGTGGCAAGCTCTTTCTTAATGGTTCAAACTACAGAGCGATTATGTTCGGGTCAATGATTTTTGACGTAATACTATGCATTTATGTAGGGAGTTATACCTCCATTCTCTGGTAAAACAGGTAGAGAAAAATGGATGCGGATATTATTGTAATAGGGGCATCTCCTGCAGGGCTAATGGCTGCAAGGAACGCCTGTGAGAAAGGAGCAGCGGTCCTTATACTGGAAAAAAAAGAAAAGATAGGATATCCTCCCCATCCTGCAAATTCTTTTTTCAAAGGAATGTTAGATAAATGCGGAGAAAAGGCAGACCCGTCTTATGTTGTGCATTATCTTAAAGGCATGAAGATTATTTCCCCATCAGGAAGAACAGTTGAGGTTGAAGCTCCAGGATACGCTATTGATAAAACGGCTTTCGACAGGTTTTATGCAGAGAAAGTAACGAAAACTGGCGTAGATCTTCGAACAGGAGTGAAAGTGCAGGATATCCGGAAGGAAGGAGATAAATTTACTGTTGACACATCTGCCGGAGTATTTACCTCAAAACTGGTTATTATTTCCGACGGTATAAATTCAAAAATGGCTTCCCTTGTGGGCCTGAAGACAATGAAGCATCCTGAAGATATTGCCTGGGGAATTGAACTGGATATCAGAAGTCCAGGACTCGGTAAACCAAAGATGTTTGAGTATTATATAGGAAATCATGCTCCAGGCTGGAAAACTACATATTCTCCAAGAGGAGGCGACAATGCCGCAATCGGAGCTTATGTACGCAGGTGTGGAACCGACGCAACGCCTTACCTTAACGCCTGGGTTGAAAATTTCAAAAAGCTTAAAGGGCTCGAAGAACTTGAAGTTGTAAGAAAACTTTCCGGAGGAGACCCTATAGTGACCCTTCCAAAGGAGTACATAGCAGATGGGATAATGGTTGTTGGCGGGGCTGCAGGTCAGTCGGGAATAGGCTATGCAATGAGGGCAGGCCAGATATGCGGAGATGTCGCTGCAAATGCCATAAGTAAAAGAGATGTCTCAAAATCCTCTCTCTTAGCATACCAAAAGAGCTGGAGAAAAGAGTTTCTGGCCGAACACTACCTGGGTCGAATAGGGCTTGAGACTCTCAGAAAAATGACGGATAGAGAAATTGATGAGATGACTAAGGTCTTTGAGAAGGAAGACCTCTCATTCATTCATGGAAGTTCAGTTGAGCAGTCTATGCAGGTTTTTGCGTTCATGCTGAAGAAAAAACCCTCTGCAATCTTAAAGTGCAGGGCGTTCCTCAGGAATAGATAAACTGAAATTTAATAATAGCAAAAGAGAACGAAATATGGACATTATCAAATGCCAGGTACAGGAACAATATGCAATACGATTTCTATAAAAGCCCTCTTTTTAGAGTTTATACTGAGATCGAAGACGGACGCATGAGGATGAAAACCAGCGGGGCTGCATCTATCCTTATTAGAAAAACTCTTGAGAAAAACCTCTCAATCTTTGAAGGTGAAAAGCCTGCAAAAGTCGAAGCCGACCGGCTCATATGCTCGACCTGGATGCCCCCGGTGCCAAGCAAGGGTTTTGACCGCCTGGTAAAAAGCCAGGTATTTTCTATACTGGGAAAAATGATTCCGGACCAGGTAACTATTTCTGTTACTGAAGAATGCCCTAATAACTGTATTCACTGCGCTCTACCTGACACGAAAAACCGGAAAAAGCTTACTCCCGAAATCGTAAAATCTACAATCGACCAGGTGCTCGAAATGGGTACAACCTTCTTGATCTTTGACGGAGGCGAGCCCCTGACCTACCCTGACCTGGAAGAATTGATAAGGTACGTAAACCCTGAAAAAGCGATTACAGGTATGTTCACCTCAGGAGTAGGGTTGACTGAAGAACGAGCCAGCAACCTGAAAGAATCTGGCCTTTATTCTCTAACAGTAAGTTTCGATAGTGCGTATGAAGATAAGCACGATCATGTAAGGGGTAGAAAAGGAGTTTTTAAAAGCGCGGTTGAAGCTGTCAAAAACGGAATTAAGGCAGGACTGCTTGTGAATATATATGTGGTACTTTCCAGGGACAATGTGAACGAGCTTGAAGAACTATATGCTCTTTCATCGGAACTTGGAGTCCATGAACTCTCCTTCTACGAAATAGTCCCTACGGGCAGGTGGATGGACCATGCATCTGAAATCATGACCCCAAAAGACATGAGAAAATTTGAGAATTTCGTGTCCGGAGCCAGGGAGAAAGAAGGCCCAAGAATATTTCCTATCCCTCAGGTCATGAAGACAACAGGCTGCATGGCAGGCCGGAAGTGGCTCCATATAACTCCGGAAGGAGATATTCTACCCTGTGCCTGTATCCCGATTCCTTATGGAAACGTCCATAGAGACAGGATAAAGGATGTCTGGAAAAAGATACGGGAAGATCCTGCATATAATGCAAAGTGCTGCCTTATGAGAAACCCCGAATTCAGGGAGAAGTACCTGAAGCTTTCAGAATAAATTGAGGGCGACTATTGAAAGTTTCGGAATAAAGTGTGAAGAAAGTTATAGTTCTGCTATTAGAATTCCTTTCTTAAACTAACAAAGTGATAGCTAACATAGCTTGAGCTGTCTGGAATATAGTCTAGAATATAATAGCAAAGTACAGAACAGCTAGTCAAACAAAAACAAAATGTACAACAATACAGGATGGAATGAACCCAAAAAATAGGGATGCAGGTAAATATACCTGCAACGGAAATTAAAACTTTTCAGCTAATTGTTTATGAGACAAATCAGACTAAACCGGACCTCTGAAGAGTCATAAGGTCTTCGGTAGTGAGTTTTGCTCCGCCCTTGAACTTTTCGAAGATGGATTTAGCATCCTTCTGAAGTTCGGACTTGACAACGCGGGATTTCCCTTCTTTGTCTTTCTTCTTGAGCTTGAAGATTTCTTTGTCAAGGTCCCGGATTTCCTTCTGGGCATTGATGAAAGCCTTATGCTGTTCGTCAGCTGCTTCCTGGGCTTTTACAAACTCTCTGTGGGCAACGTCAGACTCTGCCCTGGTTTTGTCAGCCTCTTTGAAAGCTGCAATCATCTTTTCATGATATTCCTGAGCCTGTCTGGCGTACTCGGCCAGTTCAGTATGGAATTCTGAAGCTTCATCTCGGATTTTCTGGGCTTCGTCCAGGAGATCCTTTAGTTCGGAGTTGCTCTCGAGCTGGACTTTTTTGACATGATACTGCTTTTGGAGCTGAGTGATCTTCCCAACGAGTTCCCTTTCCTTGCTTGTACTCAGGACTTCAGTCTGCTGGGCAAATTCAAGGCGATCAATATCTTTTCTCAGAGCTTTGATCGAAGGGCCACCCATATTGCTCTGCTTCCTGATGGAGTCAGCCTTTGAGAAAAGCTCGTTTGCCTTAGCATTAGTGTCATCGCGCTTATTCTTGTATTCGCTGACCTTTTCATTAATTTCATCCCTGAGGACTTTTAGTTCCTGGGCTTCATTAATAAGGTCTTTTGTCTTCTTGTTCAGGTCGTTACGCTTTGCAGCGAGTACACTGGCCTCTGCGTTTAAAGAATTCCTTTTTTCCTTGGCTTCCTCAGAAATGTCTTTCAAATCTGATCTTTTTTTCTGCAGTTCCTTTAGCATCTCTTATTGTGCCTCCCGATCCAGCAAAAAAGCTGGCATTTTAGTAGCTCTATTGTTCGATGTCGACATGCTGTGCCTGATTACAACATTGATAAGAAAGAGATTCAAGAACAGGGATAACGGCTTTAAGATCCTTTTTTATTATGACCACGTCCGCATATTCCCTCAGGATGGGCTTGGGATTGAAAGCTATGGCAAAACCTGCTCTCTCAAAGACACAGGCGTCGTTTGCGCCGTCCCCGACAACTACACATTGCTCTGGCCGAACCCCATTTAGTCGGGTGAGTTCTTCGAACACCTTTGCTTTGGAGTCGCTCTGTGTTATTGGGCCGACAACTTTGCCTGTAAGGCAGCCGTCTTCCACAAGCAGTTCGTTGGAAACAATGAAATCAATGCCAAGCATTTTGCCTATTGTATCGGCGCAGATAGTAAATCCACCGGAAATCATCGCAGTTTTATAGCCCCTACTTTTAACATAGAGGATAAGTTCTACCGCTCCCGGCATTAGATCTATCTTGTTTACCGCACTAAGGGCAGTTTCGATGGAAAGGCCCTCTAGAAGTCTGACCCTTTCAATAAGCGCTTGCTCAAAATCAAGATCTCCATACATCGCTTTCTTCGTAATCTCCTCTACTTTGCTTACAACACCTGCAGCCCTGGCGAGCTCATCGATAGTCTCAGCGTCTATAAGGGTGCTATCCATATCAAAAACAATCATTTTGTTTCCAGTAAAATTATGCATAGGACAGTTCACTCAATCAAAACCTGGACCTGAATAACTATTAGATATAGCGGGATAATTTCCCGAAAAAGGGCATGCTGCCTGGTGTACCTTCTTCAGGGGTACCCCTGCAATTTAATATAATACATTTGCCCTGACATTAAAAGCCCACCAACGGATAAAGTTTTCAAATTATAATACGGGTTCTGTGAAACAATACCACAAAACAACACATTGATGTCAACGTTTTTGAGTGAAATAAATCACATCCTTTTTAAGCTTTTCGGAGGGGCAGAGAAAGATATTGAATAATAATTATATATTCAATATATATTTATAAAATAAAGTTGACAAGGATATAACCTGCCAAAAGGATTATAAACCCATTAGGAATTCCATTATTGAAGAAATTGGTTAACACAGGATATTGAGAAAAATGGTCAACATAGGTTTTATAAAAATGGGCAACCTGGGAATGAGCCAGGTTATCAATTTGATTCAGGACGAAATTGCAGCAAGAGAAGGAATTACTGTACGCGTATTTGGTACAGGTGCCAAGATGAGCCCTGCCGAAGCTGCAGCTTCTGAAAGTTTTAAACAATGGAATGCAGATTTTGTGATAATTATTAGCCCTAACGCAGCAGCCCCGGGTCCCACTGCAGCTCGTGAGATATGGAAGGACGTTCCCTGCATTGTGGTCTCAGATGGTCCAACAAAGAAAGAAGCCAGAGAGACTCTTGAGAAGGACGGTTTTGGATACATCATCCTCCCAGTAGATCCTCTTATCGGAGCCAAGAGAGAGTTTCTTGACCCTGTAGAGATGGCATCCTTCAATTCCGACGCAATGAAAGTATTATCCGTTTGTGGTGTTGTGAGACTCATCCAGGAAGAACTGGACAAAGTAACAGACCAGGTTGCTGCCGGAAAATCAGGAAAAGACCTGGAGCTTCCACACATATTTGCAAAACCTGAAAAGTGCGTTGAGCATGCAGGCTTCGCAAACCCTTATGCAAAAGCAAAAGCTCTTGCTGCCCTTCACATGGCTGAAAAAGTAGCACAGGTTAACTTCCCCGCATGTTTCATGTTGAAAGAAATCGATCAGGTGTGCCTGACAGCTGCAGCCGGGCACGAAATAATGGGAGCCGCTGCACAGCTTGCAACACAGGCGAGAGAGATTGAAAAATCTAATGATACCGTGTTCAGGCAGCCCCATGCAAAGAACGGCACTCTTTTGAAGAAAGTAAAACTATACCAGAAGCCAGAGTAAGGCCGGAAAACCTTAAGGTTTGAACCGGAAGCTTAAATGGAGGAAAGAGTAATTCCCCCGAAAAAATAAGAGGGAACTAATCCTCCAATATCCATTTTTTTCAATTATGGAGTGTTGGTAATATTTTATATTATCCAAATATCAGGTAATACTCTATATTATCCAAATATCAGGTAATACTCTATATTATCCAAATGTCAGATAATACTCTATATTATCCAAATGTCGGTAATATTCCAATATATTATTCAAATGTCAGGTAATATTCCAATATATTATCCAAATGTCAGTAATCCTTCATGTTCAATTTTATCACCTGCGGTACGGTGAGTAGGACCTGCATGATTTGCCGCTATTAGACGGTAGAATTATTCCGGAGACTGCTAACTCTTTAGCTTAGCTATGGTTTACTTCTTAGCATCTTCAACTTCTTCGAGTACCGATGTATATTCCTGAAAAACAGATTGGAGATCTATAGTAGCCAGTATGTCCACAACTCCAAGAGCTGCAACAATTTCCCCGTCTTTCGAGTGAATAGGAGCAACAACCACATGTTTTCCTCTATACACGCCTTCTGTAGGAACTTTGTGGACAATTTTGTTTGTTTTCAATACTTCTTCGAGTACAGGCCCAGTATAGTCCCTGTCAAGGATTTGACCTTTTTCCAGACGAAGTCCTTTTCGCTTGAGACTGCGAATGGTTGTAGGAAGTCCGATTACCGAGTGTACTGCAACTGCTAGTGTCTCAAGGTCTTCAGACCCTGAATCTTCTGAGATTGTTAGGGTAGTAATTTTTTCACCCCCGTAATTACAGACCGGGAAGGGCACAAGGGAAGGACATAAAGGAAGAGCTTCTCAGAAGTGAAAAGCTGGACCCGACTTTCCGGCCATATTTAGAATATCTTTTTTCAAAGAATATATAATCACTCCTCATTTTCAAGGGCTTTTATAAATGCTTGTTTATGCAGTTCTCCTGACTCATGGATTCCCCCAATATCTCCGCGCGTCGCCCGACAGGGGTAATGCTGGATCAACAGCCCGGCTTTTGGAGGTGCGTCTTTTATCTCCAGTCCAACTATTTCCTTTGCCATATACCAGGTACTACCACATGGAGCACCTTTTATTACCTTGACATCGGTAATTTTTCCATCTTTTGTTTTTACCTTTAAGATCGGAGACCCAAAGAGTTCCGTAAACGGTCTGTTGAAAGCATTGGGTTCAAGACTACAGCAGATCTCATCTACCTCGATATCCATACCTGAAACTTCAGATATTTTTTTAAGTTCGGGAACTGAAGCTCTGGATGGCCCACCCGGTACTATAAGAGAACGAACACCGGCTTCTGCCGCAAGCTTTGCAATTGCGGATGTCAAATCCGGATGCAGAGAATAAGTAATTATAATTTCGGCAGAGAAAACATGTTTGTTGAAGTTAAGAGTTTCCAGAAATTCATCAGGCTCTTCGATGAATACAGGCACGAACTCAGGAAGATCAGCAGTTACGATTGAAAAATCACTGTGTTCCCTGACAGTCTCAATAAGACGGTGCCCGTACTTGCCCCGGGTAATTACTCCTATTACAGTCATACTATTCTAAGTTATTTTTTAATATTGCATAAATAGATGCTTATTTTGTCTGGAATTCGGTCACGACTCGCCATCTATACATGGAATTGGGACCTTATCACGAACTCGGAAAACCTTAGAATATAAATACAGATAACGCGTTTCACTAGAAACCTCTAAAGAAAAAGACGATAATTATGAGAGGAAAACTGATCACATTTGAGGGCATTGACGGCTCAGGCAAAAGCACAGTTGTAGAAAAACTTCAGAAGGACCCTGAAATTAAAGCCTTTAAACCAGTTTTTACCAGGGAACCAACAAGAGGCACTCTGACTGGAAATGCCGTGGAAAAAGCTATCCAGTCAGATACTGACCAGCTGGCCGAACTCTTCCTTTTTACAGCTGACCATGCCGAACATCTAGCAAAACTTATAAAGCCTGCACTTGAAAATGGAAAGATAGTAATTTCTGACCGTTATTCCGACAGTCGATATGCTTACCAGGGCATAACCTTGAAAACTCGCCTGGAAAACCCTCTTGAATGGATAAAGGATCTACACCGAGGCTGGACTGTTATTCCAGATTTAACCTTTCTCTTAGATATCAGGCCCGAAATCTCAATTGAACGCTGTGGGAAGAGAGGAGAACAAAGCAAGTTCGAGAAATTAGAATTTTTGCGAGGAGTCAGAGAGATTTTCCTCAAACTTGCAGCAGACGATCCAGAACGCTTTGTTATAATCGATGCTTCCTGTTTTCCTGAACATGTAGAAAAGGAAGTTGCAAAAAAATTACTGGAGTTCCTGAACAGGAACTGACCAGACGTAAGGATTGAACCGGAAAATTTCATTCAAAAGAAATGTCCTTTAAAGACTATTATTACCAGCAAAATTCTTTAAAGACCATTATCGTCAGCAAAATTCTTTAGAGACCATTATCATCAGCAAACTTGATCAGGGCTTCTCCTAACATCCTGACATGAGTGGGATTAAGGTTAAACCTGGATCTCTTTACGCCTCCCCGCTCCTTTGCAAGTTCGACATACTCTTTCTCGAAGCGGTCACTGTGTGCTAGGGAGATTGTCATGTACCAGCCTCCTCCCATCTTAATCTCCACATATCCATCCCCGCTTGTCTCCTCAGTGCTTTCTTCGATATTCTCTTCAGATATATCCTTCTTTACCATATGCAAACCTCATAATTTCGTGATTTTAAATGGAATCTATACTCTTTCTTAATACTAAAGTACTAGATTATATACAAGGCATATAGAACTGAAATAAAAGTGATTCTCAGGTTAATAGTTATTTTTATCATTCAATTTCATTTTACTGCCTGATTTTACTTTGAGTTATAGATTTTGTTTTTAATCATCAATGTTATTTTTCGTCATTAGATTTAAACCCTGAACTCAGCACGGCTGGAGGAACCATACCGGAGTGAATGGCAGTTGCGACCAGAGCTCCTTTTATTCCGAGCTTATCAAGAGTGAAGAGATCCTCCATGTCCTTGACACCCCCGGCAAGCAGCACATTGTGCCTGGAACATTCAACCAGTTTTCGAAGGAATTCAGGGTCAAAGCCTGAGGCTGTTCCAACCCTATCAAGGTCAAGGAAAATAAGGTCTTTTAAGGGTAAATCATTTAACAGTTTTACTATTTCAAAAGGAGACTCCGGAAGTTCAGGATCATTTTTCATGACCTTACCATGCTTTATATCAATGCTAACACTAATCCTTCCGGAGTTTCCATATGCTATGTCCTTTATTGCCGAAAGTGTACCAGTCTCTGTGCCTATAACGGCAGTTCCTGCAATAGAAAGAGATTTGTCCGCGTCCTTTGAAGACGATATTCCGAAATCAAGCATTGTGTCTGCCTTTAAGCTTACTTCACGAATCACTTCTACATTCGTTTCGAGAGACTCTTTGCCCTGAAGCACATTAAGGTCGGCAATATAGACTTCCTTTGGATGCAGGAGTTCCACTATTTCAACAGGATCCGAACTGCTACATACAGTACTTGTATCTGAAACCGGACGATATTTTTCCCTGACACCGCCCTTTGCAAGGACTACGCTACGGTTAAATATATCCATCACAAAAATTACGCGGAACATACTTATTCAATAGCTACATCATCCTATAAAAGAATATAAAATAAAGAATATTGTATAAAAAGAATAATATTCATAGTAAGATTTCAATTCAATGTTCAATTAGAGGATTTTTATGAAATTGCTTATAAGTCCAATCAATAAAGAGGAAGCAATAATTGCTTCCAGAGGCGGCGCAGACATTGTAGACGTCAAGAACCCGAAAGAAGGTTCCCTTGGTGCGAATTTCCCATGGGTAATAAGGGACGTAAAAGAAGCTGTAAAAGGCAGGCAGCCGATAAGCGCAACCATAGGAGATTTTAACTATAAACCAGGAACGGCTTCCCTCGCAGCATTCGGAGCAGCCGTTGCAGGAGCGGATTATATTAAAGTTGGCCTTTACGATATCCAGACTGAAGACCAGGCCTTTGAACTTATCACAAAAATAACACAGGCTGTAAAGGACTATGACTCAACAAAGAAAGTTGTTGCCTCAGGGTATTCGGACTACAAGCGTATCAATTCAATTTCTCCATTACTGCTTCCCTCAATCGCCGCAAAAGCTGGGGCAGATGTGGTGATGGTTGACACGGCAATTAAGGATGGGAAATCCACCTTCGAATTCATGGATGAGAAAGAACTTAAAAAATTCACGGATCTTGCCCATGGATGCGGACTTGAAAACGCGATTGCAGGTTCCCTGAAGTTTGAAGATCTTCCAGTGCTTGAGAGAATCGGACCGGATATCATCGGAGTCCGAGGCATGGTCTGTGGAGGGGATAGAACAACTGCGATCCGTCAGGAACTGGTAGAAAAGCTTGTGGCTGAATGCCAGGTTTAAAAAACTCTTTTTGATCTCGACTAAAATTTTATGCCGGCAGGTCATCAGGCAGGCCTGCCGAAAAAGAATTATAAATAAATAACTATTTTTGGTCTGATGTTTATTTTCGGACATGTTGGGATTACTCTGGGGATCTTTTATCTCCTGAGCCGCGTATTTTCAAAAAATAACTTCTGGGTAATGGTTCCATGGATTGCATTCGGAGCGCTCCTGCCAGATTTTATCGACAAACCTCTTGGCAGGATAATTCTTGCTGAAACAATAGGAAGCGGGAGAATTTTTGCCCATACTCTACTTTTTAGCCTTTTGCTGGGCCTAACAGGGTATTATTTATATAACAAGGGTAAATCTGAACTCCTGATTATTGCAGGAGCATCTTTTTGCCACATTTTTGAAGATCAGATATGGAATAGCCCTGAAGTATTTTTCTGGCCATTTCTGGGTTGGGAATTTCCTAAAGACACCATTTCAGCAAGTTTTATTGAGTATCTTATGATAATTCTTAGCAGATCGTACGACCTCGGATTTACAGACGTTTTTATTTCAGAGATCGTCGGAATGATTATAATTGTCCTTCTTACTGGTAAATACATTAGCGAAAAGAGAAAGATAATTCGTAATCGATAAAAGGAGAAAAATTCAAACCTCTAAAGATAATTCAAATCTTGAAAAACTGGAAGTTACCTTCTTAAGAGACCTGACCTCCAGACAAAACTGATAGGGTTCACGGGATATGTTCATAAATTTCTATGTTAAGGGAATCATAGATCTTATGAGCAGGACAAACAGCTTGGGCCTTGAGGGAGTTTTCTCCCTTAGAAACTGAGGTTTCATTGGATTTCTGCGCCCTAGCAGCCTCAGCAAAAGTGGTTCCTACAATATAGAAAGGCTCTTTTTCTGCTGCTTTTTCTACATATGTTCCTTCTTTAGAATCATTTTTAGAGGCATAAAGAGGATTTTGGGAAACCTTAGCAAGTCCAGCAGGGCTTATGATTCCAGACTGAGTGATTATTCCATCCTTATCTGTGCAAGACATAATATATGGATAATTTTCACTCACGCCGGATAACCACTGAATCCCACCTGCCTCATTTTCCGAAATTGCTTCAGAAACTCCACCTGTATACGGAGAACTGAAGCAGGTGAAGAATCCCAGTGTCCAGAGAAGACAAAGGATCAGCACCGCAGAGCCAAGGCCAAGAGTATATCCTTTCCTAAGGAAAATAACGTAAAGAGAATACCCTAATAAAGGAATCTGGGCAAAAATAATGAAGCTTAAATTTTCAAACTTATCTAGAGGATAAGAAATGAAGGGGTTTAAAAGGAAAGCAAATTCCAGGAAAAAGGTTACTATATAGAGAACCAGGAAACGGGGGTATCTACGAACAAAATGGTGACAAAATCTTTTACGATTCTGCCATACAATTACGGAATTAATCAGGATGAAAATCAAAGGAATGTAGTATTTGCCATAGTAGAGATTCAAGAGATGCACAAATTCAAAAAATCCGTTTTCAGTTGACGGAAACGTGGAAAAGCCTACATTGACTAGCATTTTAGCGCGCAGGATAAGGTTTGAACTAGATATATTAAAGAACTGAAGAATATATTTCGCACAAATCAGGAAGCCTATCGAGGTAATTGACAGGAAGACAAACATGGGCATTTTTCTTCCTGCAGGGTGGGAGGCATTAGAGAAGAAAGAATTGAGACTTAGAGTTTCATGGAGAAATCCGGGCTTTAGTATTTTGCTCGAGAAAGCCAGGAACAGGGAGAAACAGGCAAGATATGCAAAAATAAAAGGATGAGCTAAAGGAATTAAAGGTATCATGAAAAGAAGGCAAACAGCCATTGCCCTGTTTTTGTCCGAAATTGCACTTCTTAACACAAGAAGGTATAGAGGGATCAGGCAAAAGCAAAGATAATAAGGAATCGCTGAGGTCTGAAAATGGCCAAAATATGGAATAAGAGAGGAGAGAAAAGCTGTTAAAACTAATTTTTCTCTGCTCATGAAAAGCCGATAGAACAGAAACATGCCAGTAATAAATATTATTGAAAAAAATACTGGCAAGAAGTACGAAAGTGCCGATGTTTCCAGGCCTGAAACCTGAGCCAGGGCTGAAACGAACAGAGGACCTGTGGGAGAAAGATTGGAAAAGCCCGAGAGTTTACAACCCTGTCCTGCAAGCCCGAGATACGAAAATGCATCTCCTCTACCTATTGAAACATAGCCAAGCATGTGAGGAGTTATCAGTACTATAGTATGAACAAGAAACAGTATAAGAACTGCACTCATTTTTCTATATGCGAGTAGTAGAACACAGGCTGAAATGTAGCAAAGAAGTAGAGTAAGATAAAAGTGAAAAGGAAGCTGTTCATAGATATCGACTGTATACCCTTCAGGCTGAATTCCCTTGAGAATAAAAAGACTGTAAACTAGTAGTAATAGAGAGATTGATGTTATAAGGTTTAATATGTTATTAGTGGTTTTAGACAATGTGTCCCCCGTCCTTTTTGAAAATTACAGAGTCCAGTTTTCGCACCTAAATATGATATCCCTGAAAACTTGGTTTTACTCTTAAAGAGTTTTTGCAGGTAGCACACAGGATCAAAAACTTTCGTTCTTAAGATTTCGTTTGTTTCTCCTCTTATCGTATTCTTCATATATTCAATCGGCCCAACAAATAATTAATGGTTGTGCCTTAAGCGCAGTTTGATATACTGCCTTAACCTAATTAATGTTTTGATGAGTTAAAATTATTCAACAATTAAAGGCTTTCGCGTACTATACTTCTTTCCAGAAACCTTAGTATTTCTGTCATAGCAATTTGCAATATATTTACATATATTCTTCCTGAATACACACATTTTCAATATATTTACGCATATCCTTCCTGAGTACATATATTTACAGTATATTTACGTATATCTTTCCTGAGTACACATCCTGCGAATACTATATTCAGTTTTGGCCTTACGGAATGAACATCATTTATTAGATTTATTTGTTATTCCTGCCAACATTTACATGCCCTAAATCAGTCCTCCATAAGAAACTATGCATTTAAGATCGAAGTAACTAGATTATTTTCATGGAAAATAAATAAACTAGGAAATTTAGGAAGGATTATGCTATATAATCATACAATTAGATTATAAATAAACCGGTTTGAAGTAATCCTTAAATATTAGCCTTCAAGAAGTAAATATTAAAATTATTATATCACTTCTCACTAATTGAAGAAATTAAACACGAAATAATGGGGTTTGAAATTATAGGTTGCCAAAACTTTTGATTATGATATAGAAGTAAATTTTAAAGTTCATTTTCTTGGTAATCTCTTAGGCACACTTTTTTAACATCACTCATGGATTTTAGAATGTGGCTAATTCTATGTTCTACAGGCTTTCCTTTCATGCACCAGTAAAATGGCCTGTTATTACCTACCGAAGGAAATTTAGTACAGGAAATATCAATTGGATGAAAATAAAAAATAGTATGTCCTCTTTTCAAACTCTGGATAAGCCCGTTTAATACCAGAGGAGCTCCAAGAAAGCGAAGTATTGGGCCGCCTGATGCAGGAATTTTAAGTACATTTTGATAATATGCCCAGGGAAATTCAATAAAGTTTCTATCATCACCTACCTCAAGCCCGTTCTCTATAGGGTAGTAAGGAAAAGATGAGACTGTCTTAAGGGATGAATCTGTTTTATTATAAAGAGAATTCACGGAAACTGAAGAATCATATTTGAATCCGATGTTTTCAAGTGAATCTAGCATCCAACCACCTACAAAGGCATTTGGTGCCCTGTAGCCTACTACCTTCTCTCCACCGACTTTTTCAAGAATTCTTTTTGCAAGCAATGTTTTCTGTTCAAACTCTTCATTACTCATTAATGGCTCCTTTGTCTCAGGATCAATTTTACAGGCATGATGCAGACCATGACATGCAATTTCATGCCCTCTTTCCGCAATTGACTCGACTAGTCCTGGATAGTGTTCGACAATATCCGCGACTACAAAGAAAGTAGCAGTTATATTGAACTCATCGAGAATATCCAGTGACCTTTTTGTAGGTTCAGTCAGGTAATCGTACCTGCCCTCCCATTTTTCAAAAAACTCATTAACAGTCCTATAAACCGCATAAGGAGAACTGCAGACTGAAGGAATATGATACCAATCTTCAATATCCACTGTAACTGAAAAACTCCCCCTCATGAGACCCCGCCACGCGACCAAATGCGCTTACAATTACATAACAAATTTCTGACTTTATAGTGAAACTACATGCGAATGGGAATAAATGAGAGTTCCACTTTAGAAAAAATTTGATATTTAGAAAAGGGAGATAAGAGTATAAAAAATTTTTTGATGAATCGATTAAAATAAAAAGTAAAGGATAATCTTGAAAGAAATTTTTGAACTTAACATTGTAAATATAATTATTAATTCAAAGGTACAGATAGATATAAATGAAGAATCAATAAACAGACTGTTTATTTTAGGGCCTCGAAAAATCATGAAATTTAATACGAAATATCTTATATATCCTAATTAATTACTTGAAAATGAAGGATGTTTCTTTTTTAGTATTTCCTGGTCATGTCAGAGTCCTACAGAGTAAGCTACAATGTAATATTGGTACTTAGGAGACGGTAAAAGTTGAAACCGGAACAAGTGTTACTATTTTGCAGGATTGTAGAAACAGCTAAGAACACATTAATAGACCTAACTCCCTTACATCTAAGAATAAACCAACTGTAAAAATTTATTAATTGATGATATTCACTCAAAAATCTTTTTTAATAAGCTTTAACTATTTCATATCAAAAATGTAGGCAGGACAATATTTATTTAATTATCAAACCAAGTGGAAGATAGAATGGAAAAACTTTCAAGTTATTCTGAAAATATTTTTTATTTTGCTCTAACATGTTATATAAATTGTTAGCTTATTTGACATGAAAGTTCTTTTTAGAGTAAGAGTGCGTTTTATAAGAACTACTTATATAGCTAGTTTTACTTCAACACAGATGAAATTACCTGGCGATTTTTAAATTCAATAACTTAGAACTAAATAAACTTAAAAATCCGGATTTTCCGTGAGTGGTTTAAATTAATATTTAATGTTTAAAAACCGTTCTAAAATTAAAACCCTTGAATTATATCCATGAAATTTGAGTGTCTGGAAGAATATAAATATTTTCAAAGGGATTTATGTAGCCCTGAAAAGATAACTTTTTTTAATCTTGAAGATTATAGTTCAATGTATTGGGGATTTGAAATGAGTGGAAAAAGGCTAATGTATAAGTGGGGAAACCGAAAAAAGTTACTGTTTCTTTGTATAATTTTTATAGCTCTAATCGCGAGTATAATCTTCATCTTATCAAAGCCATCCAATACAACAATTTATGTTGCTACTAATGGAAGTGGAAATTTTAACTGTGATGGAAGTGACGACCAGATAGAGATAAACAAAGCTCTTGCATATGTTGCAGAAAATCCAAAATTCACAACCGTCCATCTGGAAGGCCCCAATACCTACGTCATTTCGGACAGTATCTACATTGGAAATGAAACTATTCTAGAAGGAGATTCAACAGCTGTAATTAAGCTTGAAGATAAAGCGGATTGGCCTCTAGAAAAACCTATGATTACGCAAATGGATAGTGCCGGAAATCATGATATTAATATAAAGGGATTTGAGATTGACGGAAATCATGACAAAAATAATGGAAAAAGTAGAGGGAAAGGTTATCACAATTTGATCTATTTCCTTAACTGCGAGAACATACAGGTTCACAGTATGTATATGCATGACAGTCACGGAGATGGACTTAAAGTCGTAAAATGTTCAGGTATTAAGTTTTACAATAATAGGGCATATAAGTTAGGGCATGATGTTCTCTACGTCATCTATTCTTCGAATATAGAGGCCTGGAATAATGAAATAACGTGTAGAACAAATAGTGGTTTGAGAATTTACAACACAAACCATGTAAAATTCTATAACAATAAGATTGACTCAAAAGGAGAAGGTGGAGCAGGGATTGAAATCCAGAAAATTGGCCAGTCAACTACAATGAATGATATTGAAATCTACAATAACCTGCTATATAAGACGAACGCAGCAGGTATATGGATTACAGGTTATGGGCCAAAATATTCAAAAGACTCTGCAAAAGATATATTAATTTATCATAACAAATTTTATAAAACCGGAACTAGTAAAGGCGCGAGCTGGGCAGGAGGCATAGTGCTCAATGGTTTCCAAAATACAGTGATAGAAAATAATAAATTCGACGGATGCTATGGTGCTGCTATTGCCCATAAACAGGTTAATGACGAGTTTTCAGCTCCAGGTTCAGGCTACACAACCGTCGTGAGAAATAATATAATAATTAACACACAGTCTAGTCGTGCAGCTGGTGAAGGATATGCTATATACAACCAGCTAAAAAATACACATTCCTTTATCCTGGAAAACAACTGCCTTTCAGGCAACGTCGGTGGAAATTATATGGATGCAAGTTCCACCTCAGACGTTAAAGCTGACTCCGAACTTGCTGCAAAGTTGAACACCAATGGGTCTTTGGATAAGGATTTTCCCTGGAATGAAGCTATGTGTGCTGGACCACAGATGTCTTATGAAATAAACGAAAGTGTAGTCCAGACCGAACAGGAAGAAGGCTTTGCGACGAGTTTTAAAAGAGTTTTTTCGGAGTTTATAAGAACCTTGAAAAGATTCTTTTTGAGCCTTTCGATACAATATGAGAAAGTTGATAACCTTAAAACTGCTTTACCCTTGATTGCTTCTGATTAATAATTCCTGAAAAAATTCTGACATTTGGAAATTAAACCGGATTATATTTAGTGTTTAGGCTTATAGACCTCAATTGAGGGTTCTTGTATATCCGAGATGTATCGCTGTTAGAGCTCTTCTGCCTAATTTAACACAAACTTATAAGGAAAAACTGACTTTGCTTCTATCCTTGCAAACTTACGGACTATAGACCGTATAGTAATATTCTATTATTCTTATTTTATAACTCTTGCTCTGAGGGGTTACCTAGACTGAGTAAAGGAATAGTAAATAGAAAAGTTAGAATAAAAAACTAGAAGTTAAAAATGGATTCAAAGAGTAACGGATAAAAAGATATGAATTTAAAATAAAAAATTCAAAATAAAAATATGGAAGAATAATCTTCCAAGTCTTAACGAGCAAGTCCTACTCTTTCATTCCTTTTCTTCTCGACCTGCATATCGAAAAGCATTCCGAAAAGAAGCATCTGAAGACCCGTACCCAGTACGAGGAAACAAAGCAGAGGGTAGTAGGAAGGAAGAAAATTTTGTAACAAAATCTGCAAAAAGCCCCACAGTCCTAAAAGAACACCAGCAGGCAAGGCAACCATTCCAAGGAAATAAAATAGTACAAGTGGGTGGAAATCCAGTACTGTATATTTGACCCTCAGCCTCCATAAAAAACCTCTAAAGATCATGGGAGCTACTTTGCGAATAAACTTGCCGTAGTTAATCTTTGATCTCTCTCTACCGTACCGAGCAGGCATTACTACGTCCATTACTCTCATTCCAAAGGCATTAAGCTTGATCAACAGATCGTTACAATAACCATAATAAGGATAAACTGAATCCAGATCAATAACCTCGAGGGCCTGCCTGGAAATAGCTGTATATCCATTCTGAGGATCCATAACCTGCCAGTAACCACTACCTATTTTTGTGATGAAGCTGAGGAGAAGATTTCCAAAAGATCTCCATTTACTCATCCCGGTCATAAAATCGTCAGTAAGTAATCTATTGCCTTTTGTATAATCAGCCCTTCCCTCAATGATTGGGAAAATCAACCTGGGAAGCTGGGCAGGATCCATTTGATTGTCTCCGGCCATAACCGCAATGATGTCCATCTCATCTTTTAGGGCAAGTTTATACCCGTCAATAATTCCTGCACCTACTCCTTTGTTTATTTCATGGCGCAGATAAACGATTCTAGAGTCTCCGAACTTTTTTACAATTTCACCTGTTCGATCTATACTACCGTCATCGATCACATAAATTCGGTCCACATATTCAGGGATACCGCTTAGGGTCTCGCTTATAAGTAGTTCTTCATTATAAGCAGGCACGACAACTCCTATACGGGTGCTCTCAAGCTTCCTGAATATAGGGTCTACATCAAAACTAAGATAGTTAACATTAAGACCTTCAGTTTTTGCTGCAGAAAGCAAGGATTTTAAAGTTAAGTGATCTCTGCCTGAATTGATCTTCTGTAATGAGTTTGCAGTTATTGCAAGGAAACCTATTTTTTCTTTAAAAGTACTTTTCCCATTAAATAGCATTACTGTTTCTTGCTCACAAGAAATACGGCAGGGCCACGAACCCACTGATAGGTCAAATCCATGTCTTAAAGGCTCAAGGACATGAGAAAGCAAATCTATATCCTGCATGCATTCCGGATAGATAAGAACCGCAAGTTCAGAATCAAGAGATGCCTTGTAGAGAACATCAAGTAACGCCTCCTCCCCACCAGAGATAGGAACAACTCGTGCCCCCCCCAAAGCAGCTACTTCCATAGTTCGATCGGTAGAACCTTCATCAAGAACAAGTACACGATCCGCGTAACTTGCCGCAATCAAGACTTTGCTTCCAATGGAAGTTTCCTCGTTGTGAGCTGGAATTAAAATAGTAAATTCATGCCTGATCAACCTATCAGAAAGCTGAGATGGCGAAGATACTATGCTCATAGGATCAGAGATTAGAGAATTAAGACTAAGTGTAAGGGCTGAAAACAAACCCAATCCACCCCCCTATACATACGCATATGCTATAACCCCCTTTATCTGTATAAGTGGAAAAATATTAAAGGCTATCATACTAAAAATTATTAGATTAGGATATATATAAGGTTAACATCTGAGAAAAATAGTTCCGTAAAAATATAAATACGGAAAAAATTTTCTTACAAAAAATCTGTATGAATAAAATAAAAAAACTAATCGACTGGCAAGATCTCTTTATTTCATGAAAAAGAGGCTTGAAGAACTAGTAAATAAAGAAAAAGAATCGAATAATAATCTAATATGGAAGAGCAAAGTTTACAACTTGATCAAGTGTTCAAATAGGCACTAACATACTCTTTTAGTGCAATATTATAAGTTTAGCAAGAGTTTGACTAGTATATTGAGAAGGTTAGTGTCATATAGTATAGCAGGAGTTTGATGTTATACCTGCAAATTATAAATTTCCAATCTCGGATAAGCCGGAACTTGCTGAACGACTTTCCAGATGACAGCTACAATCAGTAACAAGGTCAGGAAATACTTAGTGACTCAAAATATCAACAGGCAAGTAGGTAAAATATTATAATAGTGATTAAACACAGAATAAATAATTTTAATCTTATACTAAAACATACATTCCAAGGATATTTAGTTATATAATGAAAAGACATTGTAAAATGATCAAAAATGTAATGAAACTGTAATATTTCTGTTTATTAAAAAAGCTTGGAGTATTTCTCCGATTCTGTTGTTACTTTCTTAGAGCAAAAAGTCAACATTTCTCATTTTTTATTTGAAGTATATAAAGTCTGTGAAAAAGTGAGTTCGAAGTTCCAGTAGATACGGGTTAACATGATAAGCCATATAGATATTCCTGAATGAGAAAGAAAAGTAGTAACTGAACCAAATATTTAATAAAGATGGAGATCCAAAAAGTATGATTAAGGGGATACTTTGATCAAAAAAGTGAGACAAAATAAAGAGATGTGGGATCTGTTTACTAAAAGAGAAGAGTACGACCCTGTTCTTATAGAGAAATACGAGAGCTTTTCCTATTACATTAATGGTCAAAAAAATAGTTTTGAGTCTGAAGTCCCGAGCTTTTTAGCAAAAAATGGCATGAATCCCGAATGTCCCAAAAGAAAGAAATTTGTTGCATGCCTCACTTATGACATTAATTTTGTATGTCTCTGGGCACTGAATACTGCATCCAGAAATTTAAAAGCTCTCAAAAAGGGACACTTTCTACGGACCTCTACCTTTTCATCTTCAAGAGTAAAAAAAGTCAGGAGCCTTATATGGAGTATCAGGCAAATTATAGAATTGGAAGATAATTACGGAATAAAATTCACTTTTTATTTTCGGACCCTTGGTTCGGGTAACGAAGACCATACATTCAACATTGAAGAACTGGAAGGAGAACTTTGTCATATTTCGGATCAAGGATTCTTGACTTCAATCAGGCATGGAGGCTTAAGGAAAAGCTCATTGATAAAGTTGAGTGCTATAGAGTCTTACTTACGTTTCTTTGGCACAATTTAGATTAGAAAAACTATAAAGTTTATTGTGTTGTGGGGTTGTATGGAAACTGCAAAAGGATACGCTGAGAGATTCACAACTAATCTTGATGTGATTTTCAGCGTAATGGGATTCGGTTTAGGGCTATTAATTGTTTCCTTGTACTATATCATCAACCTAAACCAGGAAGATATTGGAATTACCGTTCTTTCCGCCTGTTTGATCTACTTTGTATTTAGAAATAAATTTAAGAGTGAGGCCGCAATCTCTTCCCAAGAAAACAGGTTTAAAAGTATACTGGGTATCTCGTTTTATCTCATTTTTCTGGCATGTGTTTTTATATATAGCACGAATCTGTACTACAGGCCCATATCTTCCTTTATATTGATATGTATTCTTGCAGCCGTTATCGCCTCCCAGATTCTTTATGTTAGAGAAGGAGACGGAGTGACCTCCTTACTATTGCAAATATTCCTGCTATCAATTCTTATAAGAGTTGGAATTTTTTATAATTTCCCAAGTCTAATGGGCTATGATGCTTATTTCCATGCTAGTATGGCACGGGCAGTTACTGATACCGGGTTTGTTGCTCCGATTGAAACGAGCGGTAAGTACTTTTACTACCCGCTTTTTCATATTTTTATCTCAATAATTCAGATAATAGGCGAAACCGATATCAAAGACGCAATATTTTATTCCATAGGATTTGCCAGCGTTTTAAGTACAGTAGGCGTTTACCTTGTAGGAAAGAAACTTGAGGGTGTTCAGATGGGGTTGCTGGCTACTTTACTAATAAACTTAAACAATCATAATATCGTTGCAGGAATTACAAATATAACTCCTGGTTCTCTTGTTCTTTGCTACTTTATATTCATTGTATACGCGATCTTTAGCGATAAACAGAGCTTGAGATATACAGCAGTTGTCCTGTTAATTACTATTCTAATGGTTCTGACTCATCAGTTGACAACTTTTGTAGTATTTCTTTCTTTAGTCTCAATTTGCGTAGGTAAATATCTGCATAATCGTGTATATAAGAGTTATTTCACGAAAGCAAATAGTTTTAATTATATACTTTTCTTTATAGTTAGTTTACAAACATACTGGATGTTCACATATGTTAATACAGATACTTCGTTTCTTGAAATGGTTCTCAGTCCTCTTATGGATGTCCTTCAAAGCGGATCAAGCTACTCAAGTACTGAACTTATTCTAGGTCCCGTATCTAATCAGGAAACACTGGAAACACTTCTACTTCATATAAGCTACCTTGCTCTACCTTTTTTCGCAATAGGAGGGGTATTAGCATGGTTTTCTCGCGAAAATGTCAAAAAAATCAATAAATTTTCTATTGCCTTAGTTGTTATAATCCTGTATGGTCTTGCTTATGGAATCCCTTTACTGGGGATGAGGAATTTCCTTACAAGCCGATGGTTCCCATTGATAGCAGTGTTCCTGGTACTGGTATCTGCCTCATATATGTTGAAATTAGTAAGTCTTTTTAACTCAAAAAAAGCAAAGATCCCCATAATGTTCACAATAATTCTTCTATTTTCGTTTGTAATGGTTACAACACCAGGCATAAATAAAGACAACCCACTTGTGGCAAAGGACACAACCGTAAGAAACCAGTTCAAAAGTATTGAAATAGAAGCTATTAAAACAGTAACCGCCAAGTACTCCGGAAATATCCTTATGGACTCTCCATATGATAGTTGTCTCTTTTACAGAGACAGGGGATATGATTCCAGTAACGCAACATATTTTAACATTCAGCATATACAGACTGGAGAGATTGATGGCAATCCGGTTGTTTTGCTGAGAAAGTCAACTATTAAAGAACCTATCTCTATTAATGACCCTGAACGTTATGGAGTAAATATTATCCAGACATTGCCAGAGGGATTTTTCAACGGATTCAAAGCACATGATTACGCCCGAGTATATGATAACGAAGAGGTATTTGCTTATACAAAGGAAGAAAAAAGACCAGAAACTAAGAGACCATGATAGTCTCCGTTTACTTATTGCGAGATGAAAAAAAGCCCATATGTTGGGACTTATGTTTTAAAGTTGGAAGTAATTATGTCATCAAACTTTATTGGTAATGTATTAAAACTCGTATCAGGAAGTGTTGCTGCACAGATTTTGGGTATACTTCTTGTACCAATAGTCACTAGAATTTATAGCCCTGACGATATGGGAGTCTTTCAGCTTTTTGTAGCAGTATCAGGTATACTGGTAATTTTCTCTACTTTTTCATACCAGTTTGCTATTATGTTGCCAAAATCCGAAGAGGATTCTGCAAATGTATTTTTCCTTTCTTCAGTTTTAGTTACTTTTATATCTTTACTCGTAGCCGTAGCAGTGATAATCTTTCCAGAAGACATTGAGCATGTTATTGAGTATATATTTCATACTAAGGGATCCTCAAAATACTTAATCTATCTTCCTGCAATAGTATTCTTTAATGGCCTTTTTTTCGTGCAGAATTACTGGCTTTCAAGAAAACTACGTTTTGGAGTTGTTGCAGGATCTAGAGTGTTAAACGCTTTATCGACCAAACTACTTCAGTTAATTCCTTTCTGGACCGCATCACCTTTGGGTCTAATTGCAGGTTATACTCTCGGATATGGACTTGCAGATCTGGCTATGCTCAAAGGCGTAAGAGAGGACTTGAAGGTCTTCAGGAAAGTATCAGTAAAAAAAATGAAAGAGGTGGCTATTGAATACAAAAATTTTCCTTTATTTAGTTCATGGTCTACACTTTCAAACACAATTTCTCCGCAGGTGCCTACTTTCTTGCTTGCATACTTTTACAGCACAAGCGTTGTCGGATATTTCTCACTTGCGAATCAGGTAGTAAATATGCCCATGGGACTCATCGGGACAGCTATACAGCAGGTTTTCTTCCAGAAAATCAGTGAGGTGAAAAATGGGAACTCAAGTGGCGATATGAAAGCTATTGTAAGCGAAGTTTACAAAAAGCTAATTTTAATAGGAATATTCCCTATGATACTCCTATTGATCCTGGGAGAAGAAATATTTACATCTGCTTTCGGGAAAAACTGGTATGTAGCAGGCACTTATGTAAAGATCCTTGTGCCGTTTATATTTCTTGTTTTCCTTGCCTTACCCATTTCAACTCTCTACAGTGTGTTTGAAAAGCAAAAAGTCTGGTTTACTTACAGCACGGCTCTTTTAATCTCAAGGTTCGTAGCACTTGCCATTGGAGGAGTTTACGCAAAAAGTGCTGAGTTTTCCCTTTGCTTGTTTAGCTTCACAGGAGTTATATTCGCTCTATGGAATAATGCATACTTACTTAATCTTGTAGGAATTAGTAAAAGGGAAAGCCTGGAAATTCTCATTAAATATACAACAATTGGAGTAGTTATCTCAATCCCATTGGTTTTACTAGAAACACTCTCTGCGAATTTTTATCTCATTATGCTTGCAGCTATCATCATAACCCCTATCTATTATGGGATAGCTCTTCATGATGATCCTACGTTCAAGAAAATATTTTCATCCTTTCTTGTGAACATAAAAAATAGAACCTGAAAGGGTTTAATTCCCTTTTAGAAAAACCTTACTGAAAGTTGATCTCTGAAGAAATCACGTTTATAGAAGAAAAGCAGAATTTCAGTCAGAATAAACCAGGTAAAGACCATTAGAAAAATAATAAAAAAATAATTTGGGGATATTCCCTAATTTTATATCTTTAAAATTTCGATTTTTATCAGTAAATTTCTTTGTGAGTAGTTTTATACAGGGTTTTTGCAATTGAGTATTTTTTGCTCTCCAGAGTCACACTGTAATAAGGAATTAACTCAGGAGAAAAGCCCATTATGAAATCCGCAAATCTGGAAATGTTTGCTGCCATTACGTTCATGTACTCGAAGTTTCGGGATTTCAGGTCAAGAAATTCGTTATAATACAGAAGAGCGTTCGGACCCAACCGACCAAAGTCCGGGTTCAAGGCTGAGGTCCAGGTTATACTACACTTCTTTCCATACAGATTTAAGTGAGCCGCAATAGCTTCGCCCTCAGGAGTCTCTGTGACAAACATATAGCCAATATCTTTTTCCTGAATTAGTTTAAACACTCTTTCGAAGAAACCTCTGGGAAGAGGAGGGGCTAATTTCTGTTTTTCGTAGACCATTGAGAGCAAATGGTAATATGTCTCAGGATCATTCCATATCCTGGTTTTAAGTCCTGCCTCATTTGCAGTTTTAAGTTCCCTTCGGATCTTTCTTGAAAGATTATTGTCTACATCTTCGTTGAGATTCAAATAATGGGTATAATGTACAGTGGAATCCCATCCGTACCACGTAAAAGGTCTTACGTCTTTAAAACCTGGAGCAAACGTAAGGTGAATACTATCAAATCCCTGCTTACAAAGAAATTCTCTGAGAGGATTAAGAATATCGTGAATTTCCTGTACCTGTTTACTTGCTTTAGAGCTGGCACTCTCTTTTATAAGAGGCCCGCTGTAACTAGTCATATCACAGGTTGAATTCGCGATTCTAAGAGCCCCCTTAATATTTTTAATAAAAAGAGGACATCCTCCCACAAGCTCACCTTTTCTGAAACAACCATAAATTCTAAGTTCCTTTGCCAGAACGTCCCTGCAAATTCCAAGCCACTCACTTGTATGGAAGAGTGTACCAGGCTGAGCTTTTTCTACGAGCAAATCCCATTCATTATATTCAGATGGTGCTAGTTCTCTAACTTCAATTTCGTCCATTTTAAGCCCCGTACAAATAAATAATTATTCTCTGTGATGAGTTATAGGAAAACGTAAGACTGATTTTAAGCCTTCATTTCTCGGTCTCAAATGTTGATTTGCAGACTTCGTTAACCTTTTTCGCAACGCTGTACCAGCTGTAATTTTCAGTAACATAACTTAAACCTTTTGAACCCAGTTCCATTCTTAAACCGGGATTTTCAAGCAGCTTTAAGATACCTTCTGCAAGAGCTTTCGGGTTCTCTGGAAGGACAGGAATTCCCCCTCCGGCTTCAAGTACTTCGTATACACCACTGATATTGCTTGCAACTACAGGTTTTCCGCAAGCCATGTACTCATATAACTTCAAAGGAGACAGGCCTATTTTTGCGTTTCTGGCAAATATAAAAGGAGCGGCACAGATATCGCTAGCATTAATGTATAGAGGCACGCGATCGTAGGCAATTACGCCCGTAAAAATGAACTTGTCCTCAACTTCAAGTTCTCGGGAGAGCTTAATAAGATTGTGTTTCATGGCACCATCTCCGACAATCAAGAAGTGGCATTCCGGAAATGCGGAAAGGATATGTGAAGCTGCCTTTATCAGATACTCGACTCCTTGCCAGGGAGCAAGATTGCCCACAAAGCACACAAAAGGAGTTTTAAGGTCCAGACCAAGTTCTTTTCTGCATGTTTCCTGTTCTAGTGGCTGGAACAGAAAAGTATTTGCACCGTTAGAAACCACAAATATTTTTTCTCCAGGAATCTTATAGCCTTTCTCAAGATTTGATTTTATTCCTGGAGTCACAGCAATGATTCTGTCCGAAAACCCCAGAGCTTTCTTGAGAATAAACAGTTTTAACCTGGCATGTGCGGAAAAATATCGGTTTGAGAAATTGTTTTTCTTTTCTGCATGCGGAAACTCATTTTCTTCAGATTTTTCCCTGAGGAGGTTCTTTTCGTCTTCAGGAATTCCGTTTAATTCATAAACAATTCTTTTGCATCTGCTTTTACAGAATAATCCAGCAAGAAAGCCAAAATTGGGATTGCGAGTATATAGGACATCAAAAGTTTCGGAGCCCAGGAGACGTATAGAGATTTTTAAATAGTTAACAGTAAGTGAAAGGAAATTTCCAGGAGAGACATAATGGCTGTGAACGTTAGCCAGATTTGAAAAAGAGATCTCACCTACAGTAAAAATATGGACCTCATTGTCAAGCCTGGCAAGATTACTAACAAGCTCGTACCTGTGAATAAGTGAGCCATCAGCAAGAGAAAGAGGTCTTACCATATCCAGAAAAAGCATCTTCAAATTATCACCTGTAAGTGAACTGCTCCTTCTAGAAGTTTGCTAATATTCACTGCTCTCTCTCCTTTATGTCTCTTGAGTTTGAGCTAACGTTTTTCGAGATTCTGGATAACAGTCCTCCAGGTCCCTGGTTTTTGTAATAAGCCCTTACTTCAGGATCCTGAATTTTTTTATCCCTTCTAATTGCCGAGCTAAAATACCCCCAGCAGTAGGCAATGCCTGTATAGTAGGGAGACTTCACGGAAAGATGGAGTACATTTAAGAGGGCCATGAAAGAGTTTTTGCCAAGGTAATAAGCCATCCAACCATTTTTGAGATATCCGTTCCAGAGACCATTAGCTGCACTTGTTTTACGCTTTTGGATCTGGACTACCTCAGTATACTGCATGAGCCGCCAGCCTCTCAGGAGAGCCTTTATATTGGAAATTGAATCTGGAGACGGCTCAACCTGATAACCGCCAGTTTCAAAGAAACACTCTTTCTTCCAGATTCTTCCTGTACCTCGAGGAAGACTTTTTGCAGTTACTTCCAGGGAAAGTTTTCCGTCAGTATCATAATATATTCCCCCACTCACAATTCCTAGAGAATTATCCTTTTTAAGTTCAGACAGAAGTTTTCCAAAATAATTCTTTTCGAGAACTGTATCAGCATCCAGGAGGCCTATATACTCGAACTCGATATTATTTTTCTTAGAGTATTCAAGCGCATAGTCAAAACCCTGTTTGCAAACATAACTGTAGTGAAAAGTAATGTCTCTTGGCCTTGGAGGCAGTCTTATGCTCTGGACCCAGGAACATTTTGACTGCAGGTCTTCAAGGATACGTGATGTTTCATCCGTACTTCCGTCATCGACTATAATCCATAACTCAGGTTTTAATTCCTGCCCTATTACAGCTTTTGAAACTTCCGGAAGATTTTGTTCTTCGTTCTTTGCAGGAGTAACCAGCAGATACTTTCCTTTTAATTCAGTTTCGATCTGCCCACCACCTGAAAATTTCTTCTCCGCTTGTCATCCAGGCTCCTTTGTCGAAGCAGTACTGAAGCACTTTCTCGTACAACTTTGCCCAATCGTTTCGGAAACTGCAACCAAATACGAAATTATGCCATAGCAGTGTAATAACACCGTTGAAGCTTGCTGTAGTATCAATCAGATTTTTTGTGCGCTCCCAGGCCTCCTCGAAAGATTTTGAAGTAGCAAAAAGCGCAACGTCCATAACGACAAGTGGGATTTCGAGAATATCTATTTCTTTTCCTCTGTCAAGGTTATATGGACTGAAAGGATGGCACATTCCGTTCCTGAAGCCCGCACAATCATAGTACCCGAAAGTGGAGTCATAACTAAAACCGGCATCTGTAAGTATTTCCCAAGAGTCTGGAGTTTTGAACCTTAAGTAATGATTACGAAAACCTATTACTTTTTTACCCAGAACGCCTTCAAGTCTTTGTTTTTCTTTTTTTATTTTTTCAGGGCTGTCGTATGAATAGTAACCTCCGTGAAGACCAACCTCCCCTCCCCTGTCTAAAATTTCTCCCAAATGATGTTCTATGTCTTCAATATCATACCTGAATCTTATTGGATCAATTTCTGAAGTAATGAAATAAAAAGAGGACTTTGCTTCAAAGCTGGCTTCAATATCCATAATTTTAGAAAAGTTGAGGTAAGGGGAGTGGTCTATTCCCTTCAGTTTCCATAGTAACTGATTTGCAGAATCCTTAAAATTTAACCGTTTAAAACTGTAAGCTGATGACAACAAGCTATGTGAAAGAGGTGGGTAAATATCATCTACATCATGAGTCAAACAAACAGCAAATGTTTGATTTTCAGGGAATTCAACCTGCATCCCATTTTCTATAAGATATCTGGATACCTCAGGCTCAGAAGCGTTTCGGAGATATTTTTCAGAGAAAAGGAAACGCTGGTGTTTATCCAGCTTTTCAGGATAATACTCTTCTTTTCGGGTGAAAAGATCCCATAAATCCTGATTTTTCTTCAGTAATTCATACATAAGACTCATCCGAAACTGAAGATAAAGAAAGTCCAGATTTTTTTTCAGGAAGACTTTCTATGAGTTTGACCACGAACTCTGTAACATTGATTTTATCCCTGAGAAGAGCAGCTCTTTTCAGGCTCCAGGTTTTCTTAAGTTCCGAATCTTTGAAAAGTTCTGTAATTTTTGTAAGGGAAGATTGCGAGTCGCTGTAGTTAAAAAGTAAACCGTATTTCTTCTCGAGTTCAGAAAAGTTCCCCATCGTTCCTGCAAGAGTGGAGATATAAATTGATGGAGTTCCCAGAATTGCACTCTCAACAGCCATCGTTGCTCCTTCACCTACATATAGAGTGGCATAATAGAGCAAGTGATGAATTTTTTCTGGGGAGACCCAGATTCTATACTTCTCAAACTCTGTTTCCAGGGGGCCTTCTGAAGTTATGAATACTTTTCCATATTTTTCGGCCTCCTGAATAAGTGCTACTTTATTTTTGATTCCGTGTTGGCCTACATCATGGTGCGCACCCCATGAAACGAAGCGAAGGATTGTAAAAGGCTCCCCTTTCTCTACCCCAATATCTTTCAGAATTTCAGGACGAGGAGTAAAATAAGATGGATGAAGATAAGCCAGTTCATGATACCCACAATACCTTATCTGTTTTCGTCCTTCATTTTTTAGATAGCATGAAGGAGTACAGATTATGTCACAAAAGGGATAGGTTAACTTCTGCGCCAATACTGCGTGTTCGGTGTCGTTAAAAATTATGGATTTTTTCCGTTGTATCCAGGCTACTTGAGCTATAGCTGGAGAAAGGATACCTATAAAAACATCAGGATCAAACTGTTGAGTAATTTTAAAAGTTTTGAACTCTCTTATAAACCATTCTTCAAGTAAATTGATCTTTCCTGGTTTTACTTTACTCAAAACAGTATGCTGAATTCCATAAGCGTTCAAGAGCTCTATTACTACATCCTTGTCTCGCGAGACTACCATTACTTGATGCCCTTTTTTCTCAAGACTCCATATAGTGTTTTTAAAAAAATGAACATGGGCTGGATGCCCTATATCGACAAGAACTCTCAACTTTTCACTCCCCAATTAATACTTTTTATAATTATAATGCACCGAAAGAAAGTCTGTCTGTTCGAGTAGTCTTTTGAGATTGAGAGGTCGGAAACGAACCCCCAACCTGATTTGAAAGTATATGAAACAAATTGATATCAACAAATCAGAAAATCTTCCTGCTTTATTCTCTCTTACTTTAACAAACGTGTTCAGTCAAATCCTGGTTTTCACCCAACCCCAATTTCAAACTGTTCTATCAGATAGAACTCCCCGCCTTGTTCTACCTTAAAAAATAATAACTATTCTTCTCTAGCGGCTGAAGATCCCCTTATTAGTGCCCCTATCAAATTCATTTTTTTAATTCAGTTATATGTATTAACAGACTAAATTATGATTAGAAGATAAATGGCTCAAGGATAAATAATTATGGAAAACATAGTTACTGAACTAAGATAACTAGAACCTTCATTGTTGAAAATATAGACAGGATATTCTCAAAAGTAGAAAATAAAAATTATTTAGCTTTTTTATTTATACAAAAAAATAGACTTACTTAAAAGGAGAAGAAGTACTTAATAAATAAATTTATGAACTTTGAGAGGGTTACTTTGCGAAAATTATCTTGAAGCCTGCAAAGAGAAAACTAGCAATAAAGCATATTACAAGAGGATAAATTCCCATATCCATTGAATCCACAGAAAACTCATCTTCTTCTCTGGAAGCCAGCAACATCTCCTTCATACCCACAAGAGCAATTAGTCCCGCAACCGTTACTCGATAATATACAGGGATTCCAAAATCCGTTGAAAGAAAGCAGATTCCTAAATATGGAAGAGAATTCCCCGCTGTAAACTCTGTACCCAGGCCAAGTATTGAAAACATTATAAAATCCCCAAAATTTCTGTAAGGAATCACTAAACATGTATCAAATCCTAACTATACAAGGTATAACCTTTAAACTATATAACATGTGAAGAATTATTTGGAACTTTGCACCAAAAACCATATAGATTGACAATTTTTAGAATGAACCTGTAAAAGAGTTCCTATCAAAAAATAAATAAGAATTGGAATTGATTACTCTCCAATTCTCAATAAAGAGGTTCAAATTTATGAAAATTTCCGTTATAGGGTCAGGATATGTGGGCTCGGTCACGGCCGCATGTTTTGCAGAAGTCGGGCATGAAGTAGTCTGCGTAGATGTCGACAAGAAAAAGATGGATCAGATAAACGCAGGCATTTCTCCGATATATGAAGAAGGACTTGGAGAGCTTTTGCAAAAGTATGCCGGAAAAAGTCTCACTGCAACCACTGACTATGAATATGCGATCATGAATACGGACATTTCCTTTATCTGTGTAGGAACTCCTTCTGCAGAAGATGGAAGCATAGACCTTTCAATCGTTCGTGCAGCAACAGCAAGTATAGGGGCAGTACTGGCAAAGAAAGAGGGATACCATGTAGTAGTCGTTAAAAGCACAGTTGTGCCCGAGACAACTGAAAAATTTGTCCTTCCTATTCTTGAAGAAATTTCAGGAAAAATAGCCGGAAAAGATTTTGGAGTTGCAATGAACCCCGAGTTCCTTAGAGAAGGAAAAGCCGTCTACGACTTTATGCATCCTGATAAAATAGTTGTTGGAGCAATTGACAAGAAATCTGGAGATCTTGTCTCGGAACTTTACCGGACCTTTAAATGTGAGGTCACCCGCACGAGTCTATCAACAGCAGAAATGATTAAATATGCAAATAACTCCCTTCTGGCAACCAAAATATCCTTTGCTAATGAAATTGGTAATATTTGCAAAAGATTAAATGTTGATACCTACGAGGTTATGGAAGCTGTAGGTAAGGACTCCAGGATATCTCCAAAGTTTTTGAATTCTGGAGCAGGATTTGGAGGGTCCTGTTTTCCAAAAGATGTAAAAGCACTTATAGGTAAGGCAAAAGAAATAGGATATTCTCCAGATCTTCTAGAATCGGTAATTGCAGTAAACGAAAAACAGCCAATTCTTATGACTGAAATACTCCAGAAAAAAATAGGAAGCCTTACAGGCAAAAAGATTGCAGTCCTTGGGCTTGCATTTAAGAACGATACGGATGATATAAGGGAGTCCAGAGCTATCCCTGTCATTGCTGAACTTCTAAGATTAGGAGCAGAGGTTTCGGCATACGATCCAATGGCAACCGAGAATATGAAGCGAATCTTTCCAACAATTGAATACTCCGAGAAAGCTAAAGACGCTCTTAAAAGTGCTGATGCTTGCCTTGTAATGACAGAATGGGATGAGTTCAATAAACTTGACTCTGAATTTGAAGGCATGAAGGAAAAGATAGTAATTGATGGAAGACGGATAGTTAAAGCGAAAAATATAGATTGTGAGGGACTCTGCTGGTAAAACCGGCAGAAATTATTTCCTTTTTTACACAAATTTATATATTTTAGCTTTACTGACCTTCAACTGCCTTTATAAGTCTGATTTGTCTGAAGGTTCCTCTACCGCGACTAGAATTTCTCTTAAGTACTCAAGTACGTTTTCTCTAAGATTTTCATTCTCAAGAGCAAAATCTACTATTGATTTCACGTACCCCAACCTGTCTCCTGTATCGAATCTTTTTCCTTTGAACCTGCATGCGTAGATCATTTGCGACCTGTTAAGAACCCGAATCCCATCAGTTAGCTGGATTTCATTTCCTACTCCTGTTCCGGCTTCTTTTATACAGTCAAATATTTCAGGAGTGAAAACATAGCGACCTATTGCTCCCAGATTGGAGGGAGCATTTTCAGGTGACGGTTTTTCGACAATGTCCTCAAGTACGTAGAGGGAATTATTAAGAGGCTTACCCTTTATAATTCCGTAGCTACTTAATTTTTCACGAGGAACTTCTTCCACTGCAAGCGTGGATCTCCCATATTTTTCAAAATTATCTATGAGCTGGGCAGTGCAGGGCTTGTCATTCACAATAATATCGTCTCCTAGAAGCACGGCGAAAGGTTCGTCCCCAATATGGTTTTCTGCCCTGAGAACCGCATCTCCGAGCCCGTTAGGCTCTTTCTGGCGGATGTAGTGAATATCAACAAGGGAAGAAACGTCCCGGACAAGTTTTAGAAGTTCACTGTCATGTTTTTTCGCAAGATGCATTTCGAGTTCAGGAGAATCGTCGAAATAGTCCTCAATTGCTCGTTTCCCCCTGCCTGTAATAATGATTATATCTTCAATTCCCGAGGCAATAGCTTCCTCTACAACATACTGGATCACAGGTGTATCAATAATGGGAAGCATCTCTTTTGGCATTGATTTGGTGGCAGGTAGGAAACGGGTCCCAAGGCCAGCTGCTGGAATAAGCGCTTTTTTAACGGTCAAAGTAAACTCTCCGGTAAAAGAATTCTGTGAGACGATTGTTCACATAGTTGGATTAAAAATACTTATTAACCAGAGAATCTTTAATTTTCTCCGGTTGTTTACTCATCCCACCTATAGGGAAAGAAATAAAAGTATTTTCTGACCACTTTAAGACATAGTAGTAGAGTATTAATCGAAAGAAAGACTATTTGGTATTTTCCATGGCTGCAAAGAATAAAATACTTGTGACAGGGGGAGCCGGTTTTATAGGAAGCCACCTTGTAGACCGCCTTATAGAAAAGGGAGGCCAGGTCACTGTTTTTGATAATATGAGTTCAGGAAAAATGGAATTTATAGAAAAGCATCTTGAAAACCCGGACTTTACCCTGATAAAAGGAGACCTGCTTAACCAGGAGGCGATAGAGAAAGCCTGTAAAGGTATTGATTTTATTTTTCATGTAGCTGCGAATCCTGATGTCAAGCTTGGAGCCTCCGATACAAGAATTCACCTAAATCAGAATATTATGGCAACCTATAATCTTCTGGAAGCAATGAGGAAAAACAATACTGAAAAAATTGCATTTACTTCCACCTCGACAGTTTATGGGGAAGCGAGTATTATGCCTACTCCAGAAGATTACGGCCCTCTTATTCCTATATCTCTTTACGGTGCCTCAAAACTAGCCTGTGAAGCCTTGATTACTTCGTATTCTCATACTTTCGATATGCAGGCCTGGATATTTCGCTTCGCAAATATTGTAGGCCCACGTAGTACACATGGAATTACGGTTGATTTTGTAAAGAAACTACGAAAAAACTCTAATTTACTGGAAATCCTGGGTGATGGCAAGCAAGAAAAATCCTACCTCCACGTGTTAGAGTGTATTGACGCAATATTGTTTGTAATTGAGAACAATAAAGAAAAAGTAAATATCTTTAATATCGGTTCCGAGGACACTATTAGTGTCATAGAGATAGGAAAGGCTGTTATAGAAGAAATGGGTCTTTCTAATGTCAAATTTACCTATACCGGAGGAAATAGAGGCTGGAAAGGTGATGTGCCAAGGATGAGATTAGGGATTGAAAAAATGAAGAACTTGGGCTGGAAGCCGGTCTATACATCGGAGAGAAGTATTAGAGAAACAGCAAGGGCATTACTTGATAAAAAGTTAGTAGAATAACTTATATTCCATTTTTCTTAAACAATTTTTTGTCAACAAGTATGAAAGTAAAGGTAAATTTACTGCTTGACCTCGCTTTTGGCTCTGAATAAGTACCTTCGTATTAAAGAAAGTTCGTGGTCTGTGAATCCGCCTACTAAGAACATCATAACCAGATAAATAAGTACACCCATACCTGCAATCTCAAAGAGTTCAAAGATGCTTGAGATAACGAAGTAGGAAACAAAGAGATACATAGTTATTGAGGACAGAACGCTTTTTACAATATCATGAAGATAAAAATCAAGTTTAAAATGTTTTAAGGAAATATGCATACAAAGCACAGCCATTAAAAAGTAAGAGAATAAGGTTGAAAGTGAAGCTCCAACAATTCCAATGGAAGGTATCAGCAGAAGGTTGATCAATACATTCGAAACTGCTGCAACAATATTGATGTAGGTCGTAGTCTTTGTTTCCTTGATAAGGAGCATTGTATTGACAAATATCTGGAAGATTCCTGCAGAAGACCGGAAAAAGCAATAATAGGAATTACAAACCAACCTGAAAGAAAATCATCAGTTGTAAGGATCCCAAGCAAAGGTTTCGCAAGAGCTGAGAGCCCGAAAACTGCAGGAATTGAGATAAGAAGGAAATATCTTAGAGAATGGGACATATAAATTCTTACTTCGTCTGTTTTATTCTCATCGAATAGTTTTGATAACTCGGGGAGAAGAATGAGCTGAAGAGAGCTTACAAAAAGCTGTATAAGACTGCCAATTGAACAGGCTGCCGAATATACGCCTACGCTTCTAAGACCGAGAAAATAAGTAACCATATATCTGTCACTAGATTCCGTAATCCATCTAATAAGTGAATTGGGAGTTAGCGGTAGAGAAAATTGCAAGTACTCTTTTATGTAAGTAAACCGAGGGATTACGAATCCAATTTGTGACATAATCATCAGAAGAGAAATTAAAAAAATGGAACCCTGTACAAGTAGAGTAGCCGCAATTACGCCAAGAAGCCCATACCCCATTTTAAGAAGAAAGAGAATAAAAAATAATTTTCCAAATGTTTCAAAAAGGGTTAAGTAAGAAAATGTCTGAATCTGTCTGAAAATCCTGAAATAAAAAAGAGATATTGACTCAATTACACTCAGGAGGATTAAAAGGGAACCTGCCTGAATAAAATAAGTTGCATGGGGGTCTTTAAAACCGAAGGTAGCAAGGGGCTCAGCAAACATATAGAGTAAAAATGAGGCAAACAGACCGGCTATAGTTACAAAAAAGAGAATGGAATATACTGCTTCCCTTATTATTTTTATTTCTGTTTCAGAGGATAAAAACCTGACAAAACCCATAGAGAGACCCATCAGTGCAAGAGGGGAGATGAGAGATACAGTGGTATTGATCTGAGCCCAGAGTCCGTAGTCGTATGTTCCAAGGGTTTTTGTGATTATCGGAAGTAAGAAGAAAGTTCCCAGACTTGTAAGTACCTGAACTGTCCCGATAAAACCAACATCCTTTGCAAACTTTTGATATGACACCATATCACCTAAAAGAATCCGTTTTAAAGAATTTCCAATGAAAGAAGTCTTGAAAATAGTCTTACAAGAAAGTTTTTCTTACGACTTGACCAGACTAACTATTCTAGCCCGAAATTTAAATCCTCGTGAATGCTGACCATTTTTTGGCTCAAGTTTTGATCTCTCAGTAGAAGTTTTATTTATAACCTTATCATAAAAAATTTCATTCATGAAAAATACTTTAATTTTATTTCAAAAGCTTAGGTATATCTTTATTCATATTTAGTGTTAACTTTAAACTTGTTTAGGCTCATTTTTTTTAATAACAACCAAATTTTAGCTACCCCGAGTAAGAGATTTCTACAAGATAAAAGCCTTTGTGTTGGAATAAATTTTGTCAGAAGTTCAATGAATATCTAATTATGACTTCCTGAAAAATAGATAAAATAACTGAAATAAAAAGCATTAGGAATGCAAGTACCATAAGTTCTGAAATATCAGAAAATCGAATTATAAATTTAAGCAACGTAGGCTGGATCCAAAAGAGATCCTGAGCTGGGAATAAAACTTTTACAGAGAAAGATAAATTTGATAAAGAAGAATAATCTTGGGAGCAAAAATAAATAAGTTAATCCCGATTAGTAGGCCTAGAAATCATACTAACTTGCTTAAAATGATTCTCTGGATAATTTTTAAAATTTTATGTTTTTTTAGTAAATCTAAAAGAAAAAGTTCCAAAAACATCCGACAATAGAAGCTTGTTCCTGGGTCGGAAGTAATGGAAATCCTTGAGAATGCAAACTTTTACTTGTACACTAAACTCAGTTTTGGTACCTGACTAGTGTTTCCACAGTCAGCACTATAGAAGGCGATATAGTTACCATTTTCGTTGCGGGCTTTTAGAAGAAAACCTGTGTTTTCGTACTTACCACTGACATATTCTTTTACGAGATCGGTTACATTGAGCTCGTAGTACCTGTTATCCGGCAAGCTACTGGCTTTCAGGGTTAATGTAGCATATGGAGTACTGCCCCGGAAGACACCATTTTTATCGTACCAGTCTCCTCCGGCATTATTCCATGCAATATTTGCATTCTTTTTATTCCAGCTCACATACTCAGGGTTCCAGGAAGCAGGCCTGTAAACCTCGATAACAGTATCATTTGGTCGTGTACTGGAAGGATAATACCAGAAAAGAGAAAGAGTTGCACTATTTACCTCTGTGCCACTGGTATACTCACTTAAGTTAAATGACATAACAGCCCTATACTTTCCAACATCACTTAGTTCTCCCACATCGATAAATGATGTATCAGAATAGACTCCTTCAGGTGAGGTTTCACGCAGACGGTTGTCTTTTGCACCAGTAATAGTTGCATTTACAGTTACCCTTTTCTTAATATTAAGCTTTGGTACCTGGCTTGTATTTCCGCAGTCAGCACTGTAGAAAGCGACATAGTTATCATTTTCATTGCGGGCTTTTAGAAGGAAACCTGTGTTTTCGTACTTACCACTGACATATTCTTTTACGAGATCGGTTACATTGAGCTCGTAGTACCTGTTATCCGGCAAGCTACTGGCTTTCAGGGTTAATGTAGCATATGGAGTACTGCCCCGGAAGACACCATTTTTATCGTACCAGTCTCCTCCGGCATTATTCCATGCAATATTTGCATTCTTTTTATTCCAGCTCACATACTCAGAATTCCAGGAAACAGGCCTGTAAACCTCGATAACAGTATCATTTGGTCGTGTACTGGAAGGATAATACCAGAAAAGAGAAAGAGTTGCACTGCTGATTTCAGTAGTATTGGTGTATTCACTTACGTTAAACCATACAAGGTCTCTGTATCTGCCAACACTGCTCATTCCTCCTACATCAAGAAATGTTTTATCCGGAAAGACATCCTCAGGAGATGCTTCACGTATGCGGTTATTGTATATCTCACCAGAGAGATTCAAAATGACACTTATTTTTGCAACTTCAGAATCATTGAGCTTACCATCACTCACTTTAAAAGATATCGTGTAAACACCTTCCTGATCATTTACCGGCCTCCAATTAAAAAGCCCTGAATTTCCGTCAAAACTTGAACCTGCAGGAAGGCCTGAAGCTGAGTATGTAAGGCTGTCTCCATCCTTATCAGAAGCTTTTACTAGAATACTCAGTTTCTCTCCAGCTTTTACCGTAACCGCAGAAATAGGATTCATTATAGGAGCATGATTTACCTCAGAAACCCCAGAAAGAGATGCATAGATCGTGTTTCCATATCTTCCTATATTGATTCTGTTTCCATTATCTTCAGGCTCATTAGAATAGTTCGAAGATGCATATCCGGCATCAATACAAGGAGAGCTAACTTTGTCCTTAACCCAGGTTTTCCCGTTCCAGCGACCTGAGACCGACTGAAGATGATAGTCATGGTTTTTCGGATCTGCAAAAAGAGGGTCTACATAGATATCAGTTGTCGATTTGCAGTTTTTATAGTTACCTGCCGAGTTATTGTAAAGGCAGTTATTCTCCAGCACAAAAGAGTGTGTTTGAGGTAGATAATTCATAATTCCATATCCGGTCCCACTCGGAGAATTTGTGCGTATCCTGGTATTTACAATTATGTTGTTACGGACAATTGTTGTGAATCCATCACCTGCTGGTACATAGGTTGGAGAATAACTATTGATATACATGTTGGCGATTGCAGCGTGATATATTCCGTCAAAAACATTGTTTTCAATGACAGTATCCTCGAATCCACCTGTTATTATGCCACCTACCCAGGTAATGCTAGGATTAGTGCCAGTGTCATAGAAAACATTGTGATGAATATAGACATTTTTCGCCTTGTCTCTAGTAGCAGAAGAGCTATCATAGTTAAAAAGCCAGATGCCAGGACAATAAGTATTATGGATAGTGTTATTGTAAATCTCTACATCGTCCATAACACCTGCAGACTTTTCGATCTGAATGCCTGGACCGCCTGCACTCCAGTGGTAGAAAGAATCAATTAAGTTGTCATGGAATTTTACGTGGTTTGAGTTCCAGATTCTAAGACCGCTGTTAGTCCTGCAGGTTATTGTGTTATTCCAGGCTTCAACGTTCTGACAATCAATTGCGAACAGACCGTCGTGTCCAAGCTTGTAGATAGTATTGTTATAAAACTTGACATTTTCTCCATACTTTATCCTCAGCCCGTCTCCATGACCATCGTGCATATACATATTGTATACGGTTACGTTTTTGCAGTAAAGAAAGTACATTATATTATAATATCCATCACCCTTAGCAAACTCGGTGTTACCGTCATGGTTCACATTAACCTCAAAACCCCTTATTACAATATTATTATTCCCGGAATTGCTCATCTGCTTGATCAAAGGTTTCATTGGAACCCAGCCTGCATGATCAACAAGTTTGATAACAGCATTTGAATCCCCTTCAAGAATAGTATTGCTACCGATGAGAAGAGTATCATCAATAACATATGTAAAAGGACCTTTAAGGTGGACAGTGGTATATCCGGAGTTATCGGCCACAAACTTAAGGGCCTGGTTTATCTGTACATGATCATCTTTTCCATCGCAGTTAAAATCTCCACTACCGTCTCCTGCTACATAAACAGTTGGTGCAGGACTCCGGCATAAAGCAGTAGGAACGTTTGCAAGAATAAGACAACTTACCAGGAAAAATATCCCTAATTCTCGTTTTAATACCGAGATTACCTGGGATTGATCACAACAGCGCATATTTTTGATTTTCATAGGTAGATATTCAAGTGGTGACGTATCAATATCCCCGTAAAATTTATTATTATTTGCCAAAAGTTTACTTAAATCTAACATTTTATTTCTCGTAGACTAGACAGAATTTTTCAGGTAGTATTCACTCTCCGACGTTAAAGGCTATAGAAAAGTTCTGGAGAGTTTATTCATGGCAAATGCTACTGAATCCAATAAAATGTAATAAATTAGTGACTCTGAATAAATCTCCCTGATATTCAGGCCAATTCCTCGAACTCACCTAATTCCCCCCTGAAACATAGTGAATAAGCTGAGATTAGCCTTCAATTAAATTTCTATAGTCAACACTGTAAACTATATCTTGATGTTATAAAAGTATTTGTGCAAACTATATAAATATTTAAGGAGTTGCATAGTGTTAGAAAGAACAAATAAGTCTTTAAGATGAAAAAACCAAGATTAGAATATGATTTATTAAAACTACTAAACAAATAAATTTGTTGAGTAAGATCAAGATTCTCGATTTTAATAGGATGCTCTCTTTTGATAATATAGTAACATAGCTTTGGCAAAGTCAACTTTTTGTTTTACCTTAAAAGAGAGAATTATACATTTTAAAAGGCAGTTTTAAATTGTCAAATATCAAAAATGTATAGATTAAGACTCCATAAAGGATAGAAAATTGCCAGGAAATACCCGGAAAATAGAAAAGATTATAGAAGTAAGAAAGGAGTGTAGAAGTTAGGCATAACCCTCTAACATATCATAAGAGTACTGTCAGATTATGTTACTCCAATATCATTCTTGCAATTCCGTTATAGCTACGTTTTCAAAATATTCCGACCAGTTTTCCCAAAAAGCGCTTGTTTTATCCAGTGCATTGGTCCCATAATTTCAATAAACCACGGATAAACACAGATGAACGCAGACAGTTCAATTTGTATTTATCCTTGTTCATCTGTAGTTTATCGTGGGAAGTTTATTGATCAGCGTCAATTTTAAGGTTCAGTCCTATTTCCATAATTTGGAACCGATGCACTAGAGCTAGTTTTACCACAAGCTGCGAGTTTTTTGAGTATACTAGAGCTTATTAAGCATTTATAATTCCTCCAATCTAAGAAATAAATTATTCACATAAAGACCTTCAGGAGAAACTTTGTAAAGATAGCTGTCGCATATGCCAGAGAGATTCAAAGGAGCTTTTTCAACTACGCTTGAGAGATTCAAGGGAGTTTCTTCAATCACGGTTATTATTGCAACTTTAGAATCACTAAACATACCATCACTTACTTCAAAAGATATAGTGTAGAGTCCTTCCTGTCCGTCTGTAGGTGCCCAGCTAAAGAACCCTCTTTCGTCAAAACTTGCACCTTCAGGAAGATCAGATGCTGAAAAGGTAAGGTTGCCTCCATTAATATCAGAAGCTTTCACTGTAAAGTTTAAAGTTTCTCCAATCTTCACTGTGGCATCAGGAACAGATTCAATAACAGGTCCCTGTATGTCGACAGAGAGATCTTCTGAGTATGTGAAGTTATCTTCGTCCCCTTCAAGAACTTCCGCCGTGAAGTTAAGATCTTCGTCAGTCTCATTCGTAGCCTCGGAGATCGAACCTACTAATGAAGACTGCATAGTCTTTACTCGTGAACTCGGTGACAGAGACGCATATATTGTATTTCCGTATCTTCCTATGTTGATCCTATTTCCATTGTTTTCAGGTTCTTTAGAATAATCCGAAGAAACGCACCCGGCATCAATACAGGGAGAACTCACTTTGTCTTTTACCCATTTTCCATTCCAGTGACCTGTAACCGACTGAAGGTGATAATCATGGCTTTTCTGGTTTACAAATAACGGATTTAAGTAGATGTCAGTTTTCGAGGTGCAGCCTTTATAATTGCCTGCTGCATTGTTGTAGAGGCAGTTATTTTCCAGCACAAAGTTATGGTTCTTGGAGAGGTAATTGATCACTGCATACCCTGTTCCACTTGGGGACTTCGTACGTTTCTGGGTATTTACGATTATGTTGTTGCGGACAATTGTTGTGTACTTTGATGAGTAACTTGGAGAGTAAACTTCCGGATACATGTGAATAACAGCAGCATGGTATACACCGTCAAAAACATTATTTTCAATTAAAGTATCATGGAACCCACTAGCTACAATACCTCCGACCCAGGTAATGCTAGGATTGGTACCTGTACTATAGAAGACATTATGATGAATATGGACATTTTTTCCTTTATCTCTAGTAGCAGAAGAACTATCATAGTTGAAAATCCAGATTCCAGGGCCATAAGTGTTAGATATAGTATTATCATAGATATCTATATCATCCATAATACCTGCAGATTTTTCGATTTGAACAGCTGATCCACCTGCACTCCAGTGGTAGAAAGAATCGATTACATTATCATGGAATTTTACATGGTTTGAGTTCCAGATTCTAAGACCGCTGTTAGTCCTGCAGGTTATTCTGTTGTTCCAGGCTTCAACGTTCTGACACTGAATTGCGAACAGACCGTCATGACCAAGCTTGTAGATCTTATTGTTATAAAATTGAATATTTTGACCGTATTTTATCCTCAGCCCGTCTCCGAGACTATCGTGCATATACATATTGTATACTTTTACGTTATTACAGTTAGTAAAGTAAATCACATTATAATATCCATCACCCTTAGAAACTTTGGGATTACCGTCATGGTTTCCATTAACCTCGAAACCTCTTATTACAATGTTACTATTCCCGGAGCTGCTCATTTGCTGGATCATAGGTTTCATTGTGACCCAACCTGCGTTATTAGCCAGTTTAATAACAGCATTTGAATCCCCTTCAAGAATAGTATTGCTGCCAATGAGAAGAGTATCATCAATAACATACGTAAAAGGACCTTTAAGGTGGACAGTGGTATATTTGGAGTTACTTGCCACAAACTTAAGGGCCTGGTTTATCTGTACATGATCGTCTTTTCCATCGCATTTAAAATCTCCACTACCGTCTCCTGCTACATAAACAGTTGGTGCAGGACTCCGGCATAAAGCAGTAGGAACGTTTGCAAGAATAAGACAACTTACCAGGAAAAATATCCCTAATTCTCTTTTTAGCATTCATATCACCTGAAATTACTATAAAATTTTATTTACTAGTTTGCAGAGTAAGAACCGGGTAAAAAATGCTCATTAATCTACAGAAATTAAAATTATCTATGAAATAGTTAGACAACTTTCTTACTCAGTTCACTGAATGACAGATGGGATTTTTCAAATAGTGTCCACTCTCCGACATTCAAGGCTATAGAAATTTTCAGGAAAATTATTCATAGTGGAAGCTACTGAATCCTGTTAGAGAAACAAGTAAGAGATCCAGAAAAATCTCCATTTTTTTCAGGCCAATCTATCAAATTCACCCAAGTCCCCCCATGAAACAGAGTGAATAAACTGAGTGTTAACCATTAATTAAATTTCTATAGTCTACTGTGTAAATTATATCGTAGTGTTATAAAAATATTTGTGTAGTTTTTTTAAATTTTTATCCAGTGTTCAAAATTGTAAGAAAAATTAGAGAATATTTTGGAAAAAAAGAGAAATTAGAAACAGCTTTATTAAAATTTAGTGGTGGTCTCAAAAACCTAATACTTCCTATAATTGGAAGGGAAGGACAATTTCAATATAATTGAGATGGAAATTATTCCAAGGAGGACTTCGATAAACCCAGCTTTTTGGCTAGTTGCTTATAATGGATATATAAGTAATATGTTGAAATCAGAGGTTTATCGAAGTCCTCCAAGATTTATGTAGGATTTACCTTTCTCGTCAACAAAAGAGTCCAATTATAGAACTAAATGTCATTTTGAGATAAACTGTACCATATCAATAAAGAGTATTATTACACTATGAGCTTATCCCAAAACCACTTTCATTCCCAAATTTATACTTTTTTCATGTTTAGAAATTAGAGCAATTATTCAAAATTCAAGGTTTTGGGATAGGCTCTGTATTAACAATATTATATAGAGTCTTTTTCAAATTCCTCCAAATTAGAGTTCTCAACGACGTATCTAGTTTCTCCTCCATAACTGCTATAGTACTTATATCAATGTTAGTTTATTAACGCAACCTCAAGTATCTGGACTTACGATATAAAAAATAAACATATCGATGCATCAGTGTTTTGATTTCGATGCATAGATTGTGTTCCCATACCTTCCGATGTTGATCCTGTTTCCATTATCCTCAGATTCTTTGGAATAGTCAGAGGACGGATCGCCTGAATCAATACAAGGGGAACTCACTTTATATTTAACCCAGGTTTTCCCGTCCCAACTTCCACCTCTTGATTGAAGATGGTAATCATGGTTTACCTGGTCTACAAATAATGGGTTTAAGTAAATATCGGTTTTTGAGGTGCAGTCTTTATAGTTACCTGCTGAGTTCTTGTAAAGGCAGTTATATAGAGTTGTAAAGGAGTGTGTTTTAGGTAGATAGTTAATAATTCCATATCCTGTCCCACTTGGGGACTTTGTGCGCATCTTGGTATTCGTGATTATGTTGTTACGGACAATTGTTGTGAACCCGTCACCTTCTGGCACATAGCTTGGAGTGTAACTGTTGATATACATGTTCGCGATTGCAGCGTGATATACTCCGTCAAAGACATTATTTTCAATTAAAGTATCCTCGAATCCACCTGTTATTATGCCACCTACCCAGGTAATGCTAGGATTAGTACCAGTGTCATAGAAAACATTGTGATTAATATCGACATTTTTTGCCTTGTCTCTGGTAGCAGAAGAGGTATCATAGTTAAAAAGCCACATTCCGGGTCCATAGGTGTCATAGATAATATTATCGTAGACCTCTACGTCATCCATAGTGCCTGCAGACTTTTCGATCTGAATACCCGGCCCACCTGCACTCCAGTGGTAGAAAGAATCGATTACATTATCATGGAATTTTACATGGTTTGAGTTCCAGATTCTAAGACCGCTGTTAGTCCTGCAGGTTATTCTGTTGTTCCAGGCTTCAACGTTCTGACACTGAATTGCGAACAGACCGTCATGACCAAGCTTGTAGATCTTGTTATTATAAAACTTGATATTCTCTCCATACTTTATCCTCAGCCCGTCTCCATGACCATCGTGCATATACATATTGTATACGGTTACGTTCTTGCAGTAAAGAAAGTACATTATATTATAATATCCATCACCTTTAGCGAACTCGGTGTTACCGTCATGGTTTACATTAACCTCGAAACCTCTTATTACAATGTTACTATTTCCGGAACTGCTCATCTGCTGGATCAAAGGTTTCATTGGAACCCAGCCTGCATGATCAACAAGTTTGATAACAGCATTTGAATCCCCTTCAAGAATAGTATTGCTGCCGATGAGAAGAGTATCGTTAATAACATATGTAAAAGGACCTTTAAGGTGGACAGTGGTGTATCCGGAGTTATCAGCCACAAACTTAAGGGCCTGGTTTATCTGTACATGATCATCTTTTCCGTTGCAATTAAAATCTCCACTACCGTCGCCTGCAACATAAACAGTTGGTGCAGGACTCCGGCATAAAGCAGTAGGAACACTTGCAAGAATAAGGCAACTTACCAGGAAGAGGATTCCTACTTCTTGTTTTAACATCGATATCATCTGAAGGTGATCAGAATAAAATTTATTAACATTTTTTGTAGTTAAATATTTGTAGAGTGACGTATCTACACCTCTGCAAAATTTATGGAAGTTTTTTAAAAAAATTTCATTCGTGTGTCGGTTTTTTAGATATATTGGCCAAGTTATTGCAAATACTAGATACTTTCAGAATTCAAAGACTTTATAAACGCAAATGCATTTCTGAAAGCGTAAAGAGTAAATATGTAAGGACGCTTTTAAAGATAAGGTAACTCATCAATAAAAAGATTCCTGATCCTCGGTATAACATAGAAATTTTTTAGTATTAATCATAACAAAATTAATAATTATCTCTTCTAGATAGATATTTGTCAAGTAACGCCGTTATACAGTTACAAAATTGTTATGGTTTGCTAAAATTTCGTATAAATTTGTTAGTCTTTTGTGTATGAGATAAGTTTTGCACGCAATATATGAGAGCTCAATGCCTGTAGAAAAAAGCAAATTTATTGTATACCTCATGAAATTGTATGGGTAAAAGTAAATTTCATACACTTGCTAAGAATTTAAAAATTTAACCAAGTCAGAAACATACTAAAGAACGCATTAAACATAATAACTGTATGATAAATTTATTTTATAATTATCTAGCTAGAAAACTCTCCCTTAAGTTGAAGAGAACACGATTTATCAGTTTCTAATCAACTCCTCGCAATAAAAAGTGGGATCAAGATAAATACCAATTTCTTGACTCTGTTACGGTAGAGCTATAATAGTTAAACTAACGAAAAACTGCAGAGTGAAGATTGGCAGTTTACTCAAGTCAGAAAACGGCATAAGTTATAAAACTACCTTCTCAGCCTGCATTTGATCGATAAAATATAAACATGGATAAAGTTGCAGATTTTACTTTTTACATGTTTATAGGTATTGATTAAACGATGTCTTTGCATATATCCAGAATTTTTCTTGCAACTCCGTCCCAACTGTGATTCTCAACGACATATTTTCTGCCTCTCTCTCCCATAAGGGTTCTGGTACTCTCATCGAGAAGTAATTTTACTACAGCAGTCGCAAGTTCTTCAGGACTCTCAGGAGTTACTGAGAGTCCACCACCTGAAGCTTCAATTAAGTCTTTAACTCCTGAAATACCACTCGCAACAATAGGCTTCCCACAGGCAAGGTATTCATAAGTTTTCAACGCTGAAAGCCCTATCTTCGAGTTTCTTTCCTTGATAAAAGGAGCAACGCAAACATCGGCCGCATTGATGTAGAAAGGAACCTGTTCATAGGGAACTCTTCCGGTGAAAGTAAATTTATCCGAAAATCCTAAGTTAGAAGCTGTTTCCATCAGTTTATCCTTCATAACTCCGTCCCCGACAATAAGAAAATGAACATCAGGACATTTTTCCAGAATTAGAGGAGAGGCATGAATGAGAAATTCAACTCCCTGCCAGGCTGCAAGATGACCGACGAAGCATACGTATTTCTTTGAGCTTTCAAGCTGCAGCTTTACTCTTACCTGTTCGGGATCTAGAGGCTTGAACACATCAGTGTTTGCCCCATTATTAATAATATGGATTTTACTCTCAGGAATAGAGTATAGTCTCACAAGTTCATCCCTGAGTTTATCCGTGACAGAAACAATTCTGTCGCAATGCCTGTAGTTAAAGTTTTCAGACCGAAGTGCAAGGTAAGAGAAAACTCTATACGCAAAGGACTGTGAATTTGGATCTACCTTTAACTCATCCAAAACTATCCCATTAACTTCTACAATGGAAGGAATTTTTAAAATTTTACATAAAATTATTGGAAAGAATGGAAAAGAGTTCTGGCGAAGATAGAGCACATCCGGCCTATTTTTTATGCAAGAGTAAAGAAGGTAAAAAGAAAGCATGAATTCGTAAGAGGGCTGTACAAGATATTTATTGTCTATTACAGGCACATATTTTATCCCTGAAAGAGAACGGTCTACACTCTTCTGTCCGGGTGCAAACAGGACTATATCAGTATGCTTTTTTAAATTTCTTAGGAGTTCAAGAATGTGGATATTCGAACCTGATTTAGTATTAAAAGAGCCATAATAAACCAGGAAAATGTTATTTACTTTTTTAAACATAATGGTAGCCGGTTACCAGAATAGCGAAAGTAGTTAATTAGTTTATCCCACGACTTTAGTTATTATCTCCATCACCTCAAGGACAATGGCTTAGCATAAAACTTAAGGATAAAAATTAAACACGTTTTGGAGAGAAGTATTTATAGGATTAACTCTCTCCTCTGTCTGCTTTTGATGCATCCGAAGCGAAAACGAGCAAAAGATTATGAAAGTACTGGAAGCATGTCAGGAATTTCCTAACAGGTATTATCCTCAACTTGGAACATTCATAAAACAGAGTATAGACTCAATTGCAAATCAGGGAGTAGATGTTACTGTTATTTCCCCAAAACCTTTTGTCCTTCCTGTTTCTGCATTTCCATATTATAACTTTTTTAAACTGCCAAAGATTGAGCATACCACAAAATATGACCTTCATTATCCACGCTATGTTTATGCCGTTCCCAAAAAATATTTTTATCCAATAACAGGGTTCTCATACTCTCACTTTGTTTTTGAATACGCGATAAAAAATATAAAGCCCCAGCCAGACCTGATCCATGCACACTTTTCATATCCTGACGGATATGGGATGATGAAGCTTGCAAAGAGATGGAAAGTTCCTCTTGTAATAAGTGCGCTGGGTACAATAGAAAGAAAAACTGCTTATGAAGGCTCCTATACATCTAGACAGATTATAGAGGCAATGAATTTTGCAGATAAAATTCTTTCTGTCAGTGAAGACCTCAAGCTTCATATAACAAATCTGGGAATAAACGAAGAGAAAGTTCATGTGGTTCCAAACGGAGTTGATACAGCAAAGTTCAAACCTGCAGGAAAAGCACATGCAAGAAATCTTTTAAATCTACCGCAGGATAAAAATATTGTTCTCTTTGTTGGAGCTCTTAGGAAAATAAAAGGTGTGGACTACCTGATTGAAGCTGCAAAGGATTTTGTGAACACGAACACCGCTCTTTTTATGGTAGGCAGAGACGACGGCTTGAGAAAAGGTCTGGAAAAAAGAGCACAAGAACTCAAAATTGCAGATCACATTAGATTCACTGGGCCCGTAGACCATGAAAAGATCCCGCTCTGGATCTCAGCTTCTGACATCCTCGTATTACCTTCTCTTTCTGAGGGCAGACCAAATGTAGTACTCGAAGCCCTTGCCTGTGAAGTACCGGTCGTGGCAACCAATGTAGGTGGGATACCTGAGCTCATGATCGATGGGGAAACAGGCTACCTGGTGCCTTCAAAAGATCCTATAGAGATATCCAAAAAAATTAATAAATTGCTTGAGAATAAAAGCCAGAGAGAAAATATGGGGAAGCTAGGGCGTAAAAGCATAATTCAGAGAGGACTGACCTGGGAAGCCCATGCAAAAAAGACTGTGAATATATACTCAGAACTTTTGGAGAAAGCTTCAAAAACAAAAAACAGTACATAAACTCAGATGTACGGGAAAAACAGGATCATAAAACTCTTTTTTCACTTTAATTTTTTATGCTTCTGTCAAATTAGGGGAATAAAAGATAGATGTTCGTAAAAGTTTTTACTCACGTACAATGCCTGCTGTACCAGTTCATCTAGAAGTAAAATAAGGTTGGGGAAAAAAGGGATCTTTAAAAAATAAATTTCAGGGATTATTTAATCCCTGATGCGGAATATAAATATTTACTGATGGATTTGAATAAATTTTGTCAAGGCCTTTGAGGTTGCTCTCTAGCTTAAGCTCGTTTTCGGGTATCCCCTGATAGAAATAGTTGGCAGTATCTTTCAGGGTGCTTTCCTCACTGCCAAAATATAATCCACTCCTGAGAAACTCCCTGGTTCTTAGAACTACATAACCTTTGTACTCCGGGAGTTTATTTACATCACCGATTCTGTAATTATCGTAAGATGAGATATTCAACTCCGCGGATTTCGAAGGTATCAGCGGGACATAAAAGAATCTTGAAGCGTAATAATCGGTGTAAACAGACTTAGTTGAGGAATTGACAGGAACATACTTGAAAACATGATTAAACCCACTTAACTCTTCGGAAGTAAAGTATTCATGTTTTGCTTCTTGACCAAGAAAACTCGAATCTGAAATACTGTAGACCGAAGAAACTAAAATAAAAATAGAGAACAATAAGGTCACTAATAGAGCGGAGTTCGATTTCTTAGAATATTTAATTATATAATTCCAGAATATGTACAATCCGTATCCCATTATGAAAGCCATAAAGGGACTGACGAAAAGCATAAATCGATCAACTCTAAAGAGGACTTTGAACTGCCAGATAGTATTGAGGGGATTGGGAATATAAAATATAAGAGTTAACAGAGCAAATAACCCTATAACGGCAGCATAATTCTTCTTGTAATTTTTCAGAAGAAAACCTATTCCTATCAAGGTAAAGAATAAAAATACCGATTTATCCAGAAGTCCTATTAAGTCAATCAAGCTTTCCTGAAGAACTTCTGAACCTCCGGCAGTTAGAACTACAGAATCCAAAAACTGACTCTGCAAACGGGGAGCCAGGCTCCTCTGTACAAACACATACGCTACGAAGAACCAGTAAGCAGAAAAAATAACATTAAGCAGTATAAAGAAGGGCTTGCTGATATAACTATTATTTCCTATTACATATTCCGATGCAAGAAGAATAATTAGCAATAGAACAAGCTGTGGAAGGGAAACATTGTGAACTAAAGTTAAAAAAACTGCAACAATTACCGAGAGAGTTTTTAAGGATAGTTTATCCTTTTTGAAATTGACACTGTAAATCAGGTACAATAATACAACGAACATTATGAATGCCATTGTACGGGTGATTACGTTTGTACCATAATAAAGCACGGTAGAACTTGCGGAGAACAGTACGCACGAGAGGAGTGAAATCTGCCTGTTGTTTGTTATATAGTTAATAAGGTAATAAAGGAAAATAATAGTTATTGCATAGACAGGTGCAGTTACCAGAAAAAGTGAATTCTTTACGCTTATTTTCAAGATCTCAGCAGCTTCTGCAATAAACACGTGATAAAGAGGGAAGTAAGCGTAATCGCTTAAGGAGGTAGGAATTGTTTTCCCGGTCAGTGCAGTGACTTCCGAAATAAAAATATGGGGCAGAATATCTGTGGTACCGACATAGAAATCATAATTTAAAGTCACACTGAATATTAAATTAAGCGCGATTAAGACAGATTCAGCCAGAACAAGGGAAGGGTTTATGTCTTCAGAGAAAATTTGGAAGAATACAGACAGATAAAGTCCTAAAATAAAAAAGAAATAGTATAGAGGTCTGCTTCCTGGAGACAGCATAAGTACAACTAGGGAACCAATATAAAATGTCCCAAAAAGGTACGTAAGGGACTTTGTACTCAATGATGGGAAGATATCTATATCATGTAAACTTACATCTTTTTTGTAAATAAATAATATGAAAAGACAGGATAGTATTGCAGGTACTCCTGTAAACAGCCCCCGAAGTGCATAACCGAACTTTTCGGTTGCAAACATCCATAAGAACGCGAATATTACTGCGAAAATGATAGCTAACGGAAACAGAAAAGAAATTAACCTCATTAAACGGTTATTATCTAATCCGGGTCCTGCTTCTTTGTTTAATCCGAACATACTATCTCCATGTCGTTAAATAATCATAATTTCATGAGTTCAGTAAATCTGGTATCCAAAAAGCTGTATTTCAAAATCAATGAGAGTTCATCAGGGCTTTATTGATTAAGAATATTTTGCCCTGAAAAGCCTCCCATATACTCAAGTGTTTCGGTTGCTTTTTCATTATATGAACGAATAAGTCTGTAATCATTAAACATTATCCGAGCAGGAACGGGTTTTTGAGATAAGAGGAGAATTTGTAAAGCTGTACAAAAATCCTAGCCCATAAGCGATGTGTTGCACAGGAATTATAAAAAGGGCAAAAAGACCGTATTTTGATTTCATTTTGTAGGCAACCTGAATTGAGGTAACAAAGACAAGAATAAAATACACGGCCGTAAGTACAAGAAGAAGCAGGCTTGGAGTAGAGTACTTTATAGAAGCAATAAGCAAAGCAACTGCAAACACGATGGCAATTGAAGGCAAAAAAGCATACCAACGAACAAATTCTCCATGCTTTTTGAAAAGTTCTGCCATCCACATTCCATATTTAAACATCCTTACGGAAAAGGACTTGAGAGTTCCTCTCCTATGATGCAGAACCTGCGCATTCGGGATATACAAAAATTTGTTACCTTTCTTACCAATTCTGTAGTTAAGATCTCCGTCCTGACCTACCACAAACCGCTCATCAAAACCTCCAACTTCCTGAATTGCAGCTTTTTTGTACATTGCATTGCAGTTAGGAAGAGAGCCAACATAATGTTTTTTTGTGGAGTTTTTAGACTGAGCCGAGCCTCCTGACCCCAAGAAAGATTCCTGGGCATAACCCACCACCCTGCCAAATACAGGATCAGTGTCAAAGATCAGGTTTGGGCCTCCAAAACACACAACGTCCTCTGGAGAGGCTTGCATTTCATGAACAAGAGTTTTCAACCACAGAGGATCGACCTTGCAATCCCCGTCAGTAAAGGCAATAAGTTCTCCCCTGGCATTCTTCACACCAAGGTTTCTTGCCGCAGCTACATTCTTTCTTTCATTTAAAAGAAGCTTGATAGGATATTTCTGTACTATATCGCGTGTTTTGTCGGTGGACATGCCATCAACGATAATAATTTCATAAGAATCTTTTGGGTAGTCTAGATTAAGAAGTGACTCAATACATTCTTCAATGAATTTTTCTTCGTTACGAATACCTACTATGACTGAAACAAAAGGGAATCTCATACAAATTGACCCCGTTTTAACATTATTGTTTTCGGATATGCTCATTTAAAAATATCATCCTTGAAATGGCATGCAGTATTATTCCAGTAAACACCATAAAGGCTCCTATAACCGTCAGCATTACCATAAGGAGTGTTGGCCCGAAGCGCAAGGATCCTCCCAGAAGAAAGTCCTGTAGAAATATCAGTCCCATAAGAAAGCCTGTAGATGTCATAATCAGGCCAGGAACGGAGAAATAATACAGAGGCCGTCTATACTCCATATCTTTAAGGATGCGGAATAGGACTCTGGGTCCATGTATGAAAGGATGCTCACTTGAACAGTCCTCAAGATCATACCTGCAATGGATTTCCACTTCAGTAAACTTCAGTTTGTAATCTTTGGCCTGAATCAGAATTTCAGAGCCCGCAGACATATCTGTACCATTTAAATTTATTTTTTCGATAGCTTTTTTCCCATAAGCTCTAAAGCCGCTCTGAGAATCGGTTACATTCAGACCGCCTGCAATATAAGTTGCGATATCAAGGACTTTCATCCCGAATTTGCGGTAAATAGGAACATTTTTACCGTTGCCATTGACAAATCTTGAGCCAATTACCAGATCAAAACCATCTTTTAAGGGTTCAAGAAGCTTTGGAATTTCGGAGGGGTCATGTTGACCGTCAGAGTCAATTATGACCATAGCATTTGCATCGAGCTTACGGGCGGTTTCAAAACAGTTCCTGAGGGCTGCTCCATATCCCTTATTTATTTCATGACGAACTACATAGGCGCCAAGAGATTCGGCGATATCGACAGTATTATCGGTACTTCCATCATCTACAACTACTACTCTGTCGACGTATTTTTTGCAACCCTTGATAACATCTGCAATGGCATGGGCTTCGTTATAGGCAGGCATGGCTGCAATCGTAATGGCCATATGCAATCATCTACCTCTTTGAAGATAAAGGTAAGAAGTCTCCTTAGTAACATAGTTTATTATAGAAGAATCAGTAAAAATTCCAAATTCTGCAAATATATTTTTCAGAGTCATCGCTCCACAATTTTTAGAGGGTTTCAAAAGGTCTTTTACGACTACGTTTACAGAGAATCAGTTAGGGAAATTGTTCTCCTCTTTTTACCTAAAAGAAGGAACATAAATACTCCGTAAGTGAGTCACAGCGTTTAATACAAGACCTGTATCTGTTTTAATAGACGAGCTATATAAGCGTTTAGACACGAAAAATAATTAATCAGTAACTTCAGTGACGAAAAAAGGTTAAATCTATATGAAGTTCCTGTTAATTGGAATAGTGGCTTAAAAAGCACCAATTATTTACTGGTGTAAGAGAATAATAAAATAAAAAATTACACAGATACAAGAACTCAAGGACTTCCTTGTATATGTCAGTGTTCATAACCCTACAGACTCAACCCCTGCGGACTCAACCCCGAAAATGTATTTAAAAAATTAAAGAGATGGGACTCAAAAGACTAAAACTTCTTTAACAGAAATAGAAAAAAAGGGAAAAGTATTTTAAATAAAACTCAGGAAAAGGGAAAGATATTTTATATAACTAAGTAATTGAGTAGATCGGGTTAAAACATTCTTGAAAACGAATATAATTCAGGAAATATATTCTGCTAAATCAGAAGAAAACCGAGATTAAAACTCGGAAAACTTTCACCTTTCCGGCGCACTTATTCGCAGTTAAAGATTAAAAGCCGGTGAGAGGAAATCGGAAGGTTTCCGAAAAACCTCATAAGGAACAGAGAAATTGGCAGATTAGCCCGAATAACGAAAAGGCTGGGAAGCCAAAAAACATAAAACCGTTTTATGAGGAGTTATATGGCCGGAAACCAGAAGTTCCCATCTGACCTGTTGTTAGTAGCAGGCCTTGTAATTCTTATGGACATTTTCGTATTAATTCCTGTACTTAGCGGAAGTATTATTCGCACAGCTCTTGGTCTACCCCTAATACTCTTCCTTCCAGGGTACGCTCTCATAGCTATGCTTTTTCCGGAAAAAGGCGGACTTGAAGGGATGGAGAGGATAGCTCTTTCTATTGCAATGAGCGTCTCAGTTGTGCCTTTGATAGGACTTGCACTTAATTATACCCCCTGGGGAATCAAGGAGATGCCTCTCATTACAAGTGTCTCCATGTTTATCCTAACTGTGTTGGCAATAGCATACGTTAGAAGAAACTATCTACCTGCAGACAGAAAATTTGAGGTCCCTTTCAGGGCTCTTACCCTAACCCTGCTATTAGGAATTACGGGAAAAACGGAATCAAAGACTGAGAAAAACCTCAGGATAATTCTAATTCTTTCTTTCCTTATCTTGATAGGAACTGGAGTTTACGTCATTCTGGTACCTCAGGACAAAGAAACATATACGGAGTTCTATGTCCTTGGAACCAACGGGACGGCTAACAACTATAAAACAGATTATATACAGGGAGAAAGCGGGACCTACTTTATAGGAATAACAAATAATGAGTATAGAACAATGGACTATACAATGGAAGTAAGACTCGAAAATCAATCGCTGCCCCTTCCAGAAAATCTGCAGCATATCAGGCTTGCCAATAATAAAACCCTGGTAGAGCCTCTTGAGATTACGCCTTCTGTTGAAGGAGAGAATATGAAGCTTGAGTTCCTGCTCTTCAATGAAACTGAAAAGAATATACCTTACAAAGATCTGCACCTCTGGATAAACGTTGGAGAGGAGGTGTGAGGATGGGAGCATTTGAGAGTGCTAACGTGGAGACCCCGGAAGGCATAAAAACGGAGATGTCTGAGGATCTGAAGGAAAAAACACCTGAGATAGAAAACAAATGGGTTTATCTATCAATCCCGATTATAGCTATCACTCTTGCTGAACTGATGATATATTCGGGAAGAAAACTCGAAGCTATGGAAATATATGCATTAGTTCTGCTCGGGCTTTCCTTATCCATAATATATATAAAAAATAAGGATATTCAGAAAACCTATCAGAGTTTTCTCCTTCTACCGCTCCTGCGTCTGGTGGATTTTTCAATGCCCTTTTTCTATGAAGAGAAACTTTACAATCTTATTTTTATATACTGTCTGATGGCAATTCCTGTAAGCATTGCAGCTATTAATCAGGAGTTCACTAGCACACAGCTTGGGATAACTTTCAAAAAAATAGGGTTATACATTCCATTATCAATATTCATGGGCCTTTTATTAGGAGCAGGAGAATATATTATAGTCGGAAAAAATCCTCTTATTCAGGATCTTTCAATCCTTAACCTCCTGAGCCTCACCGTAATTATGGTCCTTCTTGTGAGCCCTATAGAGGAGATGATCTTCCGTTCAATCCTGCAGAATCGACTAGAAACAGTAGTAGGCGGCCGGAAAGCGCTAATAGTTACAAGTATTTTATTCGGGTTAATGCATTCAGGATATGGGAGCGTTTACGAGATATTTTATATAACTTTAGTAGGTGCTGTTATAGGCTACCTGTTTTACGGAACCCGGAGCCTACCACTTGTTGCATTAATTCACGGGTTTATGAATGTATTCTTTTTCGGGATTATCCCCCTTCTCCTTTAACTCTCTATGTCCATTAACGTATCCCGAAAAAGAAAAAGTAGCTTAATCAAAGAAAACTAAACCAAAGGCGAAAGCCTCGATATAGTCGGGAACTCTTTTCTGGACTATTCTCGTAATATAGTCAGAAAAACTCACTCATGTTTCTATAATATGGAAAATACAGAGTAAAGTAAATATAAAAGTTTCCCATGTTTTTCTCATTTTTCATATTTTTCATATTTTCAGAATTAACCAGAGAGTGAGATATGAACTGTATTCCACCATAATAAAAAATAGACGAAACTCATCAACTGCCAAGTATAATTGAAATTGTCCCCTATAGCAAAAATTAAGTCATTTACGATTTTTAAAAAAGTATTATTAAAAAGCATTATAAAAAAAGTATTATTAAAAAGTGTTATTAAAAAGTGTTATTAAAAAGTGTTATTAAAAAGTGTTATTAAAAAAGCATTAGTAAAAAGTATTATTATATTTAGAAACTTCTTGATACAAGACCACTGTTACTTGCCTATAATTCAGTTCTCATGGAAACAGAGTGGAGTGAAAATATCAGTACACTGTAAAGCCGCAAAACTTGTTGAGATGGAGATCGAGCGAACACTTAAACAGCAGCCCGCTGAAAAGTCATTGAAATAATGCAACAACCTTAAAGAGAATGATTGCACCAAAGGAAAACATCAGTGGAATAATTCCCATATTCAAAGAAACCTTTACCGTACTTTCCCAATGTTTCGATGCAGGAAGGAAGTCCCTGAGCAAAAGCAATAAAAGTAAAACTGCCGCAGCCACAGATGCGCCTTCAGGAATTCCCGGTGTTACGGTAGTTACTGAGAGCATGCCTGAAGAAACGGAGTTAGACGTGATTAAACTTGTAAGAATAGTCAGCACTCCTCGAGTTGATTAGCATATTACAGGAACAAATATGCGATAAGATATAAAAATCCTCCTCATACAAATTGATAAACATCAGGAGAGAAGGAATTAAACTCGAATTTTAGAAAAAAGTAGGAAGTTCCCTTAATAGATAATGAAAATACTGTAAGTTTGAGTTCGCAATCAAAGAATCAAAATTATATTGTAAAGTTAGAGACTCAAAATATAAATTAAATAATTCTTGAAAAGATAGAAGAGAAGAGTAGAAAAATAAACCAAATCATTAAATAATTAAAAAGCCCTCTAAAATAAAAATTAAGGATAGTTAGAAAAAATCAAGAAATGAAAATGGAAAAAGTAATAACAATATCTTGGGTTTGTCCTGAGAGGTTTATTTAACCCGATTATCGGGCAGATAAAAAATGAAAAACTATGAAATGAAAAGCTATTTAAAACTGCAAAAAATAAGTGGATGTTTTTATGCTCCAACAGAAAGTTTATCTGGCTAACAAACACCAGAAAAACGGGGGGAACAATGAACTCGACTGAATTTAAGATTCACAATTCTTCTAAAATATATGGAACCTCTGTAATTGGAAAAGACACAGTAATAATGGAAAATGTGATTCTAGGATACCCTGAACACAGAATTCTAATGGAAATCCTGAAGCAAAACAAGGAAATTGAAAACTTCGATTTTCCAGGGTGTACGATAGGCCCGAACTCAATGGTAAGGGCTGGATCAACGATATTCTCCAACGTAAAAACCGGAAAAAACTTCAAAACAGGGCATAACGTAATGATTAGAGAAAATACAGAAATTGGAAATAATGTTCTTATTGGAACTAATGTTATTATAGACGGAAACGTGAAAATAGGAAATAACGTCAGTATCCAGGGAAATGTCTACATTCCAACCAATGTTGTTATCGAGGACAATGTATTTATCGGGCCCTGTGCTGTTCTGGCTAACGATAAATATCCTATTCGAAAGAAATACGAATTGAAGGGTCCTTTCTTGAGAAAAGGTGCATCTATAGGTGCAAACGCTACCCTGCTTCCTGATGTTGAAATAGGCGAGGGAGCAATGGTTGCAGGAGGAGCACTCGTTACAAAAAATGTTCCCGCCTGGAAACTTGCAATTGGAGTGCCTGCCAGAATACAAGAACTTCCAAAAGATTTAAAGGAATTGAATCTAATATAAAGTTGTAAAAATCAAGCTAAGTAAGATTAATTTTATCAAGATTATTAAAGAGGTTCCAAGATGATCCCAATTGCCAAGCCCCTTATGGGTAAGGAAGAGATTGATGCAGTGACAGAGGTCCTGAGGTCAGGTATGATTGCACAGGGTCCAAAAGTCGAAGAGTTTGAACTTGCTTTTTCTGAATACACTGGCTGTGAGTATGGAGTTGCTGTGAACTCTGGAACTGCAGCTTTACACATTGCGCTTCTTGCCCATGGTATAGGAAAAGGTGATGAAGTGATTACAAGTCCCTTCAGTTTTATTGCAACAGCAAACAGCATCCTTTATACCGGGGCAAAACCTGTTTTTGCAGATATTGATTTAGACACATACAATATGGACCCTGAAAATATCAAAGAGAAAATAACTTCAAAAACCAGGGCTATTTTGCCTGTTCATCTTTATGGTCACCCTGCAGATATGAAAGCGATAATGGAAATTGCAGATGATAATAAGCTCATTGTAATTGAGGATGCCTGCCAATCACACGGTGCAGAATACCTTGGAAAAAAAGTGGGTAGCTTCGGAACAGGAGCATTCAGCTTTTATCCTACAAAAAATATGACAACCAGCGAAGGTGGAATGCTCACTGCAAATGAGAAGGAAATTGCAGAGAAGGCAAAGATGATTCGGGCCCATGGCTCAAAAGTTCGATATCTGCATGAAATGCTAGGTTTCAACCTGCGCATGACTGATATTGCAGCTGCAATCGGACTTGTACAACTTGGAAAACTGAACGGATTTACCTCAACCAGACAAAAAAACGCAGAAATTATTTCAGCAGGGTTAAAGAACATACCCGAAATTGTGCTACCTGTAACAAAAGCCGAATGTACCCATGTATTCCACCAATATACGGTCAGAGCAGAAAAAAGGGATCAATTGGCAACTTTCCTGAAAGAAAAAGAAATAGGAACAGGAGTTCACTATCCTATATCCATTCACAAGCAACCTTTCTACAGGGAACTTGGATATACGGATTCCTTACCGGTCTCGGAAAAAGCAGCGGAAGAAGTATTATCTCTCCCTGTGCACCCTTCATTATCTAGAACCGATTTGCAGAACATAATCGAAGCGACCAAAGAATTTTATGCAAAAGACTGATCATTTTTCCAGCCACCGCATTCTCATAACCAGGAAGTGAGATTTTTGATAAGAGTAGGAGTTATAGGTACAGGTGCTATGGGACAGAACCATGTAAGAATTTATAGTGAAATGAATAACGTAGAACTTGCCGGAATCTCGGATGTAGACCAGAAGCGTGTAGAAGCAATGGCTACGCAATTCAAGACAAAAGCCTTTACAGATTATAAGAAAATGTTAGCAGAAGGGCTTGATGCGGTAAGTGTTGTTGTACCTACCAAACTGCATAAGCAAGTTGTACTTGATGCTCTTGAGGCAGGCGTACATGTCCTTGTAGAAAAGCCGATTGCAGACACAACTGAAAACGCGGACCTGATGATAGCAGCTGCACAAAAAGCGGGAAAAATCCTTATGGTTGGACACATCGAACGCTTTAACCCTGCAGTCATAAAACTCAAAGAGATTATAAACTCAGGTACTTTGGGAAAAATAGTCTCGATCTCAACCAAACGAGTAGGGCCATATAACCCGAGAATAAGAGACGTGGGAGTAATCCTGGATATTGGTGTCCATGACATAGATGTAATTTCATATCTTTACGGCAAGAAAATAAATAGTGTTTATGCTATTGCAGGTGCAGATATTCACTCATTTGAAGACCATGCCTCAATTATTCTGCGTATGGACCATAATTTTGCAGGGGTCGTGGAAACAAACTGGCTGACTCCACACAAGATAAGGCAGCTAACAGCAATAGGAGTTAAAGGGGTTGCCTATCTGGACTACATTAATCAAACAGTACAGTTACACGATAACGAATGGATAAGAAAAGCCAAAGTAGAACAGAGTGAACCTCTGAAAAATGAACTCACATATTTCATGGATTGCGCTGCAAATGGTAAAAGCCCTAACCCCTGTGGAGAAGATGGAAAACACGCCCTTGAAGTGGCAATGGCAGCTATAAAGTCCTACGAGGAAGGAAGATTAATTGAAGTAGGATAATAAGCCGGAAAAAGATCTGAAGAAATAATATCTTGAAAGATCTGAAGAAATAGTATCTTAAAAGCTCAAAGAAGTAATATCTTAAAAATTTTGAAAAAACAAAAGAATTTGAAAAAAATCTGAAAAACAATTTGGAAAGTGATGAATATGAGTAAATTAGAAAAACTTATCGTTGACAGAGGCCCAATAAAAGAAATAGGAGTACTTGGAATGGGCTACGTAGGTATTCCTTCAGCCGTTCTTTTCGCAGATGCCCCATGTTTTACTAAAGTTCTTGGTTTCCAGCGTAATTCAAAAAGCTCAAGTTACAAGATTGATATGCTCAATCGTGGAGAGAGTCCTCTCAAAGGAGAAGAACCCGGTCTTGAAGACCTTATTAGCAAAGTTGTAAAAGCCGGCAAGTTTGAATGCACTCCCGATTTTTCAAGAATATCAGAACTTGATGCCGTCACTCTTGCAATCCAAACTCCTTTTGCAAATCCTAAAGATTTGGAACCTGACTTTTCCGCACTTATTGAGGGTATCAAAAACGTAGGAAAATACCTGAGACCAGGAATGCTCGTCGTTCTTGAGTCCACAATTACTCCTGGCACAACCGAAGGTATGGCAAAAAAGATTCTTGAGGAAGAATCAGGCCTGAAAGCCGGAGAAGACTTTGCCCTTGCCCACGCACCTGAAAGAGTAATGGTGGGCAGGCTTTTGAAGAACATCAGAGAACACGATAGAATCGTAGGTGGTATAAACGAAACAAGTACCAGACGGGCTATCGAGCTCTATTCCCCTGTATTAACTGCGGGGAAAGTAATTCCTATGAGTGCAACTGCAGCTGAGGTAACGAAAACTGCAGAGAACACTTTCCGTGATCTCCAGATTGCAGCAATCAACCAACTTGCTCTTTACTGTGAAGCCATGGGCATAAACGTGTACGATGTAAGGACTGGAGTAGACAGTCTAAAAGGAGAAGGCATTACAAGAGCCATACTCTGGCCAGGAGCAGGCGTTGGAGGTCACTGCCTTACCAAGGATACGTACCACTTGGAGAGAGGAGTTAAGATCGGTAATGGGCAGCTTGACTATCCAGAAGGTTCAGACTCAATCTACGTGCTCGCAAGAAAAGTCAATGATTTCATGCCTGTCCACATGTACAACCTGACTGTTGCAGCCCTTAAAAGGATTGGAAAGGAGATGAAAGGCTCAAAGATTGCAATGCTCGGGTGGGCTTTCATCCGAGATTCGGATGATGCGAGGAATACGCCTTCAGAACCTTACAGGGACCTCTGCCTTAAGGAAGATGCGACAGTTAATGTGCATGACCCTTATGTCGTGAACTATCCCGGAATTGAGATCTCGGATAACCTTGAAAATGTTGTCAGAAACGCGGATGCTGTGGTTATTCTTGCAGGGCATAGTGTATACTCTGATATAAAAGCCGATTGGGTAAAGAGAATTACAGGCAAGGAAAACCCGGTTATTGTGGATGGAAGAAATATAGTTGAACCAGACGAATTTATTCGCAATGGATTTGTCTATAAGGGGATTGGAAGAGGCGATAAAAACGAACATTTATTAATGTAAACTAAGATCTCTTTAAAAAACTACTTCAGACTTTAAAATCTGGAAAAGGAAGAGAAATGATCGAGAAATTGAAACAAAACGATGAACTCTGGGATCTATTTAGCAAAAAAGAAGAATACAATTTGACCTTTTCTGACCAGCATGATAGGTTTCCTTACTATCTAAGTAGCCAGAGGAATGTTTTTGATCCCAGAGTTTCCAGGTTTCTAGTAGAAAAGGGATTACACCCTGAGTACCCAGGCGGAAAAAAATTTGCAGTCTGCCTTACTCATGATATTGATGTGATATATCCGGAAAAACTCTACCCGATCATTGGAACTGCCAAAGCCTTTGCTAAAGGGAACTTAACAGATACTATAAAGACACCCTTTTGTAGAATTTGCAAGAAGTTTAACCCTTGCTGGAATTTTAGAGAAATAATGGAGCTGGAGGCAAAATATAATGCAAAATCCAGCTTTTATTTTCTGGCCTTGAGGCCTGGAGAGAAAGACTTCAACTATGAAATCGAGGATCTTGAGGCCGAATTGAAGTTTATATCCTCTCAGGGATGGGAAGTAGGACTACATGGAGGGCACAAATCCTACAGCAGCCTGGAAGATATAAAAGAAAAAAAGCAGAGACTTGAAAAAGTATTAGGCAAAGAAGTTATAGGGTACAGAAATCACTATTTAAAGTTTAAAGTACCGGACACATGGGAATTATTAAGCAAAGCAAACTTTAAGTATGACACAACATTCGGGTACCCAGATTGTGCAGGCTTTAGAAACGGTATGTGTCACCCCTTCAGGCCTTATAATATAAACACCGGAAAACAAATCGAGATCATAGAACTTCCTCTCATAGTTATGGACAGGACTTTATTTAGAGACTACATGAGACTTGACGTTAAAAAGGCCTGGGAACTAACAAAAAGTCTTGTTGATAAGGTTGAACAGTATAATGGTGTGATCACGATTCTATGGCACAATAACACATCTATTGAAGGAAAAGGCCTTAAATATTACGAAAAATTCCTCAAATATGTTTCCAGTAAAAAAGCCTGGATTACAAATGGAAAGGAAATATATAACTGGTGGTCTACCAATATTGAACCGCGGTACTGAAAAAACCAGATATAAGATAGGGGCCAGTTAATAATCGTCAAAGTTACTAAATAAGATAGTACGAATTAAACCAAGCACTTAACAAATCAAAAAATAGTAATCAACACTGTAAATAAGTTTGATTAATAATTTTTATAGTTATTGAGTACTTCAGATAGGATAGTTAATATAATTCTGGAACTGAAATTCTTAAAAGTTAGTATTAACATTGTATTAAAAATTTCATCATGAACGGAATCCTGCCAGAACCTATATAAGAAAATATAATAAAGTAATTCTAAGGATAATTGAAGAGAAAAATAGATTCGTGAGAACTCATATAGTTCTAATTGTTAATTTTTATATAGATTAAGAACACCGACAGATTTATTTCATAGTGTTTGTTTATAGAGGGGTTTAGAGGGGAAGAAGTCCTTAATATTCAGCATCAGCTTGAGAACATAGTACCCTATAATTTCATTTTCAAAGGTGTAAAAATAGCTTGAAATGAAGGACTAAACGGAGTTCAGCTCTAAAAGAAATTTCTTTTAAGGTACCGGAAATGGATGAAATAACAGCAGATGCAGTAGAGAAACGGTCTGATAACAGCAAAAAGGAAAGCTTTATTTTTGATGTGCTAACACTTGCAGGCGGGACAACCTTTGCTCAAATTCTTACAGTTTTAGCTGCTCCTATACTGACCCGTCTCTATGGACCTGATGATTTTGGAGTTTGGGCTATATACCTTTCTATCACCAGCATTATCAGTGTCATTGCCTGCATGAGATACGAATATTCTATAATGTTACCTGAATCGAGTGAAGAAGCTGTAAACCTGTTGGGACTGAGTTTTCTAGCAGTGCTGCTCGTGACAGGCTTAACCTTTCCAGTCATATGGTGCTTTAAAGAGCCGATAGTTAATATTTTGAACTCTCAGCAGATAGGAAATTATCTCTGGCTTGTACCTCCTTTTATTTTTGTGAACGGGTTATTTCTTGCACTAAATAGCTGGAACTCAAGAACAAAACTTTTTAAAAGACTTTCCCTTTCAAGAGTTTTCAGTTCGGTTTCTAGTACTGTAACACAGATAGGCATAGGGTTTATGGAAAAAACCGGAGCAAGCGGATTAATAGTTGGCAGCCTTGCTGGCCAGTCTATTGCAACATTTGTGCTTGGAGGACAGATCTGGAGAGATGATAGGAAATTAATTGTGAAAAATCTGAGCTGGGAAAAAATCTATGAAGGATTTAAGAAGTACCGCAAGTTTTCGCTTGTAGATACCTGGGGTGCCCTCATGAACTCAATCTCCTGGCAGCTTCCTGCCTTCCTTCTTTCGGCTTTCTTCACTCCTGCAGTGGTAGGTTTTTATTCTCTCGGCTTTCGCCTTCTGCAGATGCCTATGAGTTTAATAGGAGGTTCGATTTCACAGGTTTTCTTCCAGAGAGCCTCAAGAGCCTTTACCGAGGGCACTCTTGCTTCCCTTGTTGAGGATGTGTTCAGAATGCTTGTGGTTATAGGTATGTTCCCTATACTTATCCTGACAATTGTCGGCAGCGACGTTTTTACGGTTATTTTCGGAAAAGGCTGGACAGAAGCAGGCATCTACGCTCAGATTCTTAGTCTCTGGGCTTTCGTATGGTTTATCTCCTCTCCGTTAACTGCTATATACGTAGTAGTCAAAAAATATCACTTCGGTTTCCATTATAATTTTTTCAATCTGATAACACGACTCCTTTCCCTTACAATCGGCGGCTTGCTAGGAAATGCACGTACGGCACTTATTCTTTTTTCACTATCAGGTATTGCGGTATATGGTTACCTTTGCCTGAAAATGATGTCTTATGCCGGAGTAAAGACCTCTAAAGTCATGAAAATAGTAATTTCAAATTTTATTCTCTTCGTTCCTGCAGGAACCGTTATTATTACCCTTAAAATCTTAGAAATAGACAAGATATTACTTGTTATCTTTTCCGGCATGATTGTCTGTCTTTACTATGTATATATATTGAAAAATGATGCACAAGTGAAAAAGATAATTGGAGAGTTCAGAAATTGAAGAACTCATTTAAACAATAAAATTTAAAAACTTAAAATCAGGCTTCAACTCAGGAAGCTCCGAGAAAGTCTGTTCAAGTGAACTAAAAGAGAACAATTCTTTTAGTTCGCACAACATAGAAGCGATTTTCTTCTCTCACTTTTTAATAATAACAAGTTTATACTTGACGATTTTCCAGAGTAATCTTGAGTAATTATATATTACGTAGCCTCAGTTTGAGCCACCTCAGCCATGGAATGCATTACAATTCCTGTCACTGTCATATATACACCGGCAACAGATAGAAAAACCATTATAAGTATATACCATAAATGAAGACTTTCGATTCCAAAGACCAGGTCTTCAAGAAACTTCAAACCCATATAAAAACCGCATGTGGCAAGGGCAAAACCTGGCACTGCATAGAAGTATAGTGGCTTATTTACCTCTATGTCTCTTACTACACCTCTCAGTACTCCAAGAACATACTTGCCTGGAGCTTGCACCCGATCTTCAAATTTATAATGGGTACCTATTTCAACTTCTTTTATGCGAAGACCGGATTTGCATGCGTTTACAAGCATCTCGTCTTCTTTTGCCAGATCATTGGCATCAAAGTGTATTATATCTTTTGTAGAGGCTGCGAAGGCACGAAAAGGAGTTTGATAATCTCTAATTTTGCCAGATTTTTTATTGGCGAATCTGCCCAAAATCGTTTGCCCAACACGACGGTAAACAGGAGTGTTCCAATCCACACTATTTAAATATCTAGTTCCATTGACCACATCTGCAGTTCCTGTTACTATCGGGTCAATGAGCCTGGGGATGTCATCAGGGTTATGGCGACCTCTTGAATCCATTGTCACAATTATATCAGCGCCGAGATTGATTGCAGATTTAAAACCTGTTTCGAGAGACGCACCTTTTCCTTTATTAGTCTTGTTTATAATCACTTCAGCCCCAGCTTTTTTTGCTATCTCGACTGTTTGATCTGAACTGGCATCATCAACCATAATCACCCTATCAGCGTAGAGCCTTGTGAGAAGTATAATGCTTCCTATAGACGTTTCTTCATTGTAGGCAGAAAGGACAACTATGACATTTTTAGAGGCTCTGCTGATAGTACATTTATTTCTTTTATTTATTATTGACCCTGTGCCAATTTCCATAAGTAGCTGATCACTCATTCTTGATAACCCCCATTGTATAGCTATGTAAATATTAGAGTAAGTTTAGTTATAAAAGTTCTAAAAAATCATTAAATAAGGAAGAGATTGAACCTTTTAAATATTACCGAAATATTAGTTTTTTAAAGTAAAATTTGGAAGATACATATATAAATTTATTGACAGTTGAACTTTAAAAAAAATAATATACAGTGTATGCCAGTATGCTGCGGCACTATACTATTATAAATATAAATTTGGCCAATTGAAATAACGACTATTGAAGATATGTGTTAACTGATAAAGTGGAAAAATATAGATAAATAAATAAAAAACAAGCTTGAGAATCAATAGTAAGGAAGCCCAACGTTTAGGATTTCAGTCCCGCAACTTATGGAGCTTTTTGATAATCCATTAAGAAATACCTACAGTTTCAAAATTGGATTACTTCTACTAGCGACTTGCCGCAATTTTTAATATAGAAAAATGAGAAGTACAGAAAGTTGTAAGATATAAAACAAACTGTATAGTTTATCTTACCTATAGAAGAGAATTATTAAAAAGTGAAATATGATTAGTATATTTTATGAGAGTAATTGAGCTGTTCTATTAGAAAAGTATCAGCCAGAGAAATTGAGAAAAAGACTCAGGAAAAAGAATAAAAAGGAAGCTGTAAATAAAGAGGAAAGTACTTTTTAGGACAATGGCAGACAATTGGGATGAATTGGAAAAGATGGGCACAGAAGTTGGAGAAAAAATCTGAGTATTCACATTTTGGAAAAATACATCGAAAGAATAAAAAAGATTGGAAAAACATTTACTCACCTAAATGAAACTAAAAAGAGTATAATTTTTTAAAAGATGGATGACCCGCATGACTGTAAAAAGAATTCCTTCAGATCTATTTATTATTATGGGGCTTGTGCTCCTAACAGATATTTTTGTGCTCACTCCTGGAATAAATGAAACAATGTTCCGGAACATACTTGGACTGCCACTTGTGTTATTTCTGCCAGGGTATGCTCTGATTGCAGCTCTTTTTCCTGCAAAATCTGATCTTGACGGGATTGAGCGGGTCGCTCTTTCTTTCGGACTAAGTATTGCAGTTGTGCCATTAATAGGCCTTGGTCTCAATTATACCCCATGGGGAATCAGACTTCTGCCAATTCTCACAAGCCTGTCCGTATTCACCTTTATTATGTGTGGCCTTACATATCTTAGACGGGCAAGTCTCCCAGAAAGTGATACTTTTGAAGTTTCTTTGAAAGCAGTAGCACTTTCACTCAAAGCCGAGGTCATGGAAACATCAGAATCAAGACTGGATAGAGCTCTCACGGTTTTTCTGATAATTTCCATTCTCCTATCCATTGCTACCCTAGCTTATGTGGTTGTGAGCCCAAAAGAAGGAGAACATTTTACAGAGTTCTATCTTCTTGGACCCGAAGGAAAAGCAGATAATTATACTACAAACTACACGATCGGGCAAAGTGGAACAGTAATAGTTGGAGTTGTAAATCATGAGTACAGGCCTGTAAATTACACAATGGAAGTAAAGCTTGAGAATAAATCACTGTTCCTTCCGGAAAATGTGAAGCATATCAATCTTGCCCATAATGAGACCTGGGAAGAGCCAGTTACTATTATGCCTCCTCTTGAGGGAAAGAATATGAAACTTCAGTTCCTGCTCTTTAATGACACTGAGAAAAGTGTACCTTATAGAGACCTTCATCTATGGGTAAATGTGACTGCACCAAAACAACTGAAAACTTAAACTTCAGGCGAGAAAACATAGTTAGGAAGAGCTCTTAAATTTCCAGGCTACTAGCTTCTAGTACAGTCTTTAAGCTGCCTTTGCAGTTGAGCTCTACAGCTAAAGAGTTTGAGACTACATAACTCAGTCATTCAGACTCGACTTTCTCAAAAAGATTTAGCTCTAATTGTATAGAAATCTTATATAGTAAGCTGGAAACCAGCTTGGTATGTGTCCTTAGGGCAAGAAACTGCCTTAAACCAACGGGAAAACTGCTGTTTAATTGACAGCAGTTTTCTTTTTGATATTAGGAAATAAGCGTTCTTACAATCTATTAAATCAAGCTTTTTAATCCTTCCTGCAGTTCGATCTCTCCTTTCCACCAGCCTGAGATTTTTGAGACATCAGCTTTTGAGTCATGAACATCACCTGCTCTTGAAGCGGCATGTACAATTCTGCTAGAAGAACCAGTTAACTTAATAATATTTTCGGCAAGTTCCATAACTGTCACGCTTTTTCCCATAGCTACATTAAAGACCTGACCATCCCCGTGCTCAAGAGACGCAACATTTGCCCTGACTACATCTGTAACATGAACAAAATCTCGGCTCTGAAGTCCGTCTCCGTAAATAACAAGGTCCTTTCCAAGTTTCGCCCTCTCGAGGAAAATTGGAATAACGGCTGCATATGGAGATTTTGGGTCCTGACGAGGACCATAGACATTGAAATAACGCAGGCAAGTTGTACGAAGCCCATAGTCCTCATAAAACATCTTTGCCAGGTATTCTCCATCAAGTTTAGAGATAGCATAAGGAGAAGCCGGTTCAGGGTACATATTCTCTTGCTTTGGAAGGACAGGGTTATTTCCATAAATTGCAGCTGAAGATGCTGTCACAAATTTGTCGACTTCGGCTTTAACGCAGGCCTGTAGTACATTAAGTGTTCCGAGCGTGTTAATCTGGAAAGCTTCAGAAGGTTTTTCACAGCTTAAAGGAACGGATACCAGGGCAGCTTCGTTAAAGACATAATCCATGCCTGAAACAGCCTTTTCGACTGATTGAAAATCACAGATATCTCCTTTAATGAACTCGATATTTTTATACTGTGGAATATTTCTGAGGAAACCTGTGGAAAGAGTATCCAAAATTCTGACTGTATGTCCTGCTTCTGCAAAATATTCAGCTATGTGGGAGCCTATGAAACCTGCTCCTCCGGTAACCAGCACTTTCATGCTTGCAGAAAGGGAAAAGTACAAAATAAAATTTTCTATGCACGCCCAGATGTTTATAAGACAAGTCTAAAAATTTGAAACTGATACGTTTTTCCGAAAATTGAACCTAAAAAAAAAGTAAAATTATCCTGAAACCAGAATTCAGAAATAGAAAACAGTCCAACAAAAAAAGTTCGAAAGAAAAGGCATGTTCTCTCTTGTTTTCCTGCAAGAACAATCTGAAAGGACAACCTGAAAGGACAATCTGAAAGAACGAACTATACTTAGGAACAAAATATAATGAGTAAGTTGTGAAAGGATTGCATAGATATAAATTCAAAGAGGATACAATATGAAATAATTTTGTCAGTGATAAAATGGCCGGAAATAGACAACTTCCCATGGACCTGTTGCTTATTGCAGGTTTTGTGCTTATTACTAACATCTTTATACTCGTACCTGTGCTTAGCGACAGCTTCCCGCGCACGTACCTGGGGGTTATTCTGGTGCTTTTCTTGCCAGGTTATGCCCTTACCGGAGCTCTTTTCCCGGCAAAAAAAGATATTGATGGAATTGAGAGAGCTGCAATTTCTTTCGGACTTAGTATTTCAATTGCCCCAATACTGGGACTTAGCTTGAACTATTCCAGCTGGGGAATCAGGGAGATTCCTCTGTTGACAGAGTTTTCAATTTTTACTCTTCTAATGTGTGTAATTGCTTATTACAGAAGGAGACTGTTGTCTGAAACCGAAGTCTTTGGAGTTTCATTTAAAAAATGTTACCTTAGCATGAAGGCTAGAGTTCTTGAAAAACCCGAATCGAAAACTGATAAGGTTATTGCATTTATCTTTGTCCTTTCTATGCTGGCCTCTATAGGGAGCCTCGCCTACATTATAGGAAACCCTAAAGAAGGCGAGCACTTTACCGAATTTTACATTCTTGGAAACAACAGTACGATAGGAGACTATCCTACGGAATTTGTACAGGGAGAAAAAGGAACAGTCACTGTAGGGATCATAAACCACGAGTACAGACCAATGGATTATACAATAGACGTAAGGCTTGAAAACAGGTCTCTTCAGGAAAGTCAGAAACAGATAAGCCTTGGAAATAATATGTCCTGGGAAGAACCAGTTACTTTTACGCCACCTCTCAAAGGAAAAAACATGAAACTAGAGTTTTTGCTCTTTAATGAAACCGAGAAAACCATACCTTACAGGAACCTGAATCTCTGGATTAACGTTACTGAGGAGGCCTGAAAAATGGTACCTTCGGACTTTACTTCTTCAGAGCTGGAAACGGGAAAGGTCTCTTTGCCGGAGTTCGGGAAAATGCTTAAAGTGCAAACTGAAGAAAAAACAGGATTCCTGAAAAAGATGATTTATGTAGGAACCCCTGTAGCTACAATTACTCTTATCGAATTGTTGATTTTTGGAGGAAGGCTAAAAGAAGCTTCAATAGCTTATACCTTGCTTTTGCTCTCGCTTTCGTATTCAATAGCAGTTATGAAAAAGCCTGAGATAAGGAAAATCTACCAGGCCCTCTTACTTCTGACAATATTTAGATTGGTAAATTTCTCAATGCCTATTTTTTTTGAGAAGGATCTTTACTCTTTCATATTTATCTATGTACCTATGGCAATTCCGATAACTCTTGCTACTGTTCACCAGAAGGTGAGGTATGAGAGAAAAAGAGACACTCTGAAGAGGATGTGGATCTACCTTCCTCTATCTGTTCTTGCCGGTCTGGTTTTTGGACAAATAGAATATATACTGATAGGATCCAGAGAACTGATATCAGATCTCTCTTCGACAAATCTGCTAATACTCATAATAGTAATGGTTTTTATTGTAGGGCTTATAGAAGAACTCATCTTCAGGTCAATTCTCCAGACAAGCCTGGAAAAATTCCTGGGATCAGCCTGGGGAATTTTCCTTTCAAGCCTCCTTTTCGGGATAATGCATTCTACTTACGGTACACCCTATGAAATAGTATATATGTTTTTTTTAGGAGGCTTTTTAGGATACTTATTTTATAGAACTCGAAGTCTTCCCCTTGTGGTAATGATTCACGGCTCAATAAACGTGTTCTTGTTTGGAATAATCCCACATACAGGACCCATATTTGGATTGATATGAAACACTGTAAATGTTGACTTGATGAAACCTATGAAAATTAGCGTATATGATGATCTTAATATAAGTGATCTAGAAATCATCTAATAGAAATGAGTAGGTTTAAGTCCGGATCACTTAAGCAGCTTTTTGCTTACAGTAATTATCTTTTCCTATTACAAGAGAAATCATCTGGTAGAGCAGAATAGTGACCGGAGTTTTGGAAAGAACCGAACCTCCATTGTCATAGCTTAAGAAGAAAAATAAGAGACTATAAGAGTAAGCAACCTGCCAGTTTATCCTCGAAGAACCAGAAATTATAAATATATGTCTTTAAAAGAAGATTGCCATTCTTTATGAACGGAACATAATGTGCTCCGGAGAAAATTTTATGGCCAGATATGCAGACCGCCTCTGGGAAATTGATTGTCTGCGAGGACTTGCTGTCCTCTTGATGCTCCTTTATCATTTTCTTTATGACTTGGACTTTTTCAAACTTGTAGATATTCAACTAAGTTCCGGTCTTATCTTATATGCGGGCAGATTCTCAGCTTTACTTTTTATCCTGATCTCAGGAGTTGCTCTTTCTATAAGCCATTCAAGAGCCCTTAACAAAGAATCTGCTGGAAATGGAGCAGAAAACTTTTCTAAGTACTTGAAAAGAGGAATAAAGCTCTATTTAATGGGACTTTTGCTTACAGGTATAACCTGGATCTTTTTACCTGAAGAGTATATTGTTTTTGGGATCCTCCACTTTTTTGGGGTTTCAGCAGTACTTGTTTATCCTTTCCTGAGATATGAGAAAGAAAACCTTTTTTTCAGCATATTTTTCGGCCTTTTAGGGTTTTACTTAAGGAATAGGACTTTTGGGTTTTCCAGTCTGCTCTGGTTGGGATTTACTCCCGAAAATTTTAGGACCCTTGATTACTTTCCTATACTTCCATGGTTTGGGGTATTACTTGCAGGAGTTTTCCTGGGGAATTTCCTGTATGCAGAAGGAAAAAGGCAGTTTGAAATGCCCTATACTGGAAAAAATCCGCTTATTAGGCTGTCTTCCAGAGTGGGGCAACATTCCCTCTTCATATATTTCGTTCATCAACCGCTATTCCTAGGGTTCTTATTCCTTAGTGGGCTACTTAATCTGAATATGCTGAATACTCATTAAAAATAATCTGAAAATACCTAAGAATACTCATTAAAAATGATCTGAAAATACCTAAAACGTACAATGCTATTTTAATTTCTATTCAAAATAAGGTTGTCTGATGTTACATGATTGATTACCATAATTAATATTCAGTGTGACAAATGATTACGTTTTTGTGTAAGGAATACAGGTAAGCTCCGGTTGTACTGAAGTTCGGAACAAAAGAACCTGAAAACTACTTTACGAGTGTTTGAGAATAATATCAACCAGACTATAGAGGACAACCAAAATTACTGGTAGATCCAAAATCTGCTGGTTTTATATTGTCTAACATACGTAATCTGCATATCGCTAAAAATAATTGAAATACAAAATATAACCAGGATACAGGTAAACCCGAATAAAAAGTCAAACATAAATCTGACTCATATTTTGAACCAGACAAAGGAGTAGACAGTGCAAATCAAAAACAGAAGATGGAGAAAAAAATGTATATTGAAATTGCGATGTTTGCCTATTTTGTAGTTTTGTTCCTAACCCTTCGAGATGTCCGGATCTTTAAAAGAACAGGTTATCGTTCTTACAGGACAGGAGCCATGAAAGGGCTTGCGGCTTCATCCCTTGTTTTGATAGGGGCAATTGCTGTTGAGGCAAACCCGGAGCTTGGGCTACTTTTCGTATTAATAGGACTCTTTATTAACCGTAAAGGGATAAGAGAGCGTGTTTTTACTAGTGCAGGAACTCTTGACCGTTTCCTTGGAAAAACAGATTATGTAAAAAGAAAATCTCGGCAAAACAGATAATGAAGAGGAAATAAGAGGGATAATAAATATGGATACGGAATATATTTAAACGCAAAATATATACAAATCCACATAACAAAATTATCCCTCAGAATCTAACTGTAGCTGCTGCAACGATGATGCAAAAAAATATATTAAAGGAAAATTTAGAGAAGAATTAAAGCATTGGCTACATACTCTATTAATTGAGATAAGAAATTAAGCCTCATACTGTAGACTGGAGCGTCTACCCCAAAACTTATAAATCTCAAGTGACCTATTAGTCGACGAAATCATGATCAATCAAATTATTATATCCAGTTTTTGCTAAACCTATCAATTCGAGAGAAGAAAATAAATATCGAAGAACTATTTTCTATTTCGGGCTTCACGTTAACTAGAGTTCACAGGAAAACATGTGAGATAAACTAGAAGTAGAATTGAATAACTGGACTAAAAAAACAGCAGAAACTCCTAAGAGGAGATACGATGGGAAATATACGACAGACAAACATAAAAAGAATTGCACTTAGACTGATTGAGAACCACGCTGATGTCTTTACAAAAGACTTTGAAACTAATAAGACTCTTGTGACTAAGTATACAACTATTGAAAGCAAAGTTATAAGGAACAGGGTTGCAGGTTACGTCACAAGAAAAGTTGCACGTATGAAAGTATACTAAGCAGAAGACTTACTTCTGGACACGGTGGGGATATTTGAAATGTTTGAAGGAGCAATGCCTGCCCTGATAACTCCTTTTACAAAGGAAGACAAAATTGACAGGGAAGGCTTACAAAGGAATATTGAATTTGTTGAAGAGGGAGGAGTTACAGGGATTGTGCCCTGTGGCACCACAGGAGAATCCGCAACTCTTTCCGCACTTGAACACGAAGAGGTAATAGATATTGCAGTGGAGTGTTCAAAGGTTCCTGTAATTGCAGGAACAGGTTCAAATAATACAGGAGAAGCTCTCCAGTTTACAAAACACGCTGCAGATGCAGGTGTTGACGGTGTACTTCTGATTTCTCCCTATTACAACAAGCCAAATCCTGCAGGACTGCTTGCACATTTTAAGAAAATCGCAGAAGCCGTCGATGTTCCTATGGTTATGTACAATATCCCTTCCCGTACAGGACAGGACATGCCATTAGAAGTCATTGTCGAACTTGCAAAAGTCGAGAATATCGTAGGAATTAAAGAAGCCAGTGGGAATGTCGGTAAAGCTTCCCAGATTTTGGAAAATACTGTAGATGAAGACTTCGTGGTTATTTCAGGTGAGGATAATTTGACTCTTCCGATTCTCTCTGTAGGAGGACGAGGAGTCATTTCTGTTGCCGCAAATATAGTGCCTGACAGAATGTCCAGAATGGTAAACGCAGCTCTAGCCGGAGACTACGAAACTGCAAGGAAGATTCATTTTGAAATTGCCCCTCTGATTCGCGCTCTTTTCCTGGAAACGAACCCAATCCCTGTTAAAAAAGCTGCGGAGCTTGCAGGCCTCGCAAGCGGGAATCTGAGGCTTCCACTAGCGCCCCTTAGTGGGACAAATGCTCAGAAGGTTGAGGATGAACTCAGGAAATTAGGGGTTATAGAATGATTAACGTAGCAGTACTCGGAGCCTGCGGCAGAATGGGCTCTTTAATTGTGGAGAATGTTACCAACTCTGCGGATATGCAACTTGTTGCTGCTTTTGACATCAATAATTTCGGAAAGGATGCAGGAGAATTTGCCCGAGTAGGTAACCTTGGAGTTCAGATCTCGGACGTAAAAGATCTTGGGGTTGTTCTGAAAGAAAGCAAGGCTGATGTTCTTATCGACTTCACCATAGCTGGCGCAACCGTAGTTAACGCTCCAATAGCAGCCAGAGCAGGAGTAAATCTCATAATAGGGACTACAGGACTGACTCCTGAGCAGCGAGCAGTAATTGATGAGGCTATTCAGGAAGGCAAGGTAAGTGCCGTAATCTCCCCCAACTATTCAATAGGTGTCAATGTCTTTTTCAAGATTATCAGGGAAGCTGCAAAATATCTTGCAGACTATGATATCGAGATTATTGAAGCTCACCACAACCAGAAAAAAGATGCACCTAGTGGAACCGCCCTTCGGGCAGCCGATGTTATCAGCGAGGCTCTCGGCGGAAAAGAATATGTCTATGGCAGAGAAGGTATCGCTCCACGCGGAAAAGAAATTGGAATTCACGGAGTCCGCGCTGGAGATATCACAGGAGACCATACTGTTCTTTTTGCAGGAAATTCTGAAAGAATTGAGATCAAGCACATGGCTCATTCACGCCAGATCTTTGCCAAAGGTGCAGTCCGTGCAGCCGAGTGGATCTGCAAGCAAAAACCAGGAATTTATTCTATGGACGATGTGCTTGGTTTATAAAAACATCTTAATCAAAGCATCTTAATCAAAGCATCTTAATCAGCAACTTAAAGTAAATTTTGTATAACTAGTTTAGGTCCTGAGTTTCCTTATCAGGCCTACCTCTTTTAACTTATAATAGAGCTATTTACTCCCCCTTTTCTATTCTTTTTAACTTAAGTCAAGCAAGCTTATTTTTTAAAATATTAATAGCAACCAGTTCACTGGAAAGTTATATATAGTACCTTATAGGAAATAGGATACTGCTTGCTTGCAAGTATAATAGCCCTGAAATCTCAAAAACGTCTTATCATCCCACAACAATAGGGATACTTGCTTGCAAGCAATATTCTATTAAAACTATTCTAAGAAAAACTGTAAGCGTGGATAAAAAAGATCGAAGTTGAAAGCAAATATGTGGATTCCGGTAGACGTGAATCTTGATAAATGCGAATACTGATCGGCAGAACCCGATAGGCGCAAATCTGATAGAAAATTGCCACATAAAGTCATTTATGACTGAAGACAATCCCGGAACTCAAGTCTTCAATCCTATCCGCTATAACGACATTTCCCTGTATCCCGAGCTTTTTTCCCTTATACCATTTTCCATGAATAAGGAGTCGGTCACCTGCTGAGATTAAGCAGAGGCCGTGATAGAGTACGACTACGGTTTTTCCTTCATATTCGATGGAAAATACACTTTCATATTTGCTTCCGATGCCTCCAAAGACAATACCAATAGGTACACCGATAAAAAAAGATGGGCGTTCATAGGTTCTGGAATCAACCGCTGCTTTAGCTTCAACTCCGAATTCCTCATTCTCATTCTTCGTCTTTCCTTCTTCACTTTTGGTTTTTGAGTCTTCAGAAAGATATATTACCTCAGAATTTGTTTCAAATTCGTTCTCTTTTTGCATAAAAAAGTCTCGCTGATTCTATAACTTCATATTATTTAATATTAAATATGATTTTATGATCAAATTCGAGTAAAAATATTCGTTTGCGAACAAGCTTTAATTAACTTCTATATATTTATTATGGCCAGATCATTAAACTGTTTTTGGATAAGATTTTTGGATTCTCTTCAGCAAGAACAATTTTCCAGGCGAACAGTTTCAAAAACTTCCCAAGCAGAAAGTTATATATAGTCAACGTTCAGATGTTTACATATGTTCCTACCGGCAGGTGAAAAACAGTTTGAATTCTGGGTTCTGCGCCGAAACGGGCTCCCGAATATCAATATCGCAAAGTGTTTCGGAGTTTCCAGGCAGGCAGTCTCACGAGCCCTTCTTAGTATGGATAAGCGCATCGAAGAAATCCTGCTTGAAATGGCCAGAGCAAACAGGATCGAAGTCGAAAAACTGGACTCAAAGAAGGGGATACTCTTTGGAAGATCGGTTCCTTTCAAAGCCAACTCAATAATTTTTGTCTCGGCAAAACATGGAATGCAGGTTTGGTACGAGCACGAAGGAGAATGCGGATCTTGTGAAAGATACAGGGAATGTATTGAGCTTCTCTGGGATTTTGCAGAAGAGATGCAACTCAAACTCCAGAGTACGAATGATCCAACAAAGATAGCTGATGAATTGTTTGAGAAATTAAAAGAATCGATCGAATAGGCCTGACTAAAGGCAGGTAAAAATTGAGGAAAGGATGACAATGAACGTATTTACAAAAAGTATAAAGAGATTGATGGGATGGTGCCCCAATGCAAAAGCACTTGAAACCGGATCTCAAGTTATTCCTGCAAATTTTGAGATATATGATAAATCTGGAGGAGAAAAAGCCGGAAACAATCCCAGCCGCACGAGAAGAATAGGATTGTCACTTACAAGTATAGGTGCTTTTGTTTTAGCATTGACACTTATCCTGGAAATACGAGTAGTTTCAACTAAAGATGAAATCCTGGTGTCATCACTTATTACAGGATTAGGAACGCTTTTACTTCTAACTGGTGCTGCTCTCTATATTAAAGGATAATAATGATTCCATGTATCGAAGTCATGACAGAATGAGGTTTCTAGATAGAAAAGGTGATTATTCACGATTCCAGTGGGAATAAGCTAAGAATGGAGGAAAGATACCCTATGAATGTGTTAATTAAGAACATAAGGAAACTGATGGGATGGTGCCCGAATGTAAAAACACTTGAAACTCAACGTTCCATTAATTCTGGATATTTTGAGACGAGTGATCCAGCTAGAGGAAAAGACGCTGGAGATCTTCCTGTTTTACCCACTGGTTGGTGGAACAAACGCCATAACAGGGTATTAATGATGTCCTCAGGACTGACTCTTATTTCTGTGCTGGGAATTGGATTTTTGGAAGTTCATCTAATAGATAAAATTTTCATTTTTGGGTTAATTATCGGAACCATTTTTAACCTATACATTTGCATCTGGAACTGGCATTACCTAGATAATATAAAAAATACAGGCAAGAAAATAAAGAAGAATATTAGATCTCCAAAATGGAGAGTTATAAATCTAATACTTTCCCTGGTATTACTGTATCTCTTATTTTCACAGTCTAATTGGGGACTCGTTTTGTTTTTTGTTTCTGCCTTTTGTTTGATAGCTTTGTTTTATTACTTTAATTTCGACTCAACTGGCCTAGTATTGCTTCTTGTCTTTGGTTCATCGCTTGGTTGGAGACACACTATAGGATTTCTATCTGGCTTTTGTTTGACGGCTTTTCTGTATTACCTTACAGACGTATACTGGGAAAAGAGGAATGGGAAAATGATACTTGTGTACGGACGTAAAATGCCAGAGATCTACATTGTAAATTCATAAACGGGGTAACAACTATGACTCTGGAACACATCAAGAAACTGATGGGATGGTGCCCGAATGTAAAAACACTTGAAACCGAATCCCGGATTAGCTCTGCGAATTTTGAATTATATGATCAATCAGGAGGAGAAAAAGCCAGAAATCCAGGAATCTCAAGTCATTTTTCCAAACTTTTTTCAAGGTATGATATCCGAATTCTCCTACCAACAATATTTCTAACTCTTGTTTACATAAATTTACTATTTCAAAAGGGTATAAATGCAGAAGCTTTCTTTTTAGGTTTTTCACTTTCTCTACTGATTTATCTGCTCGGCTGGAAAAAGCAGATGAGTCACTACGATTCCCTGGCAAAAAAACCCGTGGTTGGCTCTTCTTCAAGGAGAACACTTTTATGTATTTTCTTAGTTCTAATCTTGTTTTTAATTTTGCCTATGGTTTTCTTATCTCAGATACCTTATTTTCTTAACGCACGGTCACTGTACTCCTTAGTTGCTGGAGCTGGGATCCTTATGTGGGGAAGTTGCCTTCAGTTAATTTACTGGGAAAGGAAAAACCATATGAAAATTTATATAAAAAATGAAAAAGGGCTCCAAAAGATGTATGCTATTGGGAAAAGGGAAGGAGAGCTATGAATTGGGGAGCAAAATACATTAGAAAACTGATGGGATGGTGCCCTAATGCCAGGGCATTTGAAGCCAGAAAGAATGTTGACCTTGAAAATTTTGATTCTAATATTCCAGACAGAGCAAGGGGAGATAATACCCATTTAAAGAACCCTGGATGGCTCCAGAGAGAAAGTAATCAAATTCTTCTATTCGCCATTTTTTTAACATTTGTTCATTTCCTTATATATAATCGCATAGGCCTTCTTCCATCCCTTTTCGCATCATTACCTCCCCTATTTTATTTTGTATTTCACTGGAATGAGCGGATTCAGCGGTTCAACGACCTTGCGGAAAAACCTATTGTTCGTTATGTCTCTAAAAAATCATATTTTTGGATTTTGATAATCATCCTTTTTGTTTTTCTGTTTATTCTTCTCTCTTATGTGATAAGACAATCTTGGCATTCAGCTTTATTCGGACTTTCAATTGTTTGGCTCTTAATGTGGGGTTTTTATTTCCAGCTAATTTACTGGGAAAAGAAAAATCACATGAGAATTTACATTAAAAGTGGAAATGGCTTCCAAAAGGCATACGCTATTAGGGAAAAGGAGGGAGAAAAGTGAGCCTTAAAGTCGAAAACATAAAAAAATTTATGGGTTGGTGCCCGAATGCAAAGGCATTTGAAACCGGATCCAGAAATAGCTTTGCTAATTTTGGAGCAAACAATCAATCCGAAGGAGAAAAGGAGAAAAATCCGACTGTTCCCGGCCAGCATTCCAGTCTTGATATCCATCTTCTCGTGTTACCGATTATCTTTACTCCTGTTTATATAAAACTATTTCAAAAAGGTATAAATACAGAGGCTTTCCTTCTTGGCCTTTTACTTTCTTTACCGATCTATTTGCTCGGCTGGAAAAAGCAAATGCATCAATACAATGCCGTGAAAAGAAATCCTGTCGTTTCTCCTTCCTTTAGAAAAACACTTGCCTGTGTGGTCTTATTCCTATTTTTGAGTTTCACTTTGCTCATGGCTTTCTTGCCTTATATCTCGTCTCGTACAGCTTATTTCTTTAACGATCAGGTACTGTCCTCTTTCACTTCAGGGACCCTGATTCTGATGTGGAGCTTCTATTTCCAGCTTATTTACTGGGAGAAGAAAAACCATATGAAAATGTATGTGAAAAGAGAAAAGGGAAAGCAAAAGCTGTATGTCCTTGGAGAAAAGGAGAGAGAGTTATGAACTGGGAATCCAGATGCATAAAAAAGTTGATGGGTTGGTGTCCAAACGCAAAAGCGCATGCGTCAAGAAAACCCATCAACTTTGAAAGTTTTGAATCTAGTATTTCGAGTAGAACAGGTGGAAATGATGGAGATCAGAAAAATCCTGGATGGTTCCAAAAAACAAATATCCAAACTTTTATAATTAACACTTTTCTTACACTTGCGTCTCTCCTTGTAATTAATCAACTAGGTGTAAACCTTCTTTTTTTACTTATCGGATCTTTGATTTCCCTATTTATCTTTATATTTGACTGGAATGCTCAAATGCGAAGATATGACTCTCTGGTAAAACAACCATTACTTGATTATTCAGGTAATAAGACACTGTATTACGTACTCGCATATATGTTTATGATTGTGATTTTCTACCTTTGGTTTAGAGGCCAAGAACTTGCTATGCAAGCAATATTTTCATTATTGGGAGGTTCCACAGTTGCGCTGTGGCTTAGTTATTTCCAGCTAATATATTGGGAGAAAAAGAACCACAAAACCATTTATTTGGGCAAAAAACACGGGACCTGGAAAACTTCGTATATTATCAGGGAGAAAAAATAAATGTCTGCAAAAGTTTTTGTTTTTGATCATATCAAAAAACTGATGGGATGGTGTCCAGCCTGCAAGAAAACGGCTCACCAAACAAAACAATCCTGTCACTTTGCAAACACAGCCATGATTTCCGGAAAAACAGAAAACACCACTGAATTCCGAACAGCAAATGTGATTTTCCCTGCAAATACAACTCTTTTTACTTTTCTTTTTGTAATATTTTTCAACCTGCTCATGACGCATACAGAAAATATTTCTCTCTTCTTAGTCGGTCTCTTCCTGCTGAACATTCCTTGTTACTTAATAATTCTCAAAACCTTCGAGGCAGCAGTTCTGATAGATAAATCAGGAGTACACCTTCAGGCATTCAGATTGAAGAAATTTGACATTCCTTATGAAGAAATCGAAAACATAACGTCACATAAGCTTAAAAAACGTTCAAAGGAAATGTCCCTTCTTCTTGTAATTGGAGGAATTGCCTTCTGCGGATTCGCAGTCTACATGGCTGTAGTAAAAGGGGAATGGAAAATACTTCTGCTATTAATCTCACTGTTTCCCCTTATTCTATTTGCAGCGAGGAAGCAAAAAGCCCAATTTGGTAACCTGAATACACAGCTGTATATCAAGACCAAACACAAAAAACGGTACGAATGGAATTCTTACTATTCCTTAATCACGGACGAAGGCTCGGCTGCAGAGATTAAATCATCTATTGAAAGGCATTTGTGAAGGCGTATGAAATGGTTTTTGTGAAATACTTTAAAAGATTAATGAGATGGCACCCCACAAAAAATTCCCTCCAGAAAGAAAAGCAGGAAGGTTACTTCTCAGGTTTTGAATTCGAAAATGGAAGTACTCAGTTGAGCTCCTCTCACGAGGATTTTCAGGAAGGCAAAACTCTTAAGGTGCAGGTTAGTCTCTTTGACTGGTGGTGGATGTCAAGGTTATTAATAGTTACTGCTACCACATTAATAATTTCCTTACTTTTATGGACATTTAGTTCTGAAGACTCTTACTTAATCATATTTTCAGGACTTATTATGTTTCTTTTCCCTCTTACATTATTTCTTACTCGCTCTAATGCTGCCACAGTAACGCCTGGAGAAATCATAATTAAACAACCTATGCGTAAGCCCATTGTGATCGAAAAAGAAGATATTACGCAAATTTCGGTAAAAAAGAATGAAGGTTATTCCCTGCGCTGGTTGATTCGGTTATTTTATGTTATTGCAATACCACTTGATTTTATACTAGGAATACCAAGGAACTTGCAATACATTAAATATATTGAAGCATCCTTTTCAAACTATGTTGATTTCAGTTTATTACTGGGCCATCTTGCAGTAGTAACAATTATCCTTGTGCTATTTTACAATAGTGAACTCTTAACGCCTTATCAGTGGGCTCTTAAAGTCACTACGCACTCAAAACTGGAACTTACGTTTTTTACTAATAAACCTGAAGAGCTTACAAGTTTCCTCAAAAACAAAAGAGATGAAAAATGAAATAAAAACGTTTTGAAGGCTTATGAGATGATTTTGGTAAAATATTTTAGGAAATTGATGAGCTGGTGCCCTATGGAGAGTTCTACCATAAAAGAAATGAAGGACGGCAGCTGTTTTAGTTTTGGACTGGAAAAACTGGGTCAACCGGCACCTTCTCCTTCAAGTTTTCAGGAAGGTAAGGTTCTGAAAGGACGGGCTCTTTATAGAGGCTACGGAATTGGAAAAATCATCTTTATATCGTTAGTAACCAGTTTAATTTTGGGATTAGACAGTCCTTCAGGCTCTTTTTTCGATCTTTTTTCTTCCTTAATCCCATATCTTGCTCTTTTGGTCTTAATCCTTTATAATCGTACTACTGTGAGGTTGACTCCTGAAAAAATAATTATTCACAGGCATCTGTTCAGATCTCTCGTGTTAAGGAAAGAGGATATCATGCAGATCACTATATCGAAGAACAAAGGCCGTTCCCTGCGTTGGCCACTACGTTTGTTAGCCCTTGTTGCCTTTGCAATTCAACTGCCTCATACCGTAGAAAGTATAACCAGAGATTTGCAAATGGAAGCAGCTCCAGTTTTCATAAAACTAAGCTCAGTTATGGTAGATTTCTGGATAGTTGCATATGTCCTTGTTATTTATTTTTATATCTTCGAATTCACAGTGCCCTATCGACAGATTCTTAAAATTACTACATGTTCAAATTTAAATTTGAATTCTACACTCAAAAACCGGAAGAAATTATGACGATCTTCAAAAAGGAGAGTGAGTAGAAAATTGAAAATAAAGAAGAAATAGAAGAATTATACTGAAATTGGATTTTTTGAAATTGGAATTATTGGAGAAATCACAAGCAAATTCATTACTTTAAACTTTTGATAAGCTCCTGAAAGCGCTTTTCGTCCACTACCTTCTGGGTATTGAGCATTCGCTTAAACTCGTCGGCGCTTTTTTCCCCACCTTTTCCCTCAAGTTTGTCCTTTAATTCCATTGAGGCCAGCAGAAGTCCAGTTGCCTCCTCATAGAGGGCTTCAGCCTCTGCTTTCGTAAGTTCTTCGGTTTCCAGTAGTTCTTCGTCTGCTTTTGACTTTTCTTCCAATCTTGGAATTAAAGCCTTTATTTCGGCAGTTTTATCCTTATCCAATGATTCATTCCCGCTCAGCTCTCTGACCATGTCCCTGAGTTTGTACTCGCGCCCATCAATCTCGACGTATTCAGGAACTTTCTTTCCTGCCCAGACAAAATCACTCCTGAGGCTCCAGAGAAGCTTATTGCGCTCTTCATAATCAAGATATTCTTCGTCTGCCTCTTCCGTGTCATTATCCCTTTTTATCATGAGCAATTTCTCCTGAAGATAATAGCAGTTAACTACAGTATTATATTCGAATATTAGATTAGAATGAATCAGATTCGAACTCTACCGAATTAATAACCTGTGAATTAATAACCTGTGAATTAATAACCTGTGAATTTATTCCCGATTACTTCAGTTTTAAGAGAACCTCAAGATAAAAATGAAACTCGTTTTTAGCTTCGCTGAAGGTCATATTTATAGCAAATTTTCGGCTATATTTTCTGAAATTACGTGCTCGCAGTAAAGGCAGCGTAGAATTACCCCTTCTTCTTCGGACTGGAGCACGGAAAATTTGGATTTTATAGGTTCGCTGCTGTTAGAAACACAGTTTGGATTGATACAGCGTACAACGCCTTCAACATAAGAAGGAAGTACAACTTTGTTTTTCTGAACTACTTCAAAATCCCTTATAATATTGATAGTAGCTTTCGGAGATATAAGAGCAATCCTGTTAAGCTCTTCGACGCTAAGTTCTTTACCTTCAATCTTCACAACGTCTTTTATGCCTGCGGCACCGGGTGCATTCATAACGAAACTGATAGTAGCTCGAAAAGCATTGGAAATCCCAAGTATACGCAGAACATTCAAGGCCTGTCCAGCCTTTATATGGTCGATCACCGTTCCATTTTCAATTGCCTGGATTTTCAGGTCTCTTTTTTCCTTCATTCAATCACTCCCGTAGCAAGAGCGAGAAGTGCCATCCGCGTGGGAACTCCATAAAAAGCCTGCTCGAAATAACATGCATACGGCGTTGAATCTACTTCAGGGGAGATCTCGTTGACCCGTGGCAGAGGATGGAGAATCTTAAGGCTAGGATCTGCATTTTTCAGCAGGTCACCTGTGACCCTCAACTTATTTTTGACCTTCTCATACTCCTCAGGATCAGGAAAACGTTCCCTTTGAACCCTTGTCATATAAAGAACTTCGACATCCCCAATTATGTTTTCCAGAGAATCAGTCTCTCTGATTCTGATATTATTCTTTTGAAGATCTCTGACAATTTCCAGGGGCATCCTGAGTTCAGGAGGTGAAACCAAAGTTATTTCAGCTCCATACAGAGATAGAGCATGACACAGGGAATGGACTGTTCTTCCATACTTCAGATCTCCTGCCATAGCGATCTTCAGACCCTCTAGATGACTTTCCCTACGAATAGTATAAAGGTCAAGGAAAGTTTGTGTAGGGTGGTGTAAAGAGCCGTCACCACCATTGATTATAGGAACACTTGAGAATTCCGCAGCCATTCGTGCTGACCCGTCAAGAGGATGACGCAACACTATAAGGTCTGCATAGTTGCTGATTACACGAATAGTATCGGCAAGATTTTCACCTTTCATTACCGAACTTGCCTCCACTGAACCCAGGTTGAGAACCTGTCCCCCAAGTCTCTGCGTAGCAGCCTCAAAAGACAGCCTTGTCCTTGTGCTTGGTTCAAAAAAAAGAAGAGCTATTATTTTTCCATCCAGCAACCGAGACCTCTTTTCACCTCTGGCTACAGGTTCAAGCTTTTCTGCCGTGTCTAGAACGTAATCGATTTCTTTCCGCGAAAAGTCTTTCATAGAGATGACGTTTCTGTTCTTAAATGACATCTTGTTTTCATAAAGTGGTTCCCAGAGATATAACCTTTGCTCCAGAAATTTCCAAAAGTATTGAGGTAATTAAGTCCTGTCACGGTAATTAAGTCCTGTCACTATACACTTCTAATTAGGTCCTGTTGCTGTATCTCAGTTATGGCGCTTTAATTAGATACTTTTTTGATAAATTCGAGCCAGAGCTTTGCGTCTTTAATCCTCTGATTAGCAAACTGTTCCTGAAAGCGCTTTGTGTTTTGTTTGAAAGTTCCGCTCTCAATCTCCTTCAGATCTGCTATTGCACGCAATAAGCCTGCAGTCTCATGATAGAGCTTTTTTGATTCTTCCGAAGTAAGGGACTTCCCTTCGAGATCTCTTTCATCCTTCATTTCCTTCGCTGAAAGAATTTCAATGTATTTCTCTATCCTGAATTTCTCAGTTTCACTGAGTTCATCTTTTTGAATCAATTCCCATACATAGTTGTGTAGAGGATAAGTTTCTCCCTCAAACTCAACATAATCCGGGATATATTGACCAACCCAGAACAGGCGAGAATGCAAAGCCGAAAGTAACTGCCTGCGTTCCTCATCTGTGATATAATTCCCAGAAGCGTTCTTCTCATATGTTCCAGGGTTATTTTCCATCATCTCCCCCCATAAACATTATGACATTAATTGAATTCTTATGACAATTGGCTAATATTTATTCCTTATCTATGAATATCAGATATGAAACAACACCGTGAATACAAAAACAGTCTCAAATAAAAAGAAATATAGGTAATGAAAACTCACATATAAAAATTGGATAATTCGAATCAAAATAAAAGGATAAATTTAAGAGAATTAAATTAAAAGGACCGATACAAAAAACCGGAAGTCCGAAAGAATAAATCCGGAGTGAAACAGGAATGAAAACAAACAGGAAAGAGCTGACAGATAAACACTTGAAAATTTCAGGCTTTCCTACTTCCCGCTTGAGGTGATACTATAGTTCCCATAATTCAGGTTGCACTTGATCTTCTGGAATTGGACCGTGCTGTAGAGATTGCGAAAGAGGCAATAAAAGGGGGTGCGGACTGGATCGAAATTGGAACCCCTCTGATCAAAAGTGAGGGAATGGATGCAATTCGCACCATGAGGAAAGCTTTTCCAGATCGGACCATTCTGGCAGACATGAAAACTGTAGATACAGGCGCTATAGAAGTAGAGATGGCAGCAAAAGCTGGAGCCGACGTCGTTATTGTGCTAGGAAGTGCAGATGATTCTACATTACTTGACGCACTCCGCTCAGCCCACAAATACGGAGTCAGGTTAATGGCAGATCTTATTTCGGCTCCAGATCCTGTAAAAAGAGTGATTGAACTTGAGGCTCTGGGTGTAGACTATGTTAATGTACATATAGGCATAGACCAGCAGATGATGGGAAAAGATCCCATATCACTTCTCAGGGAAATTTCACAGAGAGTTAACGTACAGCTTGCAGTCGCTGGAGGGCTTGATGCAAGTAGTGCAGTACAGGCGGTCAAAGCTGGAGCAAAGATTGTAATTGTCGGAGGAAATATCACCCATTCTGACAACGTAACCGAAGCCGCAAGAAAAATCCGGCAGAGTGTGGACTCCCCCGATGCTGTGGAAGTCCGAAATGTCGGTACTGTAGACCAGGAGATAAGGGAAATTCTTAAGGAAGTATCCACTTCAAACATTTCTGATGCCATGCACCGGAAAGGCGCAATGAAAGGAATTCACCCTCTGGTAAGAGGAAAAATGGTAGGAACTGCAGTTACCGTGCAGACTTTTCCTGGAGATTGGGCAAAGCCCGTAGAAGCAATTGATATTGCAAAAGAAGGAGATGTACTCGTTATTTATAATGAAAATAAGGATATTGCCTGCTGGGGAGGACTTGCAACCTGGAGCTCCTTAAACAAGGGAATTGCAGGCGTGGTAATAGAGGGTGCTGTCAGGGATATTGACGAAGTCGAAAACCTGGGACTTCCGATTTATACGAGTAATACAGTACCTAACGCCGGAGATCCTAAAGGTTTTGGAGAAATCAATGCTGAGATTACCTGCGGTGGCCAGACCGTGAAGCCAGGAGATTATATAGTGGGTGATGAAAGTGGTGTTGTGGTAATTCCAGCGGAAAGGGCATACGAGCTGGCAAGAAGAGCAAAAGAGGTTTATAAAACCGAAAAAAGACTTTTCGATGAAATCAAGAGAGGCGGGACGCTGTCTGAGATTATGAATCTGAAGAAATGGGAAAAACATTGAATGATCCCATTTTCAAGAGTTCAGGATGAAAACAAGAAAACATAAGTGAGAATAAAAACTAGTGAGAATAAAAGACTAGTAAGAATAAAAACTAGTGAGAATAAAAACTAGTGAGAATAAAAACAAAAGACTAGTAAGAATAAAAACTAGTGAGAATAAAAAACGAGTAAGAATAAAAATCGAAGAAAAACAACGAAGCTTGCAGGGAAGAGTTTTATTCGCCGTCTTCAGACTGAGAAAAACAAATCCTTGACATAAGAAGAGCCTTGAAAAATTTCATTTCTTCTTCCTGGCAGTTCTCACCCAACCTTGCCCGAAGCAGGGAATCCAGTTCAGCTTCCAAGCTTTCCAGGGCAGATTTTATCTGCTTTTGTTTTTTGGGTGGTAAGAGTCCTCCAATACCCCTAATATCTCCAGAAAGAGTGAGCTGTTCAAGTTGCCTGAAAATACTTCTAATACTCATACCCTGGATGTCAGCAATCTCATCGATTCCAAATCCTTTCGTAAAAAGTGAGAAAGTTCTTTGTAGAGAATCCTTTTCAGAAGAAACGGAGATAGAAGAATCTGCGCTGGCGGTACTTACAATTCCTAACTCAGATGACGTCTCTATCGAATCTATTTCCCTGAAGTCGTCTGCCGAAGAATTTTGCTCTGACCAATCCTGAATACTCGTATCCAGATACCTGCTCTTTTTGATCGGTAATTTGCAAACTTCTAAACTGTTGATTTTATCAGGTTCGGGATCTTGCATTACAGCTCCGAACGTCTCGATCTCAGCTTTGGGATTTTCATCATTTAGAGCAATTTCTTTTGAGCTTATTTCCTCTTGTTCAGGATCCTCACAGACAATCTTTAATTTTTCAGGTTTCTCAACAGATTTTTCAGGATTTTTACAAGCAATCTTTAATTTTGTAGGCTTTTCAGCAGATTTTTCAGCAAATTTCTCAGCAGGTACTAAATTGTAATCTCTGCAGTAGTTTTCGATTTCCTTGAGAAAAACCTCTCCGTATTTTCTTAATTTATGTTCTCCAACTCCTGTAATGGAATGAAACTCTTCAGAAGTGTGAGGAAATTTTGTAGCCATTTCCTTAAGGGAAGTGTCAGAGAAAATAATGTAAGGAGGAAGATTTTTCTGTAAAGCAATTCCCTTTCTTAGAGCTTTTAACCTTTCAAAAAGGATAGGATCGGGATCTTTTCCGGATATTATAGATTTTCTCGCCTCTGACGCTTTCAGAATGTCAGAAGCAACTGAAAATTTTTCTGGAAAAGACTCTTCTTCAGGTAAACCCGGATCATCGGTTTTTTTGCATTCTTTATCTATCACTGTAGAGGGCACAAAACTTTCTTCAGACTCAGGAGCAAAACCTTCAGGGCAGACAAGCTCTATTTGTTCCAGCCCTTTCAGTATTTTTCTACTCATGGCATTAAGTTTCAATACAGGATACTTTGTCCCACTTACGTCCAGAAGACCGGTGTTTATCATTTCGGAAGCTAACGATCTCCATTGTTCTTTTGTGAACTCCAGGCCACTGCTATGACTTTTCAACCTTTCGTGATGATTTTGCCGAATCTTTTTATTTTTTGAGCCTGTGAGGACATCGACAACATAGTTAGTGCCAAAGCGCTGGTTCAGTTCCTGGACGCAGGTTATCAGTTTTTTTGCAGCTTCCGTTCCGTCAAAGGTATCTTTAGGAGTAAGGCAGCAGTCACAGTTCCCGCAGGGCTCTGAAAGTTCTTCCCCAAAGTACTCCATCAAGGTCTGACGCCTGCATTTATTCCCCTCACAATAAGCTACCATCTGTCTTAACTGCACTAGAGAAATATCCTTTTCCTTTTCGTTTGTCTTTTGTGAAATAAAGTATTCAATCTTGAAACGGTCCCCTCTGCTGAAAAAAAGGATACATTCGCACGGGCTTCCATCCCTTCCTCCTCTACCGGTTTCCTGATAGTAGCTCTCAAGATTTCTGGGAAGGTCATAGTGGATTACAAAACGTACATTGGACTTATCAATTCCCATTCCAAAAGCAATTGTAGCTACTATGATGTCCATGTCATCTTTAATGAACATCTCCTGATTTCGGTTTCTTTCGGTATCCGAAAGTCCTGCATGGTATGGAAGGGCCCTGAAACCTGCAAGGTTCAGTTTTTTTGTAAGAGCCTCGACACTGTTTCGGCTCTGGCAGTAGATGATACCAGCTTCACCTCTATGCCTGCGCAGATAGTCAGTAATCTCGGAAAAAGTTTCCTTTTTCGGCCTGACTTCATAGTAAAGGTTTTTCCGGTTAAAACTGGCTACGTACGGACCTTTTTCCGGAGGAAGGCGAAGATTGAGTTGTGATACGATATCTTCTCGAACCCTTTCTGTGGCTGTTGCCGTAAGCGCAATAACTGGGATGTCAGGAAAACCTGTTTTAGGGTCTCTTAAAAGTTTCAATTTCCTGTACTCAGGCCGGAAATCATGTCCCCACTCGGAAATACAGTGTGCTTCATCAATTGCAAAGAGGCTGACCTTCCCTTTCTTTAAAAAGGCAAAAGTTCCTGGCATCATGAGTCTTTCTGGAGCTATGTAAAGGATTTTTAACCGATTTTCAAGAAAAGCTGTCTTCACATCTCGGTTTTCTCTTGCACTCTGGGTACTGTTCATGCAGGCTGCGGCAATACCGTTTGCTTCAAGCCCGTCAACCTGGTCTTTCATCAAGGAAATCAGTGGGGAAACAACAATTGTAACCCCTTCCATGAGAAGGGCAGGCAGCTGGTAACATATCGATTTGCCCCCGCCGGTAGGCATGAGCACGAAAACATCTTTTCTTTCAAGAACATCCCTTATGATTTCCTCCTGCAACGGACGAAAGGATGTGTATCCGAAATAATGGTGTAGAGCTGAGTACATTCTGGCAGACAGAGAAGGCACGGGCTCAAGCTCACGTTTACTCGCCCTCAAGAAGTCATACTCAGTGCTCATTTTCGATCCCCCTGAACAGTAAAATTAATATCATGCCAGAATATAAACCCCGGAAGATCCAGGAAAATCAAAGTATGGACACGTTATCGTGCACAGACATATCCTCGATATTTCAATTTTTACAATCGATCTTTTTATGTTTATGAAAACTGTCCCGCTATGCTATAATTATTCTTAGATAGTGAAGAGTTAGATATCAGTATAAAATGTGTCAGGTATGGAATCCTGATGCTGTGATGTTTTACGCTCATCATATTTAAGTTGCAGGTTTACGGGGTGAAAGTATTCGGCCGTATTAGCTGCAAAATCTGGATACATAAACTGGATACATGTCAGAGATTTCTAAAAAATAGTAAAGTTCAAAAAAGGTTCAGAAAAGAAAATTACATCGCAAAATTATGAAAAGTTGGAAAAGGATTAAAAATTGCAATAATCAGACTTTTACCGGTTTATGGCGTCAAAGTTATTAATGTTTGATATGAGGTAAAGATAGGAAGATAAGAAGTGTGGCTACACCCAGGCACTTCTTGTCTTCCTCTTAAGATAACTCTTTTAACAACCAGCTATGTTTTCTACAGTTTTCCATTATGTTTTCCACAGTTTTCCGTTATGTTTTCCACGTTTTCCGTTATGTTTTGCGCAGTTTTCCGTCCACTGTAAGTTTTCTTTATTCCAAAAATTTTTCCCGCTTCAGTCTACAAATCCCTTGTCTTTTACCATCCATTCCAGGGTGTCAGCTATTCTTTTCTGCGACTCTGCAAGACTTTCCAGGGACTTTGCAATGCTTTCAAGCGTATCGATAAGCTCATAGTTCTCACTACCCATTCCTATCACCAATTCTTCTCCCGGATTTTAATAGGAATATTTTTGGAAAAGCTTTGTATATAATTCTAATTTCTAATTTTCTGGAAAGGGTCAGGATTCTTGTATATTGTCGGCAGCATGTAACTTAAAATCACCTTACATTGACATCCTTATTGACATCCTTATTGACATCCTTATTGACATCCTTATTGACATCCTTATTGACATCGTTTCTGCCTTTAATAACCTATGACGAGCCATTGTTTGTTGCAACTACTGGACACCCTACCGGAATATTTTTCGGATACACCATCATTAGACGGTCCATATAGCCTACACTGCAAATATCATTAAATATAGTGCTGAGTAATTGCTCGGATACTACATTTTTTGGGTTCCCCTTTGCAACCAGACTTCCCCGATACATGACAATAACATCGTCACAGAACCATGAAATGTGGTTTGGGTCATGGCTACAGGCCAGTATGGTTGTCCCTTTCGTGGAGATCTTTTTTAGAATATTCCATATTCTTATCTGATTGCAAAAGTCCAGAGCGGATGTAGGCTCATCCAGTAGCATCAGCGGCGTTTCCTGTGCCATAGCCCTTGCGATGAGCACAAGCTGGCGTTGACCGCCGCTGAGCTGGTTGTAAGGTTTGTCGGCGAGATGGGATATCTCAAGTGCCTCCATGGCTTCCTTGACCTTACTCTTATCGTCTTCGGAAATGCCGAAGATACCACCCATGTGAGGAGTCCGGCCCATCAGCACGACTTCCTTGACAAGGTACGGAAAAGGAGGCTTGTGTTCCTGGGGCACGTAAGCGACAAGTTTTGCCAGCTCCTCGATCTTTTTTCTCTTAACATTACACCCATCGATGGATACACTACCGCTGTTGTACTTAAGAAAACCCATACAACATTTGAACAGGGTCGTTTTCCCGGAACCATTTGGCCCGAAAAGTCCGCATAAAGAACCTTTCTCTACCCTGAATGAAATATCTTTGAATAAGGGTACTCTATTATACCCAAAGCTCAGGTTATCTACTTTTAACATATAATCACCCAAAGATCTCCTTTTCTTTACTACGGAGAAGATACAAGAGGTAAGGTGCACCCACAATAGCCGTGACGATTCCTATAGGAATTTCTGCCGAGGTTAGAGTACGCGCAAGTGTATCACAAAAGATAATGTAAACACCGCCCATCAACGCTGCTGTGGGAATGACAAAACGGTTATCCGGCCCCTGAATTAGGCGAGCCGCGTGTGGCATCATCAGGCCAACCCATGCGACAATCCCTACCGAAGATACGCAGACTGCAGTCACAAGTGTGGCCAGGACGATGAAAATAAACTTGAAAATTTCCGGATTCACACCCAGTGCACGGGCTTCCTCGTCACCCATGGAAAGGACATTCAGCTTCCACCCGAAGAACCACATAATAGCTACGGATATTAACACCACAGGCACAGTCAACCTTACGTCATCCCATTGAGTGTAGTAGAAGCCACCCATCATCCAGAAGACAATTTCCCTCAGTTGCGTATCATTTGAAAGGTATTTCATGATGGAAACAAACGCAGAAAATATCGAACCTATTATGATACCGGCAAGTACCAGCGTGACCACGGGCGTCTGTCCCCTGCTCCTTGCCAGCGTGTACGCAAGGAATACAGAAAGCAAAGCAAACAAGAAAGCGCCAAGCTGTATAGAAAAAAAGATATGAGGATAGACAATCCCCAAAGCTGCACCGAATGCTGCACCTGAAGATACTCCAAGAATGTACGGTTCTACAAGAGGGTTGCGAAAACATCCCTGATAAATTGCCCCTGCCACAGAGAGTCCAATACCTACGGTTATAGCCATAATAACCCTCGGGAAGCGGATGTTCCAGACAATCGTATTTTTCAGCTTATCCAGGGAATCAACAATATCAGGTGAGAATAGATGAGTGGCAATGATAGAATATACTTCCACTATAGAAATCTGATAGGTTCCCAGACAAATTGTGACCATCCCGCCTGCCACCATAACAACAGCGAGAAAGAACATTATACACAGCTTTCTTCCTTCAAAAAAATCGAGGGTAGTATGAGTCGATATTTTCACTTCAGTTGATACTTCTTCCATAATTTACACCTAGAAATCAGACTCTACTGTCCAGTCAAGGTACTGAGCCGATCTGATTTTTTCTGCTGTTGCAAGATCCACTCCGTATATGTCCTGGTACAGTTTCAACGCAAAATCACTGACCTTGATATCCTGGAAACGATCAGGATAGCAACCCTTAGCGACAATCAGCAAATCCAGAGGATACTCTAAACGACGGTCACAGTTTCTCGGCGTGTAAGGCATGGAATAGATACGCTTGTTTTTCACGGCCTTGAGTTCCTGCATATTCTGGTAATATATTGAATCCTGAAGTTCGATAGGCGGATGATACCCAGAATATGTGGGCAAAAAAATCACATCTGGATCTAATGCCAGTACCTGTTCGGCATTGAGTAGCTTTCCCGAACCGGTGTCTTGGTAAGCATTCTTACCATCAGCAACAGTCTCAAGAATGTACGATTCCGGAGTGTCAATTCCGCTTACATACCCTGCACCACCACTTTGTCTGGCCTTGGAAGAGAGCCCGAGATACAGAGCTGTGACCTTTTCGTCCTCAGGAATATCTCTGGTCCTGTCCACAATCATCTTTTCCGTGTTATTCAGGTAGTCTGCCAGAACCATTGCTTCTTCCTCCTTATCGAATAACTGTCCGATTATGCGCATCTCATCGCGCATAGTTTCCAGGCCGGAATTATTGTAGTTGTTCGGTGAATAGAGCACGATTACGGGTATGCCCAGAGACTCGATTGTTGATATCTTTTTATTGTTATTTTCAATATCGTTGGCACCCATAGAGCAGTCACCGACCCTTATAATTAGTACATTAGGGTTCGCACTAGCCAGTTTTTCGTAATTAATGATGGTCATGCCTGACGAAGACTCCGTACAGGATACATTAGATAGCCATGGACTAACAACGCAAATTGTGTTTGACCCACCGCTAAAAGTGTAATTTGTACCGGAATTAAGAGTAATATTTGACTGTTTAAATGAACTGGAACCCAGCCCAATTGAACCGACTGAGACTATTTTATCAATTTCACTAAGATTCGTCAGGACGCCTTCAACGAACCCGTCGTCGATTGTAGCAATACGCTGGATATCCTTCGGAACTTTTACCTGTACTCCACGCATATCCGTTACATATCTGTACTGTTCATCAGAATCTGATGTTGCCGTCGATGAGTTTGTGGCAGCTGTAGTAACCTGGCCTGTTTGTTCACTGCATCCTTCTATCGATACAATAAAGAGAATAATGAATACACACAAAACAAAGCCCTTTTTAGAATTAAAATAACTTGAAAGCTTGCCAATTCTATTATTATTAGGCTTACCGTTCATATATGATCCCTGTAACAATAAACTACGTGTTTGTATTACTTTTTACTACATAACTTTACCGAATTAATTTTTATGGATATAATTAAATTAGATAATAAGAAATGTTATTAAAAATCTATAAAATAGCAAAGAAATAATCAATAAATTTAGTATAAAGGATTAAAAATGGCAAGATACAACTATCTTTAATTTTTTCAGGAGCACGTTGGGAGGTAGTATGAAGACATCTATATTTTTAATAATTGCTTTCTTACTTCTTACTGCGTTGCCTTTGATCGTTTATGCGGACAATACAAAACCGGTCACTATTATATATCTCTATGACGAAAGCTGTCAACGATGTACCGAAGCAATGCCAGTAGTCAGACAGGCCGTTGAAGAAGCCCGTGAAGAAGGCATATATGTCGATTACCAGGAAATCAGGGTAAATTCAAGAAAAGGAATATTTTATATCGATCATTATAGTCTGACAGAGATCCCGGACCTTATCATTGATAATCATACGGTCATTGGCCCAACAAATCTGGGAGGAGAATACGGAACAGTTCTAAGTGATATTAAGAATACAATAGTGTCTTCTTACGAGTATGTTTCTCCAGTGACTGTGCGTACAATTGCGGAAAAAAAGTATAAAATTGACAGTAACGTCACAGTAACCGTATATATATCCAACCGGGGTAACACAGCTATTAATGCCAGTCTTTCCGGAGGGTTAACAGAGGGCTCTAAATTAGTTTCAGGACAATTTTACTGGAGCGGCCCATTACAGCCGGGTGCTGAGGAGAAGGTCACATATGTGTTATCGGGAGGAAATACCTCTTACATGTTCCCTTCTGCCGTATACTATGAGGATGACTGCGGTAGTCATATTATCACAGACAATTATGTGCCCGTCACGATTCCGGTGTTCTCAGTTCCCATTGCATTTGCATCTGGAATCATGGCTGCGTTTTCCCCATGTATCTTCGCAGTTATGGCATATATGGCCACGCTGGCAGCCTCTGGTAAGAAACGACATTCGCTGCTGATTAACATAATAGCTTTTTCGGCAGGGCTGCTTTTTATGTATTCATTGATTGGTGCCTGCTTCTACAGGATTAGTGTAACCATGCCCTCAATGTATAATCTAGCCAAATATTTGATAATCTTCTCAATGCTCGTCATCGGTTCTGTCATGATACTCAAAACATTATTCCACTATGAACTCAGTCTCTCGGATGCAGAGTTCCGGAAATTAATTGCTCTGCTGAAACCTTATAACAAAATAAGCATGGCTGGCTTCAGCTTTGCAATAGGGTTAGGATTCGGCCTGATAAAAATGCCCTGCACCGGCGGGCCATATCTTGCAATACTTGGCATGATGACCGACCAGAATAGCTCATTTCAGGATTTATATTACCTTCTGGCATATAATGCAGGCATCGTGTTCCCGATATTAGGGCTTGGGATATTGCTCACCACCGGGCTTTCCGCCCGCAGACTAGATGCGATCAGAATACGATACCGGACATTTATAAATATCACAACTGGAATCACTCTTTTTATTCTGGCCGCAATGCTGGCATTTAACATAGTATGAGCAATAAGTTATAGTAGACCAGTACGATAGAAGTTAACCAACTTGGCTTTTAAACCGGAACTTGTCAATAAATAAACACATGAGTAGAATAAGACTTTTTTTAGTATTTATAATATTTTGTAATACATGAAATATAAAATAGGCAAGTTTATTAAGGGTCATAGTTATTAAAGTGCTACGAATATTTTACTATTAATATTTATTGACATATTTTTGAATACTGAATATAATGATTTTCCAACTTGAATCAGTATTTATCATAAAAAATAAAATTTTCAGAAGCTTTGTTCCTTAATAGGTACAAAGGACTGCAGATAATAGTAACCAATAAGTGATCGAGGTTGAGCTTTTTTATGGCTAAGTTGATAGTTTTTACGTTTCTAATTATACTCATTAGCTTGCCGTTTGCCGGATGTCTATCAGAAAAAGCCACTTTGCCAGCGACAGTTCCATCGACAAACGATGAATCCAGTAACATCACAGATATGAGAGGTATTCAGGTAAAAGTACCAAAAAATGTTACAAGAGCTGCCGTAATCAGTGACGGTTTCGTCGAATGCATGATGATCAGCCTGGGTGTCCAGGATACTATTGTGTCTGTTGGTACCACAATCACCACAAATAGTACATGCGTAATCCCGAGTGTTAAGGGAGAAAATATTACGTATGAGAATGGTCAAAACACGATGCTTTACCTGGATCCTTCATTAAATAATACAATCAGGTTGACACCCCAGCAGTACAACGTTATCAGTTACGAAACGCTTGCGAGTTCGAATCCGGATGTCATTATTCTCAGGGTTGGGGATTGTTCGGTTGGATGGGACAACCGTGATACCATGAATAAGACTATCGAAACAATGGAGGCACTTGGAGTCCCTGTGATAGTCCTCTATTCTCCTACATATTATTCGAATTCGGACCTTTCTTCTATAAGAGAAGAAATGAGAATTATCGGACAAATTTTTGGTAAAGAGAAGGACGCTCTTGAGTTAGCTGATTACATCCAGAGCACGGAGAAGATGATATCGGACAGGACAAAGGATATACCTGAGGCTAGCAAGCCTACGGTGTTGTACTTCGGTCTTTCGCCCAATGCCAGGAAAGCAGGAGGCTCAGGCCATTCGTGGGGTGTAGATACACCCGAATCATACACAATTGAAGGCATCGTACATGCGAAGAACGCTTACAGGGATACAGGCACTTCAAAAATACTGAACACTGAGCAGGTTCTGACCATGAACCCTGATATCATATTACTGGCTACCTCATGGGGATACCATCCTGCCAGGGAACTTTACGAAGCACCTTACTACCAGAATCTGAAAGAGCTAAGCGCGATTAAGAATAAAAAAGTTTATTCGATGCCATGGACACCCTCAAATTGCGCTCGACGCCTGGAATACCCCATTGACCTGATGATAACTGCGAAAGCATGTTACCCGGAGAAGTTCCAGGACATCAAAGTCCACGAATGGGTGTTGGACTTCTACAAACATGTCTACCATGTCGATGACGAAACCGCCAGGGGTCTCAGGTCAGTGCAATGGCTCGATTGGATGGAAGAGGAGGACTTTTGAGATTTTTGAGAATTTTGAGATAATTTTTGATAGGAATGTTCTAGAAGAATATGTTAGGAGGATTTTTATGATGAATAACACAATCGACTACGGAGAGATCTGGAAAACGATGAGGGAAGAGAGCAAGAAGACGAACTTTGAGAGTGATAGGTTCTGGACAATGGAAGAGGCAGTTAAATATGACACTCAGATTAAGATGAACAATTGGAATTTTTCGAGAAACCTGATTCAGAGGATCGATTTCACACCTGATTCTAAAGTCCTGGATATCGGAGCTGGTCCCGGTACACTGACCATACCGCTCGCCGGCATGGTTAAGCACGTCACTGCCGTAGAACCCTCCGATGGTATGTTATACTGCCTTAAAGAGAACATCAAAGCAAAGGAGTTGAATAACGTTTCCTGGATCCAGAAGAAGTGGGAAGAAGTTGATCTCAGAGACCTGGACGCTCCTTACGATGTAGTTGTCGCTTCGTTTTCTTTGGCCATGCCGGACATAAGAGAGGCAGTAATTAAAATGAACAATGTGTCCTCTAAATATGTCTACTTGAACTGGTTCGCAGGTATGCCGTCTTGGGAAAAGACATATGCTGAAGCGTGGCAAAGGGTTCATGGTACCCCATATAACATTCATCCGCAGATCGACTGTATATATAAGGTTCTTTATGACATGGGGATATATCCAAATATCACCGTATATCCTGATTACTGGGAATTGGTCTACCCAAGAATGGAAGACGCAGTTACTCACTACAAGCGGATTGTCAATGCAACTACTGCCGAACATGAAGAAATACTAAAAAAATACATATCTGAGACTTTTTCCTGCGAGAATGGAGCTGTCAGGATGAAAGAAAAATCATACAATGCCTGGCTATGGTGGGAGAGGTCATAAGTCGGCACGGATGGCGTCCTATATGCCATCCAACACATTTTTAACATATCTTATATGACAGGACTCCATCCCATCAGTATTTGAGTACTTACATAGTTGAAATAAAAAACAGTAGCATGAGAATCTCTATTTTCACCAAATATGGGGGAAATTACTTATTATTCAGTAATTCATCAGTGACTGGTAATTTGCAATTAAGTGGTTGATGTTTTAATATTCGGTATCCAGTTTAGCGAGATTTAGTTTTCAACATTAGAACAAATCTGCTCTCTAACTTCACTGAAGTACAGAACAAAAAGGTCGGAAAAGAAGTACTCAGTAGATTTTAGAGACATGTGGATCCAATAACAAAGACAACCTTTTTTCTACTATACCTGTGAACTACCCCACCCTGTCGCTTCGCTCCGAGGGTGGAGCTTCCTTCGAGTGATTACGTCATTTGGATATTTGCAGTGATGCAGGTATCCATCTGTAATCCTGTTTGTCGAAGATTATCAGAAAATTTCTGATAGCTTGTCCACAAAGCATTTTGTGATAAGAACCGCTTCATGATGTTGATAGCACTATTTCTATCTCTATCAATTACGTTTCCGCAATCACAATTCATAGTTCTTTCCCAAAGAGGCATATCGTGCCTTTTTCCGCAAACACAACACTCTTTGGATGTATAGCTTTCATCAATTCTTATTACTTTTTTACCTGCAAGCTCTGCTTTGTAGGTCAAGAATTCGGTGAATCTGGAAAGATATCCTTGATTTTGTGTTGATCTGTTCTGAGAACGCTTTCTTTTTCCAGTTACTTTCTTTGATTGAGCCATACTTTTTAAGTTAAGATCACCCACGATTACTGTATTTGCTCTGGTGTTCTCGATCATGGTTTTAGAAAGTTTATGCTGAAAATCTTTGATCTGATTAGATTTCTTTGCTTCCATTTTCCGATAGGTTCTGTGCAACCTTATCCATTTTCTGCTTCCTTTTTTACAATGATCTCTTCTGGATTTGATTGTATCTATTTTTGTATTCCAGTATTGATCTGCTCTAGGCGTTTTAACTTCAAAGAATTTACCTTGAGTATTTACTGCTGTCACTATTTTTGTAATTCCTAAGTCTATTGCTTGATACAAATCGTTATCAATATACTCTGTGATTGGAATTTCTTCGTATGTTATGGATACAAAGAATTTTCCTCTGCCCTTATAGGGGTCATCATTGTAGATTTCAATCTGCTTGATTTCCAACAAATCAAAAGCATTTCCAATCTCAAAAGATAATGGAATTTCATTTACTTTATGAGAGAAACTGAGTTTCCCATTATTGATTTTGAATCCACTCTGATTGTAAACAAGAGTCATGAAGTATTTTCCACTTCGGAACTTTGGAGATCTTGCAGATTTATCACCATTTTTCCAGAGCGAGAAGAATGATTTATAATTAGCATCAAGTTTTTTCAGAACCGATTGCAGTACTTTGGAATACACCATATTGTACTGAGGAAATTTTTCTTTTAGTGCTGGAAGTTGATTCTGTTGTTCTACGTACTTTACACTTCTCTGTTCAGTTTTCCACGCATCTTTTCTTTCAGCTAAAGCGAAATTATAGAGGCATCTGCACTGTTCAGATAGTTGCCAAAGAACATCTACCTGTTCTTCAGTCGGATTTATCTTGATCTTCTTCGTCAGATGCATATTTGCCTTGATTCTCCACGTATTTTTTAAGTACGTCTAGGGTTACTTGCCCTGTCGATGCGATAAAATACGATCTTGACCAGAACGTATCTTCCCATAACATAGTCTTTACTTCAGGGAAGTTTTTACGAATCTCCCTTGAAGTTATAGTTTTGATTGTGTTGATGTATTTTGGAATATCAAGTGAAGGTTTTGCTGAAAATAATAAGTGGAAGTGATCTTTGTCACACTCAATATTCAGTACTTCAACATCGTATGTTTCACTTATGTTATGAATTTTAGTTTTAAGAAAATCGACAACTAAAGGATTCGTTAGAGCTTTTCTTCTATATTTCACACACTGAACGAAATGATAATGGAGTGAATATACAGAATGGCTTCCACGATCTAGTTTATACTGCATAGTTATCACTATGTTGATGTAACTATATGTATATAAATAATTATGCTACTGTGGTTTTGTAGAAGTTAACGGCTTTCATCCCCCACCTGTCGGGCTACGCCCTCCGAGGAAGGGGACTTCCCGCCTTAAAGTTAAATATCAAAACCCCCATGCACAAACTCATATATCACACTCATATATCACAATAAAATAATCAGACCCAGATAATTCTGTTAACGTTCACTGATCACGATCATTTTTTCAAAGGATTTCAATTTAGCATCATTTAAGGAGCATTTCAATGGTAAAACCTGAAAAATTCATTCCAAAGGCTATTGAAAAAATTAGCAAGGAAATAAACGGCGGGAGAGCAATTATTGCACTTTCGGGCGGCGTGGACAGTTCTGTTTGTGCGGAACTGGCTTACAGGGCTATAGGCGACAGGCTGCAGCCGATCTATATTGATACGGGGCTTATGAGAAAAGGAGAAACCGAGAGAATAAAGCATATTTTCTCCCACATGAATCTGGATGTGGTATATGCAAAGGATAAGTTCCTTGCAGCCCTGAAAGGTATAACTGACCCTGAGGAGAAAAGAAAGGCTATAGGAGAGACCTTTATCCGGGTCTTTGAAGAAGAGGCAAGGAAACTTGCAGCCGATTATCTCATCCAGGGCACTATTTATCCTGACAGGATCGAGTCAGAAGGCGGAATAAAATCCCACCATAATGTTGGAGGGCTTCCAAGTGTAATGGACTTCAAGAAGATCGTTGAACCCATCGAAGATCTGTATAAAGATGAGGTTAGGGAAGTTGCCTGGGCACTCCAGTTACCTGATGAGATCTGTGAAAGGATGCCTTTCCCGGGACCTGGCCTGGCTGTAAGGATTCTTGGGGAAGTTACAGAGGAGAAACTTGAGGTTGTACGAGAAGCAAACTCTATAGTTGAAGAAGAACTTCTTGACAGGTTCTGTCCCTGGCAGACTTTCGCTGCTGTACTTGGCAAGGGAACAGGCGTAAAGGGAGATATCCGGGCTTACGGATGGATTGTAGCTGTAAGAGCCGTAGGCTCCAGAGACGGCATGACTGCAGAAGCGCTCGAACTCCCCTGGGATGTTCTCAAAAAGCTGGAGTCCAGAATCACCTCTGAAATCCCGAAAGTAGCCAGGGTGGTTTACGATATCACACCCAAGCCGCCTGCAACTATTGAGTTTGAATAAATAAAAGGATTCCCGAAATCCTTGAAAATATGGGATTTTGGGAAATTTTTTGTTTTTTAATTCACTTTAAGTGCATTCTTTAGAAAAATCAAATTTTGGGGTTAATTTTGATTTTGATTTCGTTCTCTGTATCGAGCATAACCATAAAACGGGCTTGAGATGTGAAAAGGAAGTACATCTGAGGGCAGTAACCCATTATTGTTCATTTTACCATCTGACTTTAACATCAGTATATAAATACAGATCATTGTGATTTTGTAGAACTTATTGACTTCATGAACAATATCAGGAAAAACTTGACTTTGAGAAGATTCTTCATGATACTGCTCTTCGAAAGCTGATGTCCAGAAGTCCTTGGAGAAAATGCCTCGATCACATCAATCAGTATACTGGGTTTGCGGTTTCTTATGCAAATCGTTATTACTCTCGAAGAATAGTCTAAATATTGACAAAAATTTTGTAGAAACTATTTGCATCAAATTAAGAATTTCTATATAGCCTGGTTAATAAGAGACTACATTAACTGAGGTGTTGAAAATGAGAATCATAGATGGAATAGAAAAAAGTTTTGATAAGATGTTAGGTAAAAAAGATAAAATTATTTATAACCTGTTCTATCTAATTCGTGAAGGGGATAACGCTTTTTTTGCTACAGATGATAGTACATATATAATTGGACAAGGCAACGAACTTGCTCCTTTGTGGTTGTGGTTAAAGCAAATACCAAACGAAAACGTAGAAAAAGAAATATGCGATATTATTAAAAGCAGACTGGTACTGAATCAAAACTTGCAATTGAACGCCTATGAAGAATATGCCAAGAAAATTCTGGACAGCATTTCTAAGGAAACGGGACTTGAGTATTGTGTTAGTATGCCATTGATTGCATATGCCTGTAATCAGGTAATAAGCAGAGATAAAATAAGCGGACAAGTCGTTATGCCTAAAGAGGAACATAAGGAAATAATGGCCAGGTTTATAATTGAAATGGCATCCGATGCAGAAAAAATTACTAATGAAGAAATTAATGCAAACGGCTTTGCCAATGCAATGGCAAATTCTAATAGATTATTTTTATGGGAAGATGGTGGTAAGATTGTTTCAATGGCAATGATTGCTCACAAAACAAAAGAATACGCAAGAATAAACACCGTATTCACAGAACGTGAACAGAGAGGAAAAGGATATGCTGGGATGCTTTTAGGTAAAATAAGTGAAAAACTATTAGATGAAAATATAATTCCTATGTTGTATGCAGATGTAAGGAATCCTGCTTCAAATGCTGCATATCAAAAGATAGGATTTGTAAAGTATGGTGAAGTAACAGAATATGTATTTAGTGAAAACAGATATTAACTTGTATAACCCTGGTTTCATGTTATGGATATTTTACGTATATGTCAAGCGAAGGTTTCTAACTCCATTTTGAGTATAATATTTTGACAATCAAGTGAAACCATGATAAAATTGACAATGAGAATAAATATCCTACGAAAAATCACAGTGATTATACTGTGAGATACTACTTAAAAACAAATTTGAGTAATAGCGAGTTCTAAACCCATGACTCTGAACAAAGAAGTATTGGAAATCCGGCAGCGGATTAAAGTTAGACCTTCTCCTACCAATGAACCTGCAGCAAGCTGGACAGGAGTCGACCTGGTAAATGGAACTCAGGTGAAGACTTTAACTGTGATCTTCAAGAGCGCAGGGTGCCGCTGGGGAAAAGCGGGAGGGTGTACTATGTGCGGTTATGTCTATGACTGTGCAAGTGAACCTCCAACTCTGGAGGACTACAAGGCCCAGCTTGCAAGAGCAATGAAGAAAGCTGAAAAATTCCCTGAGTTTATGGTCAAAATTTTCACCTCAGGCAGTTTTCTTGACGAGCAGGAGGTTCCTTCTGAGGCAAGGGACACAATCCTCAAAACTCTTGCAGACGATCCGAAGGTAGTTAAGGTACTTGCGGAAACCCGCCCTAACTTCGTAACCGAAGAGAATGTGCAAGAGTGTCTCAAGATCTTGAAAAACAAACCCTTTGAGCTGGCTTTCGGACTGGAGACAAGCTCTGACAGGATCCGTAGAGACTCTATTAATAAAGGTTTTACCTTCAGGGACTTTGTCCGTGCCTCAGAAATCGCAAAAAAAAATGGGGCAACCGTTAAAGCCTATCTGATGCTAAAACCTCTCTTTCTCTCCGAACGTCAGGCAATTGAGGATATCGTCCGTTCCATAGATGATGCAGCCCCTTACGCTGACACAGTATCGATCAACCTCTGCAATGTCCAGAAAGGCACCCTTGTCGAAGCTCTCTGGGAAAAAGGACAGTATCGCCCTCCCTGGCTCTGGAGCATTGTAGAAATCCTGCAAAGAGCAAAAGCCACCCATCCTGAACTTCCTCTTATGTCCGATCCGGTGGGTGCAGGCTCAAAACGCGGTCCTCACAACTGTAAAACCTGCAGCTCGGATGTTGCAGACTCTCTCAGGACTTTCTCACTTACTCAGAATCCTGAAGACCTCAGCAAAGCAGACTGTGAATGCAAAGAACTCTGGAGGAAAGTCCTGGAACTTGACGACTTTACCTATGGAGCACCCATTTTAGACTAAGAACCGCAAAAGACCATTTTTTGTTTGAATTTTTATTTGAACTGAGTGGGAATATGGTACCTGGCCATCATGAGAAGGTCGGCATACTTCCCATCCTTAATTATTGCGTACTTCTTCGTCCCCTCGATTTCAAAGCCAAAAGACTGGTAAAGACTGATAGCTTTTTCATTATCTGCAGTAACATCAAGCTCAATTCTTACCAGCATAAGCCAGTTATCTGCAAGGTCAAGAATCTTTTCCATCAAGTTTTTCCCAATACCCTGTCCCTGGTATTCCGTCCTTACCATAATCCCAAGAAAAGATGAATGTCTCTGTCTGACGCTCTTTAAAAGATGTATCCCTGCCATTCCTACAACTTTTCCTTCAAGTTCGGATACCAGTATATGGTCATCACTACCCATACTCCTCAGGAATCCTTCTGTAAACTCAACAGTTTCTGTAGGAAGGGCAAGGGTGTGTGCCCTAACCTCCTCTTGCCTTCGCATCTCATTGATATCCTGAGCATCACTTAACCTGACAGGCCTGATAAGTAGATTCATAATTACCTCTTAAATTGTTTTATTAAAACTGACCAAAAACTAGAAGTAGTTATAAAGCTGCCAGCTCGTTTATAGTCGATCTTTTGGCTTTTCCAAATTGCAAACCATAGTTCCGATTCCCTGATCAGTAAAAAGTTCAAGAAGCATGGAGTGAGAAACACTTCCGTTTATGATATGAGCTCTGTCAACCCCGTTTTGTACTGCAACTGCTGCGCCTTTGAGTTTTGGGATCATACCTCCCTGTATGATGCCTTCAGCGATAAGGTGATCGATTTCGTCCAGAGTTACACGAGATATGTGGCTTTCGGGATCATTTATATTTCTAAGCAGCCCTGAGACATCAGTCATCAGAATTAGCTTTTTAGCATGCAAAGCTGCGGCAATATCACCTGCCACTATATCGGCGTTAATGTTCAGGGCATTGCCTTTAGCATCCACAGCAATAGGAGAAATGACCGGAATATATCCGTTTTCAAGCACGATATGGAGGACATCAGGATTAATTACCTCACACTCTCCGACCCAGCCGATATCAACCTCAGTCTCAACACCGTCAACTACTACCTTCTTTGCAGCCTGTTTATGACCAAGGATCATTCTTCCATCGTGACCGTTAAGCCCAATACCTTTTCCTCCGCAAACCCCAATAAGAGATACAATTTTGGTATTGATATTTCCGACAAGCACCATCCTGGCAATCTCCATTGTCTCGTCGTCTGTAATACGTAAGCCCTGGAAAAACTCAGCTTTCTTGCCCATCCGCTCCATTTTTTCCGTAATCTCAGGCCCACCGCCGTGCACAATAACGGGTTTGATTCCCACATAGCGCAGGAGCACAACATCTTTTATAATGTCCTCCATGATTTGGGAGCTTACCATTGCATTTCCGCCTACTTTAATAACCATAATTGAGTTATAGAACTCCTGCATATAAGGCAAGGCTTCAATGAGCACATTCTCTCTTTTTAGTTCCATGATGTAGGAATCAGAAAATCTATTTTTAAACTTATCGTTAAAGATTCTGATGAGAGCTAGATGATAATATTTAAAATAAGGGCAAGGTTATTAATTTTGAGAAAGCATTGGAAATAAGCCAGCCCGGATTGTATTAAAATTAAAGACCAGTCCAGGCTAATCCCTTATCTGGATATTAAAGAAAAAGAAAGAACCCTATTTTCAGGGCATATGAAAGAAATTATGTTTGTCAGATTTATTCGATTTATTCGATCTTTTCTATTTTTTCTTTCTTGACAAAAGGTTTGCTGATTTTCTCAGGCATCCAGTCAGGCCTATTTTTAGGGGCTTCGACAAGTTCCTTCCATGCCTTGAAAACGTGCACCTTCTTTGTCCCGCGTTCTCTGAGGCGGATAGTATCCGGATTGGATTTAGTCCCGGTGCCCCGGTTTGCAGCTTTTAAGGCAGCCTGCCGAGGCTGTTTTCCTGTGAAAACGCCGTGCTCATTGCCTTCTTCGTCTCGTAAAACAAAATTTCTTGTGTTGGACATAAAGGTCACCTCGCAAATGAATTGCTAGACACTGATTACGTTTTAAAGTATATAAAATCTTTCTTCAGGATGTTGCCTGTAGTTATTGGTTTATGCGAAATTGGCTTAAATTTACGAGGAATATATAAACTAAATTTTCCAATAGTGTTGGTAAAATGGGAAATATTTAAATAATTATATCTTGTTAGAAATGCAGTCCACAATATTTTTCAGGAAACGATTCTTGGGCGATTCTGAAACTTAGGTTCTGTTGTAAATTTCGAAAAAACCCTCAAAAAGCACAAACTTTACATGCTATAACTTCTTATGATCATTATATTTTTCCAAGTGGAATAAAATTACATGTTTATCATGATTCATTTTACAAAATCAAACACTCATCTTTTCATGGATCTGGTTAATTATGGAACATTGCACTTTCAACCTCCCGGACGTCCAGGCCAGCAGACCTAACATAGCCATAAACCTTACTCGTGTTGGGGTAACAAACGTAAAAAAACTTGTTGAAATCAAACGAAAAGACAAACGTCCAGTCGTACTGATTTCTACTTTTGATGTTTTTGTTGACCTGCCCTCCGATCGAAAAGGAGCCAATCTTTCACGAAATTTTGAAGCTGTAGATGAGGTACTGGAAAAGATACTTAGCATGCCCGTATACGAAATTGAGCAGCTTTGCAGTGATATCGCACACAACTTGCTTGGCAGGCATGAATACGCCAATCAGGCTGAAGTCCGTATGACAAGCGAATATATGATCAGGCGTGCATCCCCAGCCACCGGGATTAAGTGCCAGGAAGTCGTAAATATCTTTGCTGAAGCATCAGCTGTAAGAGGACAGGCCAATGATGACTATTTTGATGTAAAGAAGCTGATCGGCGCTGAAGTTGTAGGGATGACAGCCTGCCCCTGTGCTCAGGAGATTATGCGAGATAAAGCTGCAAATGAGCTTTCCGAACTTGGAGTCGATGAAGAAACGATTATAAAGTTCTTGGAAAAGGTTCCCATGGCTACCCACAACCAGCGAGGAAGAGGAATTATATCAATCAAGGTGGCACATGATTTTGATGTTTCCCTTGAAAGCATTATCAACATTATTGATAGCTCCATGAGTTCCAGCGTATATGAAGTCTTGAAACGTTCAGATGAAAAAGTCGTAGTGGAAACTGCGCATATGAACCCGAAATTTGTAGAAGACTGTGTAAGAACCATGGCAGATAATATAGTAAAAGAGTTCCCGAACCTTCCTGATAATGCAGTAATCACCATCAAACAAACCAATGAGGAAAGTATTCACAGACACAACGCTTATGCTGAAAGAGTTGCCCTGATGGGAGACCTCAGGTCAGAGATTAATCAATATTAAAAATAGAAAAGTACGAAATAAACCAGTTTTAGATTTTTTGAATCCTGGAAGTCTCTGGAAAAATTATGATACATAGAGACTTCCAAAAGTATAATCCAAAACACTTTCCACATAGTTTTTTGATATTACCTTTCTACAAAGTGTTTATAGAGACTCCATAAGGGCTAACCCACATAAACTTTATTAGATGGCCTGGACAACCTATAAGCAATAAAATTACAAGAAGAGACTTTTGCAGGGCCTGAAATCCCAGCGTCCTGGAAGCCTTCGAGGTGAGAGCATGGTTGATGCTGAACTAATCACAGCAGTAGGGCGAAATAAAAAACCCATTAAAGCGGGAGATGCCGTCAAATACGTAAACAGTGATACGGTCAGCCGCGTAACTGCGATAAAAAAGGACGAGCAAGGAAAGGTATGGGTTCTGCTCGAAAGTACCGGGCTCTGGTACAGGGAAGAAACCCTGGAGCCAACTGAGCTTAAAGCTAAAGAAAAGAAAGAAGAAAGGGAATTCACTGCTGAGGAACTGGAAGAAAGATTCAGAAAAGAGAGAGAAACAATGCAGGGCTTCAACCTAGAAAAAGCCGGTGGTGGAGGAGCAGGAGGTTAATTCCTCTTGCCGCACTTAAAAATCTTCTCTTTTAATATTTCGATTTTTTCCACATAATAAATATTTTGAGGTTTTTTCTTTATTTTGAGATTGTTTTTATATTTTGAGGTGTTATTTTTCCGTGTTTTGAGGTTTTTTTTTCTGTGTTTCGAGGTCGTTTTTCTGTAATATGAAGTTATTTTTCGATAATATGAGGTTATTTTTCGACAATATGAGGTTATTTTTCCTGTATTTTTACTCTTTGTGCAAGAATACATTTTCCATTGTGCCTGCCGCCTAGAGGATTTTGCGGCGAGCCAAGAGAATTCATACATCGAGCCATCACGGCTGCTCCTCTGGCAAGCCCGTCATCTACGAAGACTACTCTCTCATCTATTTTCGAAGCAATATTCAACTCTTCCAGGCATTTCAGGATCAGTTTAGGTTTGTTTCCTGTAATCCCTGCTCTACCGGTGATCCCTATAGTTGTATCCTCAAAAACAAGTTTTACTTCTTTTGCAACCCTGATCAACCTGCAAACCACGCCTGCCATAACCTCATCAATGACAGCATAGACAACCTGAAGTCCGTGGGTCTTACAGATTTCCATACCTATAGCACTAAGCTTGCCCATGTCGGATCCGTTTACACCCACATCGCAACCTATGAGTGTTACGCCTATCTGCTCAGCTGCATCCGGCCTTACAGGCACGCTTCCATATCTGGTTCTATCCCTTGGGACTTGTTCTATAACAATAAGCTCATGAATACGCTTTGTATATGCCTCAATCGCTTTAGCCTTCATCTTTAAAGTAAGGAAAGAAGGCGGTTTCTCTTTTTCAAAAACCTCGAGAGCAGTTCCTACTTTTGAGTCCACAATCTTCGAACCCCGGATAATTGCGTCAGGAATTGCACCGGCATAGCCGCAAAAGTTACCAATTGTTTTTGCATAGGGTTGGTCTGAATTTGTGACCCTGCCATCAAGAGTTGTCCCGAAATCTATTGAGATACAAGGATTCCTGAAATCAACATCTGTAAGTTTGGCTGCTTCTTTAATCCCTGCGGTTGCAAGCTCCCCTTCCATCTCGTTTGCAACGATTTCAACGCCAGTAGAACCTATTGGAGGTAGTACACCAGCTACTGCCCCATCAAAAATTACCTTTTCCAGTTTACTGTATTTCTGGAATTTTTTAGAAATATTTGAAATGGACATTGGTGGGGTCATATTCTTTGGAGGAACTCCTGCCATCAGACAGCCATCTGCTAGAGCTTTAATAAACTCACCCACTTCTTCCGGAGAATCAAAACCTGCAACAACTCCAGTAGAACGAACCACAAAGTCAAGATCTGTTTTTATGTCCAGACTTGCTTTGTCCATAGATTCGGTCAGGGTGCCACTTACCAGTTGTGCAACGGATTCACGAGTAAGTTCCACACCTGTAAGTGTCCTTCCAAATACGGCTTCTCCAGGTTTAGGTGGGCGGACGTCTCTGGTCATCCGTACAACCTTATTTATAATATGAGTCCTTCCAGTCTCCATACTGGTAGCTGTGAGAATGCATTTGGTTGTGGTGTTTCCAACCTCTACTGAAGCTACAATAAAGAAAGGTTTTGACTTAAGGTCAATCAAACGAACATGAGGGGATTCTGTAATTCTGGGTTTTAGAGCCATTTTTTTCCTTCCTAAAAATCTGTGCATAAACTCGATTTAGTGCAAATCATTGTGTGGACTTGATCTGAAAATAATACTGACTTATTTTTGAAGATTATTCAAACCTGATAAAAATCAGCCAGAATAATTTATGTTTTTAATACTTAGAAAGCCAGTATTTTAACTCAGATTAATTGGAAAAAGTATTTACTTCTCTACTTATCTAACATTGCAAAAAGATTAACAGGAACGGATTGTCAAAGTTGATTGTCAAAGTTTAAAGAAAGTATTCATTAAAACCTATAATAACTTTTGCTAAGTACTGTAAATTAGTAATATTATTACATCGGGAGCGTGAAGAATCATGAATACCCCTCTATCAATCCTATTCTACGCTACCAGGAAGTAATCTATATTTCAAAAATAGTTCACTAAAGTTTAAATGAAGTAAATAATCTGAGTAATTCCAGAAATTACTTTTGTGGTTTCTAAATGAGCTTTTATTGAGCTTCACCTTGTTTATAAACATTGTCTAACAAATTCCTCTGGCATTAAAGTTCGTTTTACTGTTTCTTCAATTGATAATCCTTTACTCAAGAACCTTTTAACTACGCTTTCCATGGGTTCGCCAACCTCAACAATGTGCATATCAGGATCATAGAATCTTATAACCCGCTGTCCCCAGGGCTGCTCTTTTAGCTCGTGCACATACGTAACGGAGTTCATACCTTTCAGTTTTTGAAGAAAACTGTCTAAATCGTCTTCTTCAAAATACAGTTCAGCATTATTTGATTTTTGAACGATATCGTTTTTGTTTATGCCTATTAAACCTGAAAAGTGTGATTTCAAGTGTATGGCAAAGCCGTCCGCAAATGATACGTTCTCACCGAAATCGCACTGGACTTTTTGATTAAGGACATTTTCGTAAAAACTTCTGGAAGCCTCTATATCATTAACAACAATAAGTGGGCATATAAATCTCATTTTTATTTTCTCCTTTTGTAATTTCGACGCTTATTAATTACTTCAGCGACTATTAATCATAGCCTAACAGGCTGAAAGTATTTTTCTCATAAGAATCAAGTAAAATTTCCAGAAGAAATTAAATTCCCAAACGAAAAAAAGAAAATATTATTACAAAGTTAAATAGGCAATACTATTTCGGGTTAAAAACTTTAATTCTCAACAAAACACTTTAGTAAAAATATGGAAATTAAAAGTTGCTCGCAAAGCAAGCAACTATGCTGGTCCTGTAACAAGAACTGATCTTAAAAAGATAATTATCTCAATCCTGTAACAAAAACTGATCTAAAGAGATAATTATCTCAGAATAGGCATGTTTTAATAGGTTGAATAGTTACAAAAATTATTTACTTTCTTCTATATTTCCTGCATTTTTCCACAAATTTGTCTACAGGGAAAGTAGCAGGATGAGAATGCATATAACCTGCCAGGGTGTTGTGTTCGATGAGGCCGTCAAAACCGCCCTGTATACCTTTTCCACGCAGCATCTCATATGCGAATTTTGCATCGCGATCACATTCTGTGAGAGAGTAGTGGAATTCGTGGCCTCTTATGTTGTGAGAAGAGAAGTTTTTGTCCAGAGGACGAGCTTCAGTATATCCGAGGGCTTTAAGCCGGTTTGTCATATGTGTGTTTGCAGGTACGACGTCTGCGAGTTTATACGTCCTGTTATCTATCTCATATGTACCGCAGAGGTAAAGAAGACCCCCACACTCTGCATAGATAGGCAAACCATCAGCTGCAAGGCCCTTGAGTTTTCTGGTCGTTTCTGACTTTTCAAGGATTTCTGCGTAAAGTTCAGGGTAGCCGCCTCCAAGGTAAATTCCGTCCACATCCGGAAGCTCTCCTGCCATAGGACTAAAAAATTCTACCTCAGCTCCATAATCCTTAAAAGCATCGAACATATCCTGGTAATAAAAACAAAAAGCCGGGTCCATGGCAACCCCTATCCTGAGATCTGCCTCAGGCCTCCGGATATCCCTGAATTCCGGAACTGAAATGGACTCAGCAAGTTCGAGCACTGCGTCAAGGTTAACGTTTTCCTCAATAAAAGCCGCCATTTCCTCAGTATTATAATCCTTTTCATGGGCCATGTAAAGCCCTAGATGTCTGGAGGGGACCTCGATATCTTTTCTTCTTGGAATCATACCTACTATAGGGATGTCACCCGGAAGTGAATTTTTTACAAGTTCCGCATGCCTTGGGCTGCCTACCTGATTCAGGATAACGCCTGCAACCCTTACATCAGGATCAAACTCGGAATACCCTTTAAGGAGGGCAGCTGCGCTTCTGGACATACCATGTACATTGATTACCAGAATTACAGGTAGATTAAGGATTTTTGCAACATGTGCGGAACTTGCAATTTCTGTAGAATCGATTCCGTCAAAGAGTCCCATAACTCCTTCTACTACCACAATATCCGCATCTGCAGCAGTCCGAGCTACAGTCTGACCGACTCCGTCAGTGCCCATTATGTATGTGTCCAGGTTTCTTGAGGGGCGCCCGCAAATTGCAGTGTGATGAGAAGGATCGATATAATCAGGCCCTACTTTGTAAGGCTGAACCTTTAGCTGCCTGTGTTTAAGGGCAGCCATGATACCCATGGAGACTGTCGTTTTTCCGACCCCACTATGGGTTCCTGCAATAAGTATTCCTTTTGTCATCTGCTGGATATTGTTGCCGTTAAAATATATTAAAGCTATTAATCCATCTGCTTTAAGCACTTTGTAGTTGTTTTCAGGAAAAATGAGTCAAGAGAAAAAAGTCAAAAAGTCCAGGTGAGTATGTTAATTCACATTGAAATATTATTTTTTAGATAATCCGGAAATTCCGGTGTTGGCATCCATGCACATAATCTTAAGTTAAGGGTTATATACTCTAAGGAAAGAACAGTTTAATTCCGGAAAATATAGATAAAAGAGGCTTTGACCTTTTTGAGTTGAGTAAGTTATAAGTTGAATAAATTATGAACTGAATATTATGAACTGAATATTATGAACTGAATATTATGAACTGAATATTATGAACTGAATATTATGAACTGAATATTATGAACTGAATAAATTATAAACTGAATAAATTATAAATTGAATAAGATATAGATAATTATAGTACTCATTTATATAGTTAAAATTAAATAATTAGTTCCAGTTTTTGGTTCCAAATTCAATAATCGTATACCCATATTAGTATAATCAATTCATATTACCTTAAACATCCGGCCCGTATCAGTATACTTATTCAGTCAATATCAGTATCTTTATTCAATTGAACCAGTAAGACATTCCGGACCCTTTCTCAGATGCAAATTTATTTGAAATCATGCACTATAGACATGACCCGTTTATAGACGATTTCATAGATAGTTTTAGAGATCTTCACAAAAATCGTCTCACAGATAGTTTCTGAGATAGTTTCTGAGATGAAATTTTTGTCCTGAAAGTAATGAAAAATAGCCAGGCCTGAGTAGCTAATTGATAAAGAATTGCATACCGAATATTTAATAGGGGATTTTAACCAGCCATGAAGAAGAAAAATCCAGAAAAAGCTCCTGAAATTAGGGAAGAAAACTCAAAAAAGATTCTTGAGGATTCTTATGGACGAAGGGTGACAGGACTCAGGATATCAATAACTGATAGGTGCAACCTTTCATGCATGTACTGCCATAACGAAGGTGCAGATTGCTGTGCTCGCGGCCCGGTGGGAAATGAAATGAAACCCGAGTTAATCTGTGGAATTGTCAGAGAAGCTGCAAAGTTCGGGGTAAATAAAATAAAATTCTCAGGGGGAGAACCGCTTTTTCGAAAGGATTTTGAAGAAATTCTTTCCTGCCTTCCTCCGTTAAAAGAAGTTTCTGCGACCACTAATGGAATCCTACTTGAAAAACGTGCAAGAACCCTTAAAGCTGCCGGCCTTGATAGGGTAAATGTAAGCCTGGATTCTCTTATTCCTGAAAAATACGAAAGGATTACCGGAGCTTCCCCTGGCTCACTTGAGAAAGTTATCAGAGGAATTGACAGCGCAGTTGAAGCTGGGCTGACTCCTGTGAAGCTGAATATGGTACTCCTTAAAGGCATAAACGATGACGAAATCGATTCTATGATGGAGTTTGTCCGGCCTTATAAAGGAATGGTCATCCTGCAACTCATCGAGCTTATGGACATTGATCCCAGGCTTTCGAAGTATATGATTGACTCGAAAGCTCTTGAAAAAAGTCTGGCTGAGAGGGCAAGTGAAGTTAAGGTAAGGCACTTGCATCATCGAAGAAAGTACATTATCGACGGTGTAGAGGTTGAATTCGTTCGGCCCATGGACAACTCGGAGTTTTGCGCCTACTGCAGCAGGCTCAGGATTACAGCAGACGGAAAGTTCAAGCCCTGCTTGCTGGTAAATGACAACCTTGTGGATGTCATGGGAGCAAAAAGCTCTGAAGAGATAGAAAAGCTGCTTAAGCTTGCAGTAAGCCGAAGGAAGCCATATTGCATGCCTGTTAGTACTCTTGAACAAGAAGAAAAGACTTAAAGAGAAAACAGACTCAGAGATGAATGTAATAACGTGGAGGAAAAATGAAGATTGAACTTTTAGTAGATGAGAGAAAAATCCAGATGAATGATTTTGTCCAGAAAATCATAGTAAATGTAATTAAGGCAATGGTGGAGACATTACATACTATCGACAGCGAATGGAAGGAAATTTCCATTCATATCGAAAAAGATAAACTGAAAGAGTAAAAAGGACTTTTTTGGACAAAAGTAAGTTAATGTCTCTCAGAAACCAAAATTCCCTCTTTTCCTTTTTCATTTCGGGTAAATTTTGAATCTTCTGTTGTTTTATAGTTCAGACTAATTTTTGGAACCTTCAGCCATTTGAGGTTCCAAGTAAATCTTCAAATAGGAGTAACGCAACCAGAAACATCTGGAGATATTTAGAGATATCTTTCGATTTCTGAGAAATCTATCCTGGCAGTTGAATCCAGGGAAATAGGAGTTATTGAGACGTGTCCTTTCTGCATAATGGCGTGCACGTCAGTTCCTTCTTCTTCCTCCCGGATAAGGTCGCCTGCAATCCAGTAATAGGGCCTGCCTCTTGGGTCACGCCTTTCCTCGACATCCGTTTTAAAGATTTTTCGTGCAAGACGGGTTATCTCTAAAGGAGTATCCTCTTCAGCATGATAGGGAATGTTTATGTTAAGAAGATCTACGTTTTCAGGCATACCATACTTCAGGATATTTCGAGCAACTCTGTTTACTACTTTTATACCAACTTCAAAACGCTCTCTATGGTAGTTCCTGGGGTCATCGAATTTCTGTCCTTCATCAAGCACCTGCATGGAGGCGGCAATTGCAGGCACTCCGTAGCTTGCAGCTTCAAGTGCTCCTCCTATTGTTCCTGAGGTAGTGATAGTATCCGTGCTGATATTTTCTCCGATGTTAAAACCGGAAAGCACCAGGTCAGGCAGCTCCTTGAGGATCGTGAAGATGCCCAGAATTACAGCATCCGTAGGAGTTCCTCCCACAGAGTAAGCAGGTATACCTCCTGAATTAGTTTTCGTGATTCGAAGGGGTTCAAAGATAGAGATCGAACGCCCGACTCCGCTCTGCTGGACAGCAGGAGCCGAAATTGTAACTTCCCCGAGGTCCGAAACGCTGTCAAAAGCGGCTTTCAGACCTGTGGAGTATACACCATCATCATTGGTAACAAGAATTTTTGGAGCCATGAGTTTTCTCATAAGTTGCCGGATAATTTAAAATTAATGGAAAGGCCGCATGGAATAAAATCCAGAAGAAATAATTCGATTCGAACATTAATATAATAATAAGAACAATATATATGAAGCAATATAATTTACGATAAAAATCTATTCGGGGAGTGGTATTAATGGCGGAAACACAGGAAATAGCAACAGATGTGCATGTAATGGACAGGACCGCAAACCCTACACCGCTTGGATTTACTGGCCTCGGCCTGTCAGCCGTTCTACTGAGCCTGAGCTATATAGGTATTTACCCTGTAGACTCAATGATCGTTTCCATGGCAATGTTCCTCGGGGGTTTTGCTGAGGTCTTTGCCGGCATCATGGCCTGGAAAAAAGGGAGTGTTTTTGGAGGCACGGCATTTTGTGCATTCGGGCTTTTCTGGTTTTCTCTTGCAAGCCTTCTTCTACTGCCGGCAGCGGGACTTATCGAAGCCCCAACTCCAATATCCATTGCAGCATACCTTTTCATCTGGGGAGTGTATACCTTCGTACTGTTAATAGCAACTCTGAAGCTAGGCAGCAAAGCGATAATGTTCACATTCGTGACCCTTTTCTTGTTGTTCATGTTACTGGCTATCGTAAATGCTACGGAAAACGCAGGCCTGCTCGTCATAGCTGGCTATGTAGGCCTTATTGTAGGCTTTGCAGCCCTGTACACTGCCCTTGCGATAGTACTGAATGACGCATACGGAAGGACGGTCGCTCCAGTATGAAGAAAGAGTAAAGAAATAAACGAACACTTAAACAAAAACTTAAACGAAAATTTAACAGAAAAATGAACTATGGGAATTTACCGATAAACCCTGATAAGACAAGTATATTCGGATTATTGCTCAAGTTTAAAAGATGATATTTTATTTGTAACTTTAGCAACTAATTCCCATAGAAATTTATTAACAGAGAAATCATCAATAATATTAAAAATTTTATTTTAGACTGCCTGGATTATTTGCATAGTATTAGTTGCATAGTATTAGTTGCATAGTATTAGTTGCATATAATTTTCAATTATTCTCCAGCACCAAAGGCAGCTTTAAGTTTATGTTCTTCTTCTTTGGAAAGGGAAGTACGCACTACTTTTGGATTAAACGTAGCGAGCTGATCAAGGACCTTGTCCTCAGTCCACTTTGAAATCAACAGAAAAAGAGCAGATCCTCCTGGCTCGATGGTTTCAGCAACTTCATGGATGAAGTCGTCGTTTATTCCGTAATCGGTCAATTTCCCTGCAATTGCACCTGTGATGGCACCAACTGCCATTCCGAGCCAGGGCATCCAGAAAAGCAGTCCTATTAGCATACCCCAGAAAGCTCCACCTACAGTACCTGTACCTACAAGGTCTACAGCCTGCTTGACCTTGACCTTGCCATCATGATTGCGAACAACGATTGCGGCATCATCGAGGGTGATTAATTGCTCTTTTTTAAGCCGGTTAATGGCTTCATCCATTTCAGATGCACCTTTCTCGTTCGGAAATGCAAAAACTATTAGCTCACTCATAATTCAGGAATCTCCTTTTAGTTTTTAGCTTATACAAAAAACATGAGCTTGATAGCCTTAGTTTAAGAGTAGTAAATTACCATTCTTAGATCCAACAGAAAACAGCTTACCAGAGGAAACAAAAGCCTCGATAACGTTCTATGAAGTTTTTATCTATTAACGATAACATAAACTCAGAGCTAAGGACTTTGCTATTTCTACTTACAACCCTGGATAACCTTCGGTTCACTGACCCATATCCCTCCTTCTGAAAACGCAGGTTTCCCTGTTTGGCTATCGCAGAAGTTATAGTATAATAATTGCAGTATATTATATATGTTTTACGTACTTAATAAATAATCTTGGAGAATATTAAAAATAAGATGACAAAAATATGTTAGGAATAATATTTTAAAGAGTTTTTATGACTTGATAGGTTCTTTATGACCTGATAGTAGTTCTTTGATACCTGATAAGTTCTTTATGACTTGATAGCAATTCTAGCAGTTTTTTGAAACCTGAAAGAAATTCTCTGAGACCTGAAAGAAATTCTTTAACCAGATGACATTTGAAACCGGTGAGGTATCAAACAAGGGCACTAAATAAGTCATCTGGTGTTTGAATATAGCTGGAGGACTAGATAATTAGTACCAATCCTCCTTTCAGAATAGGCATATGCAATTAACAAGCAAAGCCTAATAGCCCAAACTTGAAAAGCGATGTGCTTTTGCGGTCCGGGTTTTATGTTTGAGATTTCTTGTTGAGTTACATGAGTTCAGATCATGCTAGGCAATGGCAATCTTCCTCTTAATTTTAGATAATCACTGCCACCTCCCCACCGGGAGCTCCCCAACTTTGACCCGGAAATCGTTTTTCTGGTGGCAAGCAGTTTTTCGTATCCGAAAGGAATTAGCCTACCTGTGAAACTGAGTTAATAGATTAAACTCCGAACACGGTTTTCACGGTGTACACATAGAGGTGGTGAACACCTATGGCAAACATCATGACTCTTACGACCAGAAACTCCAGATTATGGAGCCAGTGAGTCGTTTCTATAAGCTTTTCCGAATGTAAAACTCTTTTTTCCTTTACGGATCTTACGATTTCTTTTAAACTCTTTGATAGCATTTTGTTAAACCCCACTCATAATGTATTCTATCTAATATTGTCTCAAAGCATTCCTGTTAGAAATTACTCTGAGTACGTACCCTATAAAATCCAACGAGATCTCAAACAGGCACTTTATGTTCAAAAGTACCCTGCATAGCATACACTATCCGACGTTATCTCAAAGAGGCATCTTCATGTCGAAAATGCATTATTTACCCCACCGACTCTAGCTTTAGAAGCTTGTGATATTAAAAGTTGTTGACCCTGTATGAGATAATTTTATATGAACACGTAAATAATATTCAGATGCCCTGATTAACATTTTAGTCGATGGACATGAGATAAAGCCTGAGCATTAATTACGAGAAGGGTCAAATTATAAATTCAAGTTGGATTATCTAACCCAAATATCGAGAAAATAAGGCAATAAAAAGTGTTCCTAAGTCTATTTCCTGCGCCCTACAAAACAGGATAGAGCGAAAAAAATCCATATCAGACAAAAGAAAAGGAATAAACGGCAGTTCCCAGAATCAAAAATCAAAAACATGGATTAGCAAAGAAATCAGGATATTGAACTTTCCAAGTCTTTAAGAATCTCAGAAATTTGATCTTTTAAAGGAGGTAAATTGCTACTAACCGTCCTCCATACAACATTGAGATCCACACCAAAGTAGGAATGTATTAGCTTGTCACGTGTTCTTGCCATCTCTTTCCAGGGGACGGAAGGATAATTTGTTTTTATGTTAGGGGAAACGTTTTTTGCAGCTTCCCCTATGATTTCCAGAGCCCTAACCACAGCAAAAACTCTCATATCATCTTCTATAAATTCCTCAAAAGAGATGTCTCGGGTGAAATATTCTATTTTCTCTATGGCATCAATGATATCTGATAAATAATCTCGAAATTCTGTTTTTTCATTCATACTGCTACAACTTCCTCAAGGATATGCTTCCCAATAGCAGATTTCAGGGCAGATTTCATCACAAGATCCACTTTCACACCAAGAATTTCACTGAGGTAATCCTCAAGTTGAATGTACTCAAAAAAACCGGGAGCTTCATCAAACTCAACCAGAATATCAAGATCACTCTCAGGCTTTTGTTCCCCGCGAATATAAGAACCAAAAATCCCGAGATAACTAACTTTATACTTCCTGGAAATTTCCGGCAGATGATGACGCAAAATAGCCCTGAATCGAACAGCATCTCTGGAGGAGGCAATAGAACTGTCTTCTGCCATAATAAGTACTCGACTTCAATCTTTAAATATTTGTCTTGAAACCGATATAAGGTGTAAAAGATCAAAAAATTAAAAATCGGGCAGCAATAATAGTCGTCTTAAACCTGTATTATCCCACGCCCGACACGGTTGAATATAAAAACCCTGATAAGTGAGAAATTAGAAAAGTACTCAAAACGACAAAAAAGACTAAAAGAGAATCAAATATTTCCGTTTTTGGAATAGATCTTATTTAATTCTTCTTTAGATAAAGGACATCGAATCAGGTCATCAAACTGTTGATGTGATAACTTAAGTTGATTTCTCATTTTGCTTAATAGCTTGTCACCATATTCATCTTTTCCGTGGCTTATAAAAGTATGAATTCCTGTTTTGGTTCCATCGACATAATATGTGTACAATTTGTGATGAGAATTTTGAAGCTGAAACCCCTTTTTAGATAAAGAAGACTCAATGTCTTTTACTTTATATTTAGACATTTTGAGCACCTACAATTGAAATTAACATCTCCCTCAGATCTTTGCCGCTTGGTGCCAACTCTTCCTCATCGACAAGTACATATTCTTGCCACAGAACGTTAAGCTGTCCTCTGAGTTCCTCAATCAAAAGCTTCATTTTTGGTTGAACAGCCAGAAGCCCTAGGTCATCGTTTGAAGCTATATAACAATCATCCTCAAACTCAATGTCAATTGGAACTTCTTCCTTCAATTTCACTTCAATCTCATCTCTTTTAATTGAGGTAAGATAATATTGTGGATTTCTTTCAATAGATGCTTCACTGTCAATACTTAAAACAAACTTGCCTTTAAAAGGCTTCATTACACCACGTATGGTAACAATGCTTCCAATAGTATCTTTGATATCATCTTCGATATCCGCAGTGAAATTACAATCAATTGGCCCTTCTGGAGTGTCGATTTGAATTCTTCTGTTTTTATCGACCCTCAGTTCATAAACCCTTCCAAAAACTTCTTTTTCATATTCTTCAACAGGTTTGTGCAACATGGATTGTATTACTTCTTTTTGTTCTGGATTTAGTTTTTCTTCAACTTTCCCTGAAAAACCGAAAGTTAGACTTCTTTTCGACTGCGGGTCAGGCCACATTAAATAGAACTCTTTCAAAACTTTGTTTAACCTATGAGGGTCTTTAATTATTTCACCCAATTCTTCTTTTGAAACATCTTTGTGGGAAAGAGCTTCAATTAACTCGTTTGTTGCACAAATTGCCCTCTCACCTAATGTTCCCAACTCTGTTATACCAACTTGAGAGTCGCCTATTTGCATTTCGGCGTGAACACTACCCATCTCTATATTCGTTACAAAAAGGGTACATGAATCTTTGATAACCTGCGGAAAATCCCCTTTCGGACGGCTTGGATTTCCATAAAAATAGTCACCCAGATGGAAAATAATGTTTTGGATGTGTTGTATAGCACTAACCATTTCGATTGCAGGTATTTTTTCTTCTCCGTTGATTGAAAATGATAATTTCCGTTCCTCGAAAGCCTTGACCATGCAACCTACCTCATAATCCTGAATTTTAAAGGCATATATTAGTTTTTTGATATAAGGGTTTTATGTAAAAATCATGATGCGAGAGTGGGGAGCTTACTGATGAATCCTTCATGGACAAAGAGGTAGTCTTTCAAGAGTTTCGAGAAAACTTCTACGCTGTAATTGAATTTAAACAAAGTGGCATCGCGGATTATTAGGTAGTAGGGCTCGGAGAGAATTCCTTGGAGAGATATGAGGCATTTTGTTGAGAGTTCAAGTTTGAGATTCAGGTTTTGCATTAACAATTCTTTGTTGTTCGTTTCCTTAAAAGTAACTGAACCTCCTGAAATTACGGTCTCATCATTACATTCGTTAAAGTTACCAAGAATAAACCTAGAGTCACCCAACCTAAAAACCCTTCAAACATAACCCATTTTCTGAAATTATCTTTAGGATACCAGTCACCGTATCCAACTGTAGTAAAGGTTACCATACTGAAATAAAAGCTATCCCAGAAGGTTACTTTTTGGTTCGAATCATTATTGTCCGATAATCTAGAAATACCAGGATTTGGCCAATCAATTTTAGGAATCAAGCTTAATAGAGTTTTAATTATCGATTTTTGAGCGCTCTCCGCATTTTTTCTATTACGCCAAGAAGCAATAGGAAAACCTAGATAAATAAAAGAGAATAACAAAACGATTAAACCACCTAAGTGAAACGAACGAAATGGTTTTACACCATATCCACAGGTAAACCACATTAGTATATCGCACCATTTTGAACCTTCTTTAGAAAAAGGAGTCCATGATTTTTCTGCTTGGCAGCATTTTCTATATTGGTAGTAGGCAGCGTCTGCATCTTCGAACTGTTCAAGGCTTCGGAAGTTTTGTATTAACTTTACATAGGTTGGTCCATCAAAAACAAGTGAGTTCTCAAGCGAATTCCAACTAACCCGCATTTCTTTGAAATCAGTACCATTTAATGTAACTTCATTAAATAGAGTGCCTGAGAAATCGACAGCGTCATCAAAATTTGCCCATTGAAAGTAGGAAGTATTGCTAAAACTAACTTCCTCAAAAAAGGCAGAATCGTCAAAAGCAGAATAAGAAAAAGAAGCAGAATCGCCAAAAGTAGAATACCGAAAATTGGCATAATCGCCGAAAGTAGCAAAAACGAAAGCAGCAGAATCGCCAAAAGTAGAGTACGTAAAGTCGGTATAATCACCAAAGGTAGATTTCATAAAATTGGCAGAATCGCCAAAAATAGAATGCTGAAAAGAGGCAGAATCGCCAAAAGTAGCTAGAGAAAAATTGGCAGAACTACCAAAAGTGGAAGAAGAGAAATAGGCAGAATTACCAAATATAGATTTCATAAAATTGGCAGAATTACCAAAAGTGGCAAAAGAAAAATAAGCATAATCACCAAAGGTAGATCCCATAAAATTTGCATAATCACCAAAAGTAGTAAAAGAAAAATCTGCAAAACTATCAAAATTACATTCCCCAAAAACAGCAGAGTCACCAAAGGTAGTAGTTCTGAAATTAGCTGCTGAAGAACAATTTACGTTAACAAAGGAAAAAGATTTAGTAAATAGGCAGTTTGAGAAATCTAGATTATTTTCAAAAATCGAGTTATGTATTATGATGTTGCTTTTAATAACTTTTATATTTTTAGGTTCCAAAAACCCTTCACTGTAGCAGTATCCAGATTTTAATGATTCATTATACTTTAATTCATTATATTTTGGAGTCGGAACATTTTCAAGCTTAATTTCATTTAAATTGAACTCTCCAATTATACGGCAATTTGTAAGGTTTACATCTTCTCCTTTTTCAATTTGATTTAAAATTTTACTGGCCTGGATTTCTCTATATTCATCTGCCAGACAGACCATTGGCATGAAAGTAAGCACGAAAAATGATAACAAAGTCCAGAAAAACAATTTTTGGCATTTCATTTGACACATTTTTTGGTATTTTACCTATTAAATTTTGTGAAATTACTCATATTGAAATTTCAAGAATTATGGAAAATTTTTTGTCTCGGCTTTTTGCAGTATTATTGATTTCTTGATCTGTACCTATAATCATATATAAATCCCAATCTGCCTCCAAGCAGTGCAAATTTAATATAATGAATGCCGTTATCCATCTAGTATTTCGGACGAGTCAAAGCTTTACAATTATCTGATATTCCCCAATCAATTTCACGAGGATTTATAATATGGACAAATACGAGAAGGTATTCGAGCTGGCTAAACGCCGGGGGTTCTTGTGGAACTCTTTTGAGCTGTATGGCGGAAGCCGCGGATTTTATGATTACGGGCCTCTTGGGAGCACGCTGAAGAGGCGGATTGAGCAGACCTGGAGAGAGTTTTATGTGATCCAGGAAGGGTTTATGGAAATCGAGTGCCCGACAATCGGGATTGAGGAAGTCTTTATCGCGTCCGGGCATGTTGGAGGTTTTTCAGACCCATTGTGCGAGTGCATGAACTGTAAAGAGGCATTCCGAGCTGATCACCTTGTACAAAACGTCATGGAAGCTGCAGGGACCTTGAGTGCAGAAGAGCTCACAAAGGTTATAAAAGAAAATGAAATTCGATGCCCGGAATGCGGTGGAGAATTCGGCGATGCTTACGAATTTAATCTGATGTTCAAAACCACAATCGGACCAGGGACTGGAAGGCAGGGATACCTCAGGCCGGAAACAGCGCAGGGTATGTTTGTAGATTTCCAGAGGCTGTCCCGGTTCTACAGAGACAAGCTGCCTTTTGGGGCTGTGCAGATCGGGAAATCTTACAGGAACGAGATCGCGCCCAGGCAGGGTGTAATCCGGCTCAGAGAATTTACACAGGCCGAGTGCGAAATTTTCGTTGACCCTCGCAACAAGAAGCACCCCAACTTTGAGCGCTTTGCAGACAAAGAACTTGTACTTTATTCCCAGAAGGCACAGGAGAAAGGCGAATCTTTCAGGATGACTGTAAGGGAAGCCGTGAAAGCTGGAGTCATTGCACACGAAGTCCTGGGCTACAATATCGCACTTACTAACGAGTTCTTGACAAAAGTTGGAATTGACCCTGCAAAACTAAGGTTCAGACAGCACCTAACCGATGAGATGGCGCATTACGCAATTGACTGTTGGGACGCCGAAATCGAGACCGACCGGTTCGGCTGGGTCGAAATCGTTGGAATTGCCGACAGGACGGACTACGACCTTAAAGCCCATGCAAGGGTCAGCAAGACCGAGCTTTACGTGTATGTCGAATATGATGAACCGAAAATGGTAACTCGTTTTGTTGTAAAGCCGAACATGGGAAAACTCGGACCTGTCTTTAAGGGCAAAGCAAAAGCTGTAGCAGATGCCTTAAAACAGCTTTCCGAAGAAGAGCTCTCAAAGGATAAGATTAAAGTTAACGTGGAAGGGGAAGAGTTGACAGTCGGTTCGGATGCAGTGGACTTTGCGGAAGAAACGGTTAAAGTCAGCGGAGAAAACGTCATCCCTCATGTAATCGAGCCCTCCTACGGGATAGACAGAATCTTCTACGGTATCATGGAACATGCCTATGATGAAGAAAACGTGGCTCAGAAGGTCGCCGATTCCGGGCTTAAAGGTGCAGAAGAATCTGAAAAGGAGTTCGAAGCAGGAAAGGGAGAAGGTGAAGCTGAGGGAGAAGAAGAAAACCGTCTTGTCATGCACTTCACAAGTGCGGTTGCTCCGGTACAGGTTGCAGTCCTTCCGCTTTTGACCCGAAAAGAGCTTGCAGATCCTGCAAAGGATATCATTGCAAAACTCAGGGAAAAAACCCTGCTTGTCAATTATGATGATTCCGGAACCATTGGGCGTCGCTACAGGAGAAACGACGAAATAGGAACGCCTTACTGCGTTACTGTAGATTACGATACCCTTAAAGACGGAACTGTGACTATCAGGGACAGGGACTCCATGCGTCAGATCAGGGCTCCGGCCCAGGGGATCGAGAACACACTCTATGAGCTTATTTACAGAGGTAAAGCTTTCGAATCCTCGGGCAAACCCTTTAACTTCTAAAATTAAAAAACCGGTAGTTCCTGAGCTGTGGGCTAAAAAGCCTGCAGCAAAGTTTTTAGTTTTTTACGCTTATTACAATTGCCTGAAAATTAACAATTACCTGAAACTACAATCACCTGAAATTACAATTACCTGAAATTACAATTACCTGAAATTACAATTACCTGAAATTACAATTACCTGAAAATATGAAATTAATTTATCTGAAACGAACTATCCCGAAGCAGAATGAACGAGAGTCTTTTTCCTGAAAAACCTGGGTTCATGAAGCACCCGCTGATAAAACCCGATACCGTTGAGCAGAGGCTCTATCAGTTGAATCTTGCAGGAAAGGCCCTGGAAGGCTCAAGCCTTGTTGTCCTTCCTACGGGGCTTGGAAAAACCATTATAGCTCTTTTTGTAATTGTTTCCAGGCTTCAGCGCTTTGGAGGAAAAGTCCTGATTCTTTCCCCAACAAAGCCGCTTGTAGAGCAGCATGCTACTTTTTTCAAAAATGTGATGGCACTTCCCGAAGAAGAGGTTATGACTTTTACGGGGAGCATTGCGCCTGCAGAGCGGGAAAAACTTTGGGCCCAGGGGAAGGTCATAGTTTCCACACCTCAGGTAATTGAAAATGACCTTCTTACAAAACGAATCAGCCTTGAGGACGTAAGCCACATAACCTTTGACGAAGCCCACAGGGCAGTCGGAAATTACGCTTATACTTTTATTGCGGAAAAGTATTTCGAGAGCGCAAAGAATCCTCACGTGCTCGGAATTACTGCAAGTCCGGGCAGTTCGGATGAGAAAATCTCTGAGGTCTGCCAGGCTTTACATGTTGAAAATGTCTCCGTGAAAACGGAAAAAGATAGGGATGTCCGTCCTTATGTGCAGGAAAAAGAGATAGAATGGTTTCAGGTCCAGCTTCCTTCAGAAATGGCTGAAATCCGAGGTTATCTGGAAAAAATCTTTGATGACCGGCTCGGAACCATAAGAGGCCTGGGTTTTTCTCCAGGCAGCGGAAAATATGTTTCCAAAAAGGATCTCTTGCTTTTCCAGAAGAAATTGCAGGGTGAAATCCGGGTAGGAGGAGATCCTGCGGTTTTTACTGCCATGTCTGTGCTTGCCGAAATGGTGAAGGTTAACCATGCTGTGGAAATGGTTGAGACTCAGGGGCTTGGGCCTCTCAGGAAGTACCTGGAGAAACTTGACGCTGAAGCTTCTTCAAGCAGTGCAAGCAAGGCTTCAAAAAGACTGATAGACGATCTCTATATGAGAAAAACCCTTTACAGAGTAAAGGAATGTGAGGTCGAACATCCTAAACTCGAGCTTGCGCGGAAACTCGTATCCGAACAGCTAAAAGGAAGTCCTGATTCCAGAGTAATTGTTTTTACGAATTATAGGGACACAGCAGAGATAGTGGTAAATGCTCTATCAGGATTTTCAGGAATTGTCCCTATCCGTTTTGTGGGACAGGCCTCGCGCCGTAAGGATAAAGGGCTTACGCAAAAACAACAGGTGGAAGTTCTTGATAAATTCAGGGCAGGAGAATATAACGTACTTGTAGCTACCTCAGTTGCCGAAGAAGGGCTTGATATTCCTTCCACGGATCTGGTATTATTCTACGAACCCATCCCCTCGGAAATTCGGAGCATCCAGCGTAAAGGCAGGACAGGAAGGCAGCATAAAGGCAGAGTCATTATACTGGTGACAAAGGGTACACGTGACGAAGCATATTACTGGAGCAGTAAGAGTAAGGAAAAAAGGATGCTGAATAGTATGCATGGGCTTGAAGCCCTTCTTGAGCCTAAAAACTCAAAGCAGAGTTTGAAACTTTCAGATTTTGAGTCCAAAATTTTTATTCCGGATCATGAGCAAAATGAAGCTGAAAATGAGATTAAAATAAATAACAATTTTGAAAATGAAGATATAACCCCGGAAAATAAGGATCTAATGCAGGAAAGCAGTAATCTGGCTGTAAATCTCAGTGGTTTTGTAAATAGCAGGGATAAAGCTGTAGATAGCAACTTTTTTGAAGATAACAAGGACGCAGCTACAGATAGCAATAGTCTTGCAATTAACAAGGACGTAACTATAGATAGTAGTAGTTTTGCAGATATTGGAAACAGGGCTGCAGATGTTAGAGATTTCACTGTAGACCGTGGGCGTTTAACTATAGACAGCAGGAATAAGGCCGCAGGCTTAGGCTACAACAGGACGAGTGAGGAAACTAACGAAGATAACTGTGAAGTTGGGAAAGAAAAAGGAAACAACCAAAAGAACGAAGAAAAAAATAGAGAAGAAAAAAGCAAAGAAGAAAAAAGCAAAGAAGAAAAAAGCAAAAAAGAAAAAAGCAAAGAAGAAAAAAGCAAAGAAGAAAACGTCAAAGAAAGACAAAAAACATTTGTTTATTTTGAAACTCTTTCCGGAAAGAAAACGGAATCCGCACCTGAAACTGCTGCAGAGGCATCCGAAATAGGAGTCAGTCCCGAATCCCTGAAAATGGTAGTGGATTACAGGGAAGCAAAAAGTGGGGTTGCTAATACTCTTGATAAGCTTGGAGTAGAAGTTATTTTTACCACGCTTGAAATTGGTGATTACGTTGTTAGCGACCGCCTTGCTGTAGAAAGAAAGCGCACGGATGACTTTGTAAACTCTCTTGTTGACGGGAAACGTAATCTTTTTGCGCAATTGTCGGATCTTACAAGAGTATACGAAAAGCCTGTTCTTATCATTGAAGGAACAGAACTTTTTACTTCCAGGCAAATTAATCCTAATGCTATTTACGGCTCTCTGGTATCTATTTCAATTGATTTTGGAGTATCACTGTTATATTCGAGAGACGAGGAAGAGACTGCAGCAATTTTAAAAATGCTTGCAAAGCGTGAGCAAATGGAAAATAAACGTGAAGTCAATCCCCATGGAAAAAAGTCAACCAGTACCCTTACTGAGCAGCAGGAATACCTGGTGTCTGCGATCGCAGACATTGGGCCGAAAGCTGCAAGAAACCTTCTTTTACACTTTGGCTCAGTAGAGGCTATTATGAAAGCTGATGCTAAAGAACTGAAGAATGTAAAATTAATAGGGCCAAAAAGAGCAGCAAAAATTAGAGAGCTACTTGAAACCCCCTATAAAGAATAAGTGATGAAAAAAATAGTGGAAAAGTGACGAAAGAAGTAATGAAAAAAGTAATGAAAAAAGTAATGAAAAAAGTAATGAAAAAAGTAATGAAAAAAGTAATGAAAAAAGTAATGAAAAAAGTAATGAAAAAAGTAATGAAAAAAGTAATGAAAAAAGTAATGAAAGAAGTAATGAAAGAAGTAATGAAAGAAGTAACGAAAAAAAAGCAAGGAAAAAGATAAAGAAAAAGTCAAGTTTCTCTATACTCCTCCTTTTCTCCTTCGTTCTTCTCTTTCTTTTTATACCTACTCTTACCTACCTTACCTTTACTCTTACCTACCTTACCTTTACTCTTACCTACCTTACCTTTACTCTTACCTACCTTACCTTTACTCTTACCTACCTTACCTTTACTCTTACCTACCTTACCTTTACTCTTACCTACCTTACCTTTACTCTTACCTTTATAATTGCCTCAGGCGTTCTATAAGCTCAAGCCCTTTTCCAATTAATTCCAAATCCTCGGCGATCCTACGCGGGTCTGTCTCGTTCTCAAGGCAATCTGCAATGTTAATCATTTTTCTAAAGAGAAGATCTTCCAGTACCTTCCGGTCACTATGGACTCCAGTTACCTTTGATAATGCTGCCGGTTTTTCTGTTCTTTCTGAGGGTGCAGACTTTACAGGAGCTGCAGGACCTTTAGGTGAAGAAACTGCAGAACTTCTGGGAACTACAGAACTTCTAGGAACAGTAGAACCTCTAGAAGCTGCAGGGTATTTCCTTCCTGCTTCTTCTTTTTCAGAAGGTAATACGGGAATTTCCTTTTCTACTGAATCGACAGCTTTTTCCTCTTCTTCGGCAGTTTCAGAGGTTCTCAGCCCGAACCTTGACTTTTGCCTGTGTGCCTGGGCTCTCTTTTTAGTCTCAAGAGAAGAATTATCTTTTTCTGTAGACGGCCTGGGTTCGGGAGCCTGGACTTCTGCTGCCGGTTCCGGGGTTTCTTTTTCTTCCTGGACATCACATATGGGGCAGATTACTCTACCCTGATAACGGAATTTTGGGGCTCCGCAGACTTTACAATGCTCAGCAAGCATTGTACCCCCCAGTTCAAGGAAACGGGCTATTCGCTTTACTTTTTTATCTTTTTCAGAATCCATAGTTCTGACCTTCCTTTGTTCATAGTTTCTTATGCATTTGCTTCTCACTTATTTTATTAAATTTTTCCTATAGCTCGCTGTACTATGAAACCATTTTGTCCTGTGTAAATTAGAAAAAGGGAACTAACACCGAATCACAATGAGTAGACTCTGAAGAGGGTAACATTTAAAATCACCGATAATATTTTATATAACAAGCCTGTCTTAGACTAGTCTATACTATATTAGCTATATTAGCTCTAATTTTTATATCATAATTGACTGCGAAGGTGATTCGAATGTCATCAAATGATTCAGCAGAAGTTATAAAACAATGTCTTCAGGTCCTAGAAAGTATAACCAGTGACTCCTCAGTTCCTAGAAATATCAGGCGTTCCGTAAATGAAATTATGGACATACTGAACAACGAATCCGAACCTCTCTTTCTTAGAGCGGCATCAAGCATTTCCATTCTCGAAGATATAAGCAATGATCCCAACCTTCCTCTGCACACAAGAACTTTAATATGGAATCTCTCAAGCCAGCTCGAGACCATTCCTGTGGATGAATAATACAGACGTAATAATACATAGCTATACAGACGTAAAACACATAGCTCTTAAAACATAAAATAGAATTTACGCTGGAGCACAGGCTGGGAATAGACAAGCTCCAAGAAAAAAACATCTCTTGAGATGATCCTGCTAAAAAATCCCTAACTCTGACTAATTCTAAAAAAAGAACCAAAAGGTAATAACCTTACTATTCTATTGGTTACCTCTAGTTGCTTTTGGAATTGTCTTCTGGAAGTTAGAGGATATTGACAAGGAAAAAGCCTTTTTCCTTCTTTTTTATATATTTTCCAGGGAACTGGAGATTAAATGGAAAAATGGTAGAAGAAAGATAAAAAGGGATGGAGTTTCAAACTCAGACCTAACGCAGACTATAAAAGAGAAAGATTTAAAGAGTTCTAAACTCAGCATAACAAGAAAAAATTTATACACAGATAATAGATATTTAAAGAGAACTTATTAAATGAAACTGCAGAAGAATTCTGAAAAACAAATAGAAAGTATATGAAAAATAGAAGGTATATAAAAAAATAGGAAGTATATAAAAATAGAAAGTATATAAAAATAGAAAGTACATAAGAATGTTTTAGTTTTAAATTAAAATTAGTTTTAGGCGGAAAAAGCCAATCGTTTAAAAGCTAAGAAACGTAAAAGGGGGTATGAAAGTCTTGCTTGAAGAAATCTCGGCCCGGATAAGAGAAAATTTTGAGGCCAAAGACAGTATAAGGGAAGAAGGATTGAAGATTTCCCGAGAAGTTGTCAGGGAATGCAGGACAGCATCATTTGCTCTACACAGTCAGGACTTCGAAAAGGCAGATAAAAACATCAAAACCGCAGGACATGCGCTTGAGAAACTTGAGATTCTTTTCGAAGGGCATGCTGACATTTATCATGCAGGCTTTGTAGAACATGCTCAGCAGGAGTATTCGGAGGTTTCAGTCCTCAGTAGCCTGCTGAAAGAAGAAGGAGGAAAACTTCCCTCCCCTGAAGAGTTAAGAGTCGAATATGCAGCTTACCTTAATGGGCTTGGAGATGTTGTCGGAGAGCTTAGGAGGCATGTTCTGGACCTCATAAGGAAAGAGTCCTTTGAGAAAGCCGAAGTGTTTTTAGGTATCATGGAAAATATCCATGCAGCACTTATGGACTTTGACTACCCTGATGCCATAACCGGAGGACTGAGGCGAAAAACCGACATATCCCGCTCCTTAATAGAAAAGACGCGGGGTGATGTTGTTAACGCAATTGGTCAGAAAAAGCTTGAAATTGCGATGCGAAATCTGGAGTCCAAACTTTAACCTTAGACAAGAAATGCTTAAATATCGAGCAAGTTAGCACTTTTTAAACTGCAAAACTAAAATTGATCGTAAAGTGCAATCCACTAATATACAGCTCACATGATAACTATTAATCAATTGATTATTTAACAGCTATCTGGCCGTTCGATAGTTCAACTGTCTAAACTTTGGGATATGGAATTCAAAAGTAATCAATTCAGAATTAAGACAGTTTATAATCACAATTAAAAAGCTTAGAATGAATTTAACAGCTTATAACTATAGCTGGCAGGCTCAGAACTTCAATAATCTAGAACTCCAATAATCTAGAACTCCAATAATCTAGAATTCCAATAATCTAGAATTCCAATAATCTATTACAAGAGGATATGCATGAAATTTGATCCAGAAAAAATAAAAAGAGACGCTAAAGAGAACTTTGACCTTACCTGGAACGAGGGCAAAAAGCTGGTCAGGACACCTACCCTGAACGAACGTTATCCCAGGACAACTCTGAGATATGGAAAAGCCCATCCTGTTTACGATACAATCCAGAAACTTAGAGAAGCCTATTTAAGAATGGGCTTTGAAGAGATGATGAACCCTCTAATAGTGGATGATAAAGAGGTACACAAACAGTTCGGAAGCGAAGCTCTTGCAGTCCTGGATCGCTGTTTTTATCTTGCAGGCCTGCCAAGGCCAAACGTTGGAATTTCCGACGAGCGCACCGCAGAGGTAAAAGAAATTCTCGGAGATATAGGCGATGAAGGAGTCGAAAAGATAAGGCAGGTTCTCCACTCGTATAAAAAGGGAAAGATAGAAGGAGATGACCTTGTACCCGAGATTTCAGCAGTACTTGGAATTTCGGATGCCCTTGTTGCAGATATGATCGACAAAGTTTTCCCGGAATTTAAAGAGCTTGTACCCCAGGCGAGCACAAAGACACTCCGCAGCCACATGACAAGCGGCTGGTTTATTTCGCTCGGTGCTCTCCTCGAAAGACAGGAGCCTCCCTTTCATTTCTTCTCTGTAGATCGCTGTTTCAGGAGAGAGCAGCAGGAAGATGCCTCAAGACTCATGACCTATTATTCGGCTTCCTGCGTAATTATGGATGAAGATGTGACTGTAGATCACGGAAAAGCCGTTTCAGAAGGACTCCTTTCTCAGTTTGGATTTGAAAAATTCCTTTTCAGACCCGATGAGAAACGCAGCAAATATTATATTCCTGACACACAGACCGAAGTATTTGCCTTCCACCCGAAGCTTGTGGGCTCCAATTCAAAATACTCTGACGGCTGGATAGAGATTGCAACTTTTGGAATTTACTCCCCAACAGCGCTTGCCCAATATGATATCCCGTACCCTGTAATGAACCTCGGGCTCGGGGTAGAAAGGCTGGCAATGATTCTTCACGATGCCCCTGATATCCGTTCTCTTACCTACCCACAGATTCCGCAGTATACAGAATGGGAAATGTCAGATGGTGAGCTTGCAAAACAAGTTTTCGTAGATAAGGCACCCGAAACTCCTGAAGGACTTGAGATTGCAGCTTCTATTGTTTCCCAGTGCGAATTGCATGGAGAAGAACCGAGTCCCTGTGAATTCCCTGCCTGGGAAGGAGAAGTTTTTGGTAGGAAAGTAAAGGTTTCCGTAATCGAGCCGGAAGAAAATACAAAGCTCTGCGGACCTGCAGCTTTTAATGAGGTTGTAGCCTATCAGGGAGATATCATGGGTATTCCGAATACCAAGAAATGGCAAAAAGCCTTTGAAAACCATTCTGCAAAGGCAGGAATTCGCTTTATAGAAGCATTTGCAGCTCAGGCTGCCAGAGAAATTGAAGAAGCTGCCCTGTCAGGAGCAACTGAGCATATAGTAAGAGTAAGGATTACCAAAGTTCCTTCTGAAGTTAACCTTAGAATAGGCTCTATTGCCCAGCGTTATATTACAGGTAAAAACAAAAAAATAGATATGAGAGGCCCGGTTTTCACATCTGTAAAAGCTGAATTTATGTGAAAGCCAGAAAAAAGGAGTATGCTGCATGCAAACTGCTCAAAAAAGCCCTTTTTCAACATATCCGGAATTAAGCTGGCTAATGGAAGCTGGTGAGCCTGTGTGTGTAACCTTTGAAACAGGACACGAAAGCGGGTATAAAGTTGATAGCAAAGTCGAGTGTAGAGTTGAGCGAGAAATAGGCAGCGAAACCGAAATTGAAAAAGGTATTAAGGGAAAAAACGAGGATATAGTAGTTGATACAGGAGACGAAAAATCTCCTGAAAAATCTCATTTTCTTTTTTGCGAACTTGTGCAAAAAGCGCGTATGGGAGAAGCATTTCTTATTTCGGGGCAGAGTTGTTCTCCTGGAGATTATATTCTGGGCTTTTCTGAAAAGAGCCCTGCTGCATACTACCTGAGTTCCGGAAGATATAAAGACTCGCAGGCTGCGGAAAATGCAGCTTTATCGCTTCCGAGGCTGAAAAAGAAATTTTGCTTTATAAGAATCGAGCCCCTGTCCCTTAATAAAGGCAGTTTTGATGTGCTGATTCTTTTCCTGAAGCCCGAAAAAGCTATGCGCATTGTTCAGGCCAGTGCATATTCCGAAGGAAAAAGGTCAGTTGTGGATACAATGGGTGCAGCTTCAGTATGCGGAGATTGTACCGTACTTGCTTACAGGCAGGGTATGGGCCTATCTTTCGGATGCAAGGGATCAAGGAAACATAGTGGATACGAAGATTCTGAGGTTCCCCTTGGACTTTCTCTTGAAAAAGCGGCTGAGATAGAATTGACGATCTCAAAACTTCCTAAAACACGAGAGTAAGAAAGATAACTGCAAGTATTTTTCTGATTTCCGAGAGAACAAAAAATTTTGAAACTATGTGTTTTGAAACTATGTGTTTTGAAACTATGTGTTTTGAAACTATGTATTTTGAAACTATGTATTTTTATAGATATCCAGCCTTTCCGAAACAGGAAAAAATTGAATTCCGAAACTGGTAAATAAATTCTCTTTTAGAATTCCTTTTTTCAAAAAATCTCCAACCGAAAAACATGCGTTTTTTTCCATTAAAAACAGTCAAGAAATTGGTTTCTCTTTTGTTTTATTTAAAGAAGAAAATAGATAAAATCCCTATTATCCAGAGCTAATAGTGGGATGAGTTTATATAGAAGTACAAACATGTAAAATGCGATTTTAATTGCAAAGCTATTTCAGACTCATACTAATGGAGGATTAAATCATGGCAGGACAGCCAATATTCATTTTAAAAGAAGGAAGTAAGCGAACCAGAGGCAGGGATGCCCAGAGTAACAATATCATGGCTGCAAAGGCAGTAGCCGAAGCCGTAAGAACAACCCTTGGTCCCAAGGGCATGGACAAAATGCTCGTGGACTCTATGGGTGATGTGGTTATTACAAACGACGGAGCAACCATTCTCAAAGAAATGGACATCGAACATCCTGCAGCAAAGATGGTAGTGGAAGTAGCCAAGACACAGGATGAGGAAGTCGGAGACGGCACTACCAGTGCAGCTGTGGTCGCAGGCCAGCTCTTAAGTAAAGCTGAGGATTTAATCGAGCAGGAAATCCACCCGACAATTATCGCATCAGGGTACAGACTTGCAGCCGAAAAAGCCGTCGAAGTCCTGAACTCCCTTGCAATGACAGTAGAACTGTCCAACCGTGACCTACTGATTAGCATTGCTGAAACCGCAATGACTGGAAAGGGTGCTGAGTCCTCCAAAAAACTCCTTTCAGAGATTACCGTAGATGCTGTAACAAGCGTTGTAGACAAAAACGGAAAGAATTCTGTTGACAGAGACAACATCAATGTTGTTAAGAAAGTCGGCGGCAGGGTAGAGGATTCCGAGCTTATTCGGGGCATGATCATTGACAAAGAGAGAATCCACCCCAACATGCCTGAAAAAGTTAAGGATGCAAAAATCCTTCTTCTTAACACCGCAATCGAACTCAAGGACACTGAAGTAGATGCTGAAATTTCTATAACCTCTCCTGACCAGCTCCAGTCCTTCCTTGACCAGGAAGAGCAGATGCTCAAGAAGATTGTTCAGAAAGTTATTGGCAGTGGAGCAAATGTTGTTTTCTGTCAGAAAGGAATTGAAGACCTTGCCCAGCACTACCTTGCAAAAGCAGGTATTTTTGCTGTCCGCAGAGTCAAGAAGAGCGACATGGAAAAGCTTGCAAGAGCAACAGGCGGCAAACTCATTACCAACATGGATGAGATCACTTCTGAAGACCTCGGATATGCAGCACTTGTGGAAGAGAAAAAGGTTGGCGGAGACAGTATGACCTTTGTCACAGGTTGCGACAACCCTAAGGCTGTAACAATCCTGCTGCGCGGTGGCACAGAGCATGTCGTTGACAGCATTGACAGCGCTCTTGAAGATGCCCTGCGTGTGGTTGGAGTTGCAATCGAGGACGAGAAACTCGTTGCAGGCGGCGGTTCCCCTGAAGTTGAGGTTGCACTCAGGCTCCAGGAATATGCAGCAACCCTCGAAGGCAGAGAACAGCTTGCAGTTAAAGCCTATGCTGAAGCTCTTGAAATAATTCCAAGAACTCTTGCAGAAAACGCAGGTCTAGATCCAATCGACATGCTCATGGAACTCCGTTCACAGCACGAAAAAGGTGTAAAGACCGCAGGACTCAATGTTTTCGAAGGCAAAGTCGTTGACATGTGGAAAAACTTTGTGGTTGAGCCCCTCAGAGTCAAGACCCAGGTTATCAATGCAGCTACAGAGTCTGCAGTTATGATCCTCAGGATCGACGATATTATAGCTTCTACCCGTGCAGCCCCAGGCCCTGAAGAAATGGGTGGAATGGGCGGAATGCCCCCAGGAATGGGTGGAATGGGCGGAATGCCTCCAATGATGTAATCCGGAAAAGAATAAAAACCATTTTGGGATAACAGGAAGAAGCACGGTTTTCACTCCGTGCGATCCTTTTAACCCTTAAAAACCGAAGTCTGAAAAAATTTTGTTCCGGCCTCTCACCGGAAGTCAATGTGAATCTCCATGCAAATCTCTTTTTTCAGACTTTTCCAATATTAGTAGACTATTTTTAAGGTTATTTAGATTATTTTCAGGTTTTAGATTATTTTCAGGTTTTAGATTATTTTCAGGTTTTTCAATTCTGAAATGTAGAATTCCTTACTGGTTTTATAGGACTCTTTACTCATTTCTTTTCAAGACAATTAAGAATGTCATCAGCTCTGAATTTTGTTTTTATAATTCTCGTCCTGCCTCTCTGACCCTTGCCGGTAAAGTCCGCATCAATGTAGTTGAGCACTTGAAGCTTGTTGACAATCCCATAAAAGCGAGTATATCCAAGCTGAGTTAATTCATGGAAGGACTTGTAAAGTTCACCTGCCTGGACTTCTCCTCTTTTTGCTATTAGCTCAAGCAGGTGTTTTTCAGGACCTGACAGGAGGTTTATACCCCTGCATAAATGAAGCAGTTTGGACGCTTCATAAGCTTTTTCCACATCCTCCGAGGAGATTGTTCGACTTCCCCTGCGTTCGGCATTAAAACCGGAACGTTTCAGAAGGTCAATCCCAACCCTGAGGTCTCCCGTCCTTTCTACATATGATACTACGAGTTCAAGTAACTCGTCGGAAATCACCTTCGGATAAAAGCCGTATTTTACCCGGTCTTTAAGAATATCAAGAATTTCAGTACTGCCGTATCTCGGGAAAGGAATGTCTTCAGGCAGGAACACCGAATTCACCCTGGAGTCCAGGCAGTAGAGATCCGAGGCATCATTTACTATCCCGATTACCCCGATCTTTGTTCCGGGGTACTGCTCATGTGCCCTTAAAAGCGAGTACATTACTTCATTGGCATGCCCTTCATAGCAAAGATAGTTGAGGTCATCCAGAGCAACAAGCAGAACTTTCTCCGAAGAAACAAGGAAATTAACAACGGTTTCAAAGATTTTCCTGAACGCAATTCCCGAGTTGGGAGGAGAAATTCCAAAAAGCTTTCTGTAAATTCTGGACATTACTGCAAAACGTGTGGAATCAATCTGACAGTTGACTTTAACAGTAACGACACTGGGTGCATGGGCTTCAACTTCCCCGAATACCTTCATAACTGCACTGGTCTTTCCTGTTCCTGGAGGACCTACAAGTAAACAATTCAAAGGCCGCATACCGCGAAGGGCTGGCTTGAGTGCGAATCTGATTCCGTTCAATTGTGACTCCCTGTGAGGAAAATATTCAGGGAGATAGTCAGGCTCAAGCACAGACGGATCCTTAAATAGGGTCTCATCCCAGAGTAGTATGTCATTACCTGTCAAAGGAAGTTACTCCATAAATCATTAATCTATTATTGTTAATAAGTGAAAGCTCAGTAATATTGAAATCCAGGAACTATGCAAGTGCTTTGACTGGAGCCTGGCGTATCAAGTTACAAAGACAGGAATAAAGTAGTTCCTCATTCTGAATTAAGTAACCTCTAAGTAATCAATCAAGATTTAAGTAATCAATCAAGATTTAAGTAATCAATCAAGATTTAAGTAATCAATCAAAATTTAAGTAATCAATCAAAATTTCACATGAATAAACTTTGCTTAGTAAGAGAGATTCAGGTTTAGTATTAATAAATTAGTTCCTTTTAGCAGAATTTTGAGAATATTTCCAAATGTTTTTCCTAAATTTTTAGTAGATATGTTTTACTGCATTTAGCTTTTTTGAATTATTACTTAAATAGAACTATAAGCCAAAAATAATGAACCATTAATACTCTGGTTATTAATAACTATTAGTTCGAGCTAATAAAAATAGTAGTAAGAATCAGTAACCGGTAAAAAGAATAATATTAAGACTTTGTAGAAATTCTCTGAAAAGAGAAGTTTGCTTTAGTTTAAATTAATGACTTGCTTCATATTTTCATAGGTGATTTCAATATTTGAGGCTAACTTTGATAGATTTTCTGCAGAACTAAAAAACCGGCTCTGTAGAAATCATAAATATTCGGACGGAAATTAAAGTTAACACTAATTCAAAAAGTACTGTTCGTTACTAATTGTGTTACTAATTGGATAGATTTGCCGAGTTCAACTTACTAACAGTGAATTTTATAGGTTTTCTACAGAGTCAACATTAGATTTGTTTATAAATATTTGAGCAATATTTATATAAAAACAACCTAAAAATAGTTTAGGAAAAAATAACTTTGTAGAATTCCTATGCTTTATAGCGCCTCAATTAATTGAATGCAGTTTTAAATTACACATTTATACATTTATACATTCAATTTACGGTAATCTTTTAACTGTAAGAAATAACGATGGGATGGAAAGAGAGTATGGAGATAGAATCAAAATTTTTGGTAATGGAAGAGATGGATTTTCAAGCCCTTGAAAGCCTTTCAGAGCTTGCTTCATACTCTCTTTCTGAAGCGAAGATTCAGTTAAATGAGGATATTTTCTTTGATACTGAGAACCGGGATATTATGGCTTCTGGTTACTATCTGCGTGTCAGGAAATCATCTGGGGAAGAGGGAAGCTGGGTAACCGTTAAAAGCCTGGGAGGTTTTGAAGGTGGAACTCACAGGCGAGAAGAATATGTAAGTTTCTTGCCTGAAGGAGCTTCAGTGCTCGAATGCCCTGATCCCCGTATTAAAGAACTGATTTTGGAATTTACGACAGGATTTGACCTTTTTCCACTGCTATCCCTTAAACAAAAAAGGGTGATACGTCAGGTAAAAATGGAAAACAGAATTATAGCTGAGACTTACCTGGACCGTGTGAACCTGAAAAGTAAAGGCAGGGAAAAGAATTATAACGAGTTTGAAGTTGAGCTTAAAAGCGAAGGAAGTTCGGAAGATCTTGAAACTATCAGGCTTTTCCTGATCAAGCATTACAACCTGATAGAAAGTCGTTTTTCCAAGTTCGAAAGAGCCTTTCTTTTCATGGAAGAACTTCCTGAAAAAACTTTCCTTAGCCTGAGAGAAAGAGCTTTTTGTGCACAGCTTGCAGACCAAAAAAACATATACGGAAAACAAGCTCACATTTTGACGGAGCTTGATAAAGGAAAAAGCTTTGAAGAGCTAAGCCTGCTTCTGAAAGTTCCTCAAACCGAAATAAAAGCCCTGCACTCAGAGTTTGAAGAGAAAAGGCTATCTATTTTTCCTTTTACAACTTATAAAAAAAGATCCTGAATTCCATTTTTAGGTCGAAAAAAACTGTATTTCAAAAAAGGAAAAGAAAGCAATAGAAAAAGAAAGCAATAGAAAAGAAAGCAGTAGAACTTAAGCAAAAGATAAGCAACGGAACCCCGAAAGCCTGCTTGAGTATTGGAGTAACCTGTACTAATGCAGTAACTTGTATTAATGCAGTAACTTGTATTAATGCAGTAACTTGTATTAATGCAGTAACTTGTATTAATGCAGTGAATTGTACTAATGCAGTGAATTGTACTAATGCAGTAACTTGTACTAATGCAGTAACTTGTACTAATGCAGTAACTTGTATTAATGCAGTGAATTGTACTAATGCAGTAACTTGTACTAATGCAGTAAATTGTACTAATGCAGTAACTTGTACTAATGCAGTAAGTTACTCTATAGATTTCTTCATAGATAGGATTTATAAAGAGTTTTTGAATAAGTTTCAATGGGTTAAAATAAATTTTGTAAGTGAGTTTACTTTCGATTTATTGTAAACTCATTTTATAATAAGTAAACTGTTAATTTAACTTTTCGAGGACATTTCGATATTTGGAAGTTCTTCAATTTCAGCACCTCCTTCAAGGACTAAAGAAACCCCAGAATCCTGTTTTATAATGACCTTGGACTGAAGATTATATCCGAATATTTTCTTAAAATACTTTTTCTGCTTCTCTACTTCCCAAATTTCAAGCTGGCACTCACGACGAGCGTGTGTTTCAAGCACCAGGCTGTCGGTAGAAGCTATGTAAAATCGGACGTGGGAAATAACTCCATTATGAGAACGGTCAAGCCCTTCAGCAATGCGGAGCAGAGCACTGAGAACTTTTATACTTTTTACGATATCTTTATTGAGCCCAACAAGATTAGGATGTTTCTTCTTGGGCGTGTTTTTACTGTGGAAATAGGCAAGATTTGCTATTATTTCGATTTCTTCAGGATGGAAACCTGGAAGATTGCTCTCCCTTATCAGGTGATAGGCGTGAGCCTGATGGGTATCATACGATAGAAATGTCCCTATGTCGTGCAGAGTGGAACCGTATTCAAGAAGTTCCCTTTCTCCTTCCCTGAACTTATAAATTCCAAGCGCCTGGATACTGTCAAAGAGCTCAAGGGCAAGTCTGGTAACGGTATGAGCATGTTCTTCATCGAAATTGCAGGTAAGCCCAAGCTGCATGATGCTGCGCTTTCTTACCGACATCTGCGTAATCATGTAGGAGAATTCACTCTTTGAGATATAATCTACAAGCAGTCCCTCTCGAAGCCCGCGTTTACTTATCCTGATTTCGGAAAGCCCCATCTCTTCCATAAAGGTCTCAATAATTGCAGCCCCCGCGATAATGATATCAGCTCTTTGCGCGTTAATTCCCGGAAACCTGCGTCTCTCTTCGAGGGGTATGGCGCACATTGCCCTGACTATTTTCTTCAGGTCTTCATACTCCAGTTTTTCAAAACTCTCACTGGCCGTTTTATGCAGGTAGATAAAAGCGATCCTTGCAAGGTTTTCAATTGTTCCAGAGCTTCCAATTGAACAATTTATATCGTACTCGGAAAGGTCTTTTGTTATATTCGTAATTTTATGTCGAATGTAATTTTTAATCTGCTCGTACTGTTCCTCGGAAACAGGCCCTGTTTCCTCCGGCAAAAACATATTTGTCAGCCTGACAGCTCCAAGGTTAAAAGAATAGAGATAATAACACTGAGTCTGATCCCCTACCGATACTTCAGTACTCCCGCCTCCGATATCTATGAACAGAGCTTTTAAGTCTCCAAGCCGAAGCCCGCTTGAAACCCCAAGGTAAATGAGGCGAGCTTCTTCGGTTCCGGAAATCGTACAGACTTCCAGGTTTGCCTCCTCTTTCAACATTTCGAGAAGTTGAACCTTATTGCTCGCATCTCGCGTTGCCGAGGTAGCCACAGCTATAATCTCTTCTGCCCTGTAGGCCCTGGCAAGTTCCACAAACTTTTTACAGACAACAACTGCGCGTTCTATCGCTTTCGGTTGCAAAATCCTGTCTATGAATTCCCCATCCCCGAGCCGGACTGTTTCCTTCTGCTTGGTCAGGGGAAAGTAAGACCCATTGGGGTTTATCCGGACCAGAAGAAGTCGGATGGAGTTAGTGCCTATATCGATAAACGCAACAACTCTGCCTTCGGAAATTCTCTCGGGTTCCATTATTACCACCTGAAAGCCCTGTTTTTCTTTTTTCTCGAAGGAGTCGAGAAACTCAAAGTAAGCTTCACAATACTAGTTCATATTTTTATTCTATTTGAGATTATTTAGTAGCGTACCGAAAGTTTGTAATCATTGTTATTTTCACACAACCTCTTTCGATTTGTTGAAATAGTTGATTATTTACATACATTATAAAAAAAGAGTATTAAAAAAGCTGTTTTTAAAAAAAGAGTATTAAGAAAGATGTTTTTCCGGCTTTTTGGATATTCGTTATATGGAGATCAAGCCATTTGTCATTGAAAAACATGTATCTGTAGGGATTTAAAATACTTTTTGTGCTTCATGTCGAAGTAGAATGATGCATGAACCCCAGTATTCATATAAACCAGAGACAATTTAAGTTTATAGACACATTGAGGTCGCAAAAATTTAGTTTTTTAATTTGTCATTTTGTTGTTTTTGGGCAGTGTGTCGGTTTTTCATATAACCATAAATCTCAAGAAGTTATAATGTATCAATTTCATATCAGAATCTCAATTTTCTCATCGTACAAGAAATGACTTTAATTTATAGCAAATTTACGGCACTGTCAAGGGAGGAGGCAATGAAAATGAAAACTAAATTTTTAAATTCTTTAGTTTCGGCATTATTGATAATAGTAATAATTCCGGGACTAACACCCAGCATAGTATCTGCTGCAGATGGACAATTTGCAGACGGCGGAAACTCGACAAATAGTACACTAAACTCCAATCTTATTTTAGAAAAACTCTCCACTGACCCTGACTATCCAAAACCCGACAGTAAGGTCGCTATTAATTCACTAGTTAAGAACACAGGAACTGAAGCCTCAGAGCCTACGAATATAATATATAAAATTGGTGAAACCGAGGACAAAGAAGAAGTCCCTGCAATAGAGGCTGGATCGGAAACATTAATTTCCCACACATGGATAACTCCTGACGAAGAAGGAACAGTGTCAATAAAAGCCTCTTTAGAAAACGTAGAGAATAGTGAGAAAGAAATTTCTGTGAAGGTAGTACAGGAAACACTTCCGGATCTGATAGTTGAAGACCTGTATCCAGAATCATCAACACAACCCGAAGCCGGAAAAACTTTGAATTTTACCTTGAAAATAAAAAATGTGGGGGAGGCAACTGCCAGTAGTAGTACTGCAAAATATAGTTTTAACGGAACTTCAGAAGGAGAGATTTCTATCCCTGAACTTTCAGCAGGGACAAGTACAAGTGCAGAGTTTTCGTATACCCCTGGAAACGAAGAAAACATCAGTGTAACAGTAGTCGCAGATTCTGGGAATATCGTTAGTGAAAGTAATGAAGATAATAATAGAATGTCAAAAACCATAAGTATGAAACGCGACCTTCCTGACCTGAAAATAGAATCTATTTCTTTGAGCCCTGAAAACCCTCATCCTGAGGAAAACATAACTTTTACTGTAACAGTAAAGAATAATGGGTCTGCAGCTGCTGAAAGCAGCGAAATTAATTACGATATCAAAGGAAACAATGAAAGTTACACTGGAGTTACATCGATACCAGCTCTTGCAGCAGGCGAAACCGGAACAGGCGCTTTTTTCTGGACTCCTGAAAATGAAGGGCAAATTGAAGTAAAAGCAACTGTGGATGCGGAAAACATCATATCCGAAAGTGATGAAACTAATAACGAGTTCACAAAAACCGCAACCGTATATAAGGAAACAGTTTCAAGCGATTCAGGAAACGATTCAGGAAATGAGAGTTCAGAGTCTTCCAATAACAATTCAGGAAATGAGAGTTCAGAGTCTTCCAATAACAATTCAGGAAATGAGAGTTCAGGATCTTCAAGTAGTGACTCCGGAAGTAAGAGTTCAGGATCCTCCAGCAGCAGTTCAGGAGGCACCATTCTTTCTAAAGAACCAGTAAGCAATATAGAGGCAAAGGAGCTTGCCGCTGGAAACGTTCAAAGTGGTTATCATGTCAAGTTCGATTTTCCGGAAGGCGTCACATGCATTACATATATCGAGTTCGACCCAATAAAGACATTAAGGAGAACAATCACAACTGTAGAAATGCTCAAAGATAAATCTACTTTTGTCTCAGAAGTCCCTCCTGGGAAAGTATATAAATATGTGAATATCTGGGTAGGAAATAACGGAGCAGGAGTAGCTAATTATTTTGAAAATGGGTTTATAGAATTCAAAGTTGAAAAGTCATGGCTTGAAGAAAATAATATTAGCCAGTCACAGATAACTCTTCAATGGTATAATAAAGGCTGGGAGACTCTAGCTACAGAAAAAGTTAAGGAAGATACGCGTTACGTGTATTTTAAATCGAAAACACCTGGATTTTCCTGTTTTGCAATAACCAGTTATTCTGCAGAGGGAAAAAATATATTGGAAGGCAATGGATTAGCAGAAGAGGGAGTGTTGAGAAACTGGAATGGTGAAACAAACAAGAGTGCCGTCAACGGAAGTGCAAAAACGGATGACAAAGATAAAAATCCTCTGGGGAAAGCCAAAATAATTTTGGCAATTTCTCTGCCCCTTTTCTTGATTCTTGTAGAGTATTTTGTGATGAAGAAAAAGATTTGAAAATCTCTTTCTTTATAATTTTAATTTGAAATAATGCGTGGATTATTGAAACCTATAAAAAACAGACTAATTTTATAATTGAGTCAATGTTAGTGATGTGTTTGCTTTTTGGAATTGATCAATAACTTACAGAAACAACCAGATAAAGAGTAACAAAGGAACAAAAAGAAAAAGAAGAGATTCTAAGAAGAAATTCTCTTTTCAACCTTTCTTAGAGCTTAAATCCCAGCTTCTGCTATTCTCAAGCATCCATGCCTGAGAATCCAGTTCTTCTTCTTCAGGTTGCGGGTAGATCCTTTCAGTCTTGCCGTTAGGGAGCAGCAAGCGGGCTTTTACGTTATCTTTAAGATGAGTGCCAAGGATTACGCCCCTCACGACAGGAATATACTCGGCAGATATCGGAAAGAGAACTTCTACCCTATTGTCCAGGTTGCGCGGCATAAGATCTGCGCTTCCCATAAGGATTTCTTCTTTTCCTCCGTTCCTGAAATAATATATCCTGGAATGTTCAAGAAAACGGCCAACTATCGAGGTAACCCTGATATTTTCACTGAGCCCAATAATACCTGGCCTGAGGCAGCAGATTCCCCGAACAAGAAGGTCAATTTTCACTCCGGCCTGAGAAGCTCTATAAAGTTCCCGGATGCACTGGTAGTCCACAAGAGAATTCATTTTAAAGATCAGGTGCCCATTTCCATACTTCTCATGCAGGTCAATTTCACGCCTGATACGCTCTAAAATCTGGTGTCTTAGAGTCTGGGGAGCTACAAGGAGTTTGATATAATGGTCCTTTCGCGAATATCCGGTAAGGGCATTAAAAAGGTCAGAGACATCCTTGCCTATGCACGGGTCACTTGTCAGGTAGCCCGTGTCGGTATATAGCTTTCCTGTGACTGCGTTATAATTTCCTGTGCTCATGTGCACGTAATACCTGATACCTTCTTTTTCGGCCCTGACAACCAGACACATCTTGGCATGAGTCTTACGTCCCGGGAAGCCATAAGCTACATGAACTCCTTTGCGCTCAAGTTCTTTTGCCCAGCCTATATTGTTCTCCTCATCAAAACGGGCTTTAAGTTCTACCAGAACCGCTACTTGCTTTCTCCGGTCAGCAGCCTTCATAAGGGCTTGAATTATTCTGGAATTGTCATCCACCCTGTACAGAGTCATTTTGATTGCCAAAACATCAGGATCGTCAGCAGACTCTTCCACGAAATCGATTACGGATTCAAAACTGTCATAAGGATGATAGAGAAAAATATCTCTTTTTTTCAGAGTTGCAAAAATTTGCTCCTTATTCGCTAACTGAGAATGCTTTTTAGGCTCGAAGTGCTCATACTTAAGCTCAGGACGGTTGATCTGTGCAAGTTTGATGAGATTTGATAGTCCCAGAGGAGCCGCAGACCTGAACATAAGGGAAGGGGAAAGTTCCAGGTTTTTAAGGAGAATATCCGAGACTTTTGTTGGCATAGTATAATCGGTCTCAAGTCTGACAACAGACCCGAAGTAGTTCCTGCCTACTCTCTGTTTTACAGCGGTCAGAAGGTCTTTGTCGCCATCCTCATCAAACCCGAGGTCTGCATCGCGTGTGATCCTGAAAGGATAAGCTCCCAGGATTCGCTGCCCGGGAAATAGAAGGTCAAGGTTTGCAGCGATAAGTTGTTCAAGCCAGACAAAACGACCGTTTTTTAGCTCTTCCAGACTGGAAGTTATTCTCTCCTGGTCACCTTCAGGAACAACTATTAGCCGCATAAACATCGGAGGTATCTTGACCCTGGCAAAACGTTCTCCAAAGTCTGGATCATCAATTAATACTGCAAGGTTAAGGCTGAGGTTGGAAATATGAGGGAAAGGATGTCCTGAATCAAAACCGAGAGGAGTAAGTAAAGGGAAAATATTTCTCTCGAAATAATCTCTCAATTTTTCTCTTTCTTTTTTAGAAAGCTCAAAGTAATTAAGGACTTTAATTCCTTTTTCCCTGAGAGCAGGCTCAAGCATTTTGTTCCAGCAGCTGTCATTGAGAGGAAGCTGCCTGAGAAGCTCTTCCCGGATGATGCGAAGTTGTTCCTGTGCAAGCTCATCTGTCCGGTCATCTTTCGCAGCTTCCATTATTCTCTTCTGGACGCCTGAAACCCGGACCATGAAAAATTCATCAAGGTTACTTCCGAAGATAGAAAGAAACTTAACTCTTTCAAGCAGAGGATTGCGATCGTCAAAAGCCTCTTCGAGTACCCTGTCATTGAACTGAAGCCAGCTATACTCGCGGTCCGTGTATAAACATGGATCGCTGAGGTCAGGCATATCGGAAACTTCTACCCGAGTTCCTTTAACATTATCCATAATCAGCCTATCAAAATCTGCACACTGAATGGGGAAGTTCCGCTCCATTGCTATCACGCGTGACCTGGGTTTTGCACTTATTCAAACTAGTCTTTAAAAATAATAAAAGATCTGAAGGTAGGATCTCTGTAGATCTCATGTTCAATTTCATTACCTGATTGGCACCCTCATTACCTGATTGGCACCCGGTTTTGCTGGGTTGAAAAGAAGATATCCCCCGGGTTCACTCAAACAACTTAGTACAGTTAGCCTTAAGATAGTATAGTTAGCCTTAAGAAATTTTTCCTTGATAACATCAACCCTGTTAGCCGATTAGAGTTTTGAGTCCTTTTGCAGGGGGGAACACAATCTCCTTATTAAGTTATCGGACATGCATTGACACCAAAACATATATAAACTTTTGTATCAGCCGGATTTCAGGGGTCTAAGGAATCTCTGCTGACTCATTACTATTTATTAGTATATAGAACTAAAGATTTATAATATTATCTCTTGAAACCAATTACTGACAAAAACAAAAAAAAGATGCCCCAGATATAAAAGAAAAAAAAGTAATGGAAAATTGCCAGAAAAGGTCAGAAACTTCTAAGTAAATTTTTTATTAATATTTTTTAAATAGTATACTAAAGTTTATTTAAAAGTTGCTTTTGAGCTGGTTTTAAATTTATCTTTTAAATGAGAGTAGAACTCCTGCTCTTTTCCAGTGGTCTTTCTGAACAGCCGTTCCACAATCAGCTCTGGAGTGCTTCGAGCAATACGGTTGTATACAGGATTCCGGTTTACAATTAGTTCCAGATGGGAATCGAGACCATCTGCCTCAATCCCATCAACTCTTACTTCAGTTCCGGTATTTTCAAGGATGAGTTCTGAAAGATGGGAAACAAAAACCCCAAGACTCTGTTCATTTCTGTATAGATATTCAAGAATTCCTGCTATAATTCGTGCAGAAGCTCCAGGCTCAGTGATGGATTCCAGTTCGTCCGCAAGTACCAGTTTTTCTGAGGCTTCGGAGAGCACTGAGAATTGCTTAAGGGTAGTCTCAAAAGCTCCTGCGTCGAGAGTTCCTTTTGATTTTCCGAAATAGTAGAATTCCTCTACAGGCCCGAGTTCAAGTTTTTTTGCAGGAACCGGAAAACCCATATACCCAAGAATTACGCATTGGGAAAGGAGTTCGAGCAGGGAAGTCTTGCCTCCTGAGTTTACTCCACTCAAAAGTACAACTCTGTTTTCCATACCTGCCGGAGAAAATCCGGTTTTTCCGATGGAGTAACTGACGGGATCGATTTCTCCATATCGGGCTTTTAAAAAGAGATTTTCTCCACCTATAAAACCTATTCCAGCTTCAGGAATCAACGTGGGCAGATTAAGCCGGAATTTTGTAGAGAAACAGGCAATCGAAAAACCCAGGTCAAAATCCAGGACTTTCCTGACAAGTTTTTCTACAGGCTGGTGAAAACCTGAAAGCGTTTTTGCCAGTTCTCTTTTTCTGGCAAGCCGTGTTTTCTCAAGGCTATTATTCAACTTTTGCCTGAGAAGCTGCAACTGAGATTGATCTGCGTAGAGAGGGTAGGAGATTTCATCAGGAAAGAGTGAGTCAAGCATTAGTTTTTCTTGCTTTTGAAGCCCTAGTTTTTTAGCAAGTTCTTCTTTGATTGCTTCAGTTTCGGTTTTATAGATTTTATTAAGTTCCTTTGTAAGCAGGTCTTTAATCTCCATTCCGCCGCTTACAAGCCTGACGAGTTCCTGCCCTCTAAGAGTAAGGGAACTTGCCTCAAGGGTTCGGTTCATACGCTGGTTAGCTTCATTCAGAGCCGAAGTCAATGCAGGATCCAGATTTTGAAGGGCTGCTCCGAGCCTGTCAAGTTCAGGATCAAAACCTTCAACGGGTTTTCCATCTTCACCAAGCTTTGAGAGAGCGGTCTCGAGTACGTCAAGCTTTTCTTTTGAAAGTTCTTCAAAAATCTCAAACTTCCCTGAGCGAAGAGCTGATACAATATTCAGGCATGAACGGATGCAGTTCAGGTTCCGCGCAAAAAATGCCAGTTCTTTTTCAGGCAGAACCTGCCAGAATTCAGTTTTGGAAAGGTCCTGGAGGTATTCAGGTTCAATGCCTTCAGGTAAATCAAAGCCGAGATAAGTGTCATCAAAAACAATTACACTGGAGTAACCTCTTGCTAGATCTACAAATTCCGATAGATTTTCTATAGCCTGGACAGGCAGGAAGTCCTGGAACTTTACTCTGGCTGCCTCAAAGATTTTTGAATCCCCGCATAAAATTACCCGGTCCCTGACTCTGAGGTTCCCGGACACTGGCCTGAGTTCACTGACGCTCGTAAGCAATTTTAGAAATTCGGAGTTCTCAGGGAAGGCATTTCCCAGTTCAAGATACTCTCTTATGAAAGCCTGTCTCTCTCGGATAAGATCCATGCGCGAAGCAGGTAATGGGTAAAAAAGGTTTAGTTTGTCCCTGGCATGCGTCGTATGGGCAAAACTTTTTATCAGCTCAAGCAGGCGGGAATAAAGATCTAGAGCTTCTTTTGTTCTGAGAAAATCGGAAATTGAGCAGCCTTCAGCTCTGGATCTGGCATATCTGGAAAGGGAAAGAGCAAAATTACGGCTAATCCCATTGACCTCAGAAAGCGAAGCTATATCACCCTCGCAAATAGCCTGAAGAGCGGCTTCCTCAGTTCCAAAGTGCTCAGTCAGCCTATCGGCTACCCTTTCACCTATTCCATGAATTTCCCGAAGGCTTGAAATTTTTTGCTCTGATATCATTTAAAGGACAATTTGTAATTCTTTTAATTATATCGCGAGAACTAAAACAAAGTTTAAATATAAAACTCTTGGCAAATAAATTAATTTTAGTGCGACTTATTGCCACGATGCGTGGCTACAAAGAAAAATGTCGTTCATCGCTTTTTATACTCTGATGGCAACAGGTCTTCTGATTTGGAAATTTTTTGAACAATCTCAGCCACAATTTCCCGTTCTTCAACCTGTAACTTATAATATATCTGAACATCCTTTGTTTCTACAATTTCAACCGCCTTACACAAAAGTTTGAGAAGCTCTGGACAGTTGCCACCCTTAATTTCTATAATTTCATTAATGATTGTTTTGAGGATTTCAAATTCTCCAGAATCAACTACTGTTTTGAAGAAACTCATCATGCAACTTTCAAACACTTCTTGTTCAATCCTTACTTCGAGATCAAAAACGGTTTTTACGAATTTTTTACCATTTCCGATATTTCCAATTTTTAGTTCTTCAAAAACTAAATCCCAACATAGGCCAATGAATTCTTCAATCAAATCGGGATCCTGATTGTACATTATATCTTTTATTGATTCGAGTTCAGTGGCAGCTTCGTTAATCTCATTAAGGGAAATATAAGCTTCGAGTATTCTAAAAGCACTTTTGATTTTATGTGATTCATCGCTTGCTATACTTTTGGCTTTATTAAATACCTCAATAGCCTCTTCATACTTTTCTAATAAAAATAAAGCAGATCCTTTATTAGAAAGCGCAAACTCATCGTCAGGATTTAGTTCCAAAACTTTGCTAAAAATTTCAGCAGCTTCTTCATACCTATCTAATAAAGCTAAAGCATATCCTTTGCTAGAAAGCGCAAACTCATCGTCAGGATTTAGTTCCAAAACCTTATTAAAAGTCTTAATAGCCTCCTCATATATATTTAATAAAATTAAAGAAGATCCTTTGTTAAAAAGCGCAAACTCATTTTCAGGATTCATCTCCAAGGCTTTGTTAAGAACCTCAATAGCCTCTTCATATCTTTTTAATGAAGCTAAAGCAGATCCTTTATTAGAAAGCGCAAACTCATCGTCAGGATTTAGTTCCAAAACCCTACTAAAAACTTTAACAGCTTCTTCATACCTATCTAATAAAGCTAAAGAAGATCCTTTTCTTGAAAGCGCAAACTCATCATCAGGGGTCAGTTCTAAAACCTTGTTAAAAATCTCAACAGCTTCCTCATATTTTCCTAATAAAATTAAAGAAGTTCCTTTGTTAGAAAGCGCAAACTTATCGTCGGGATTTAATTCCAAAATTTTATTAAAAATTTTAACAGATCCCTCACATCTTCCTAATAAAATTAAAGAATATCCTTTGTTGGAAAGCGCAAACTCATCTTCGGGATTTATCTCTAGAGCTTTATTAAGAACTTCAATAGCCTCTTCATATTTTCCTATTAAAAATAAAGCAGATCCTTTTCTTGAAAGTGCAAACTCATTTTCAGGATTTAGTTCCAAAAGTTTACTAAAAGTTTCAACAGCTTCCTCATACATTTTTAATGAAATTAAAGAATATCCTTTGCTAGAAAGCGCGTATCCATCTTCAGGAGCTAGTTTGAGAATTTTATCGAATACCTTTGATAATTCTTGAAATATTTTAACGTGCCCAGAATTTAAAAAATTAAAGTAATCTTTTGAGCCAAAATTTAAAGCTTTTTTAAGTACATTGCTGATTTTCTCATTATTTTTATAATGATAAATACTTTCTAAAACTAATGATTTTGCTTTCAATTCTTTATCTGTATTATGAGATGCAATTTCTTTTAATTTTTGGATATCATAGTCAGCTTCTTCCCATTCTCCAAGTTCTATAATTTTAGGTGTGAGCTTCAGAATAGCTTCTGTCTTATATTTATCCGGTAAGACATCAACGTAGTAACAAAGATCTTTCAGAACGTCTTTGTTTCCGGATTCGAGAAGATGTAATTTCCTTTCAAAAATCTCTTTTTGTTCATCGGAAGTATACCATAACTTCAGAAAGTCCATAAAGACTGAGATTCTATTTCTTCCAAGAGGCTGCCTCATATCTCTCCAAAGACGGAAAAGTCTCTCACGTACTTCATAATAGGTTTCTCTTCCCATAGGTCTTGAAAGAACATAGCCATCCTTTTCCAATCTCCGAAGCTGTGTTATGACAGTTGAAGCATCAATTCTCGATTTTTCAGCAATCTGCTTTGGTGTCAGAGGGGATTCAGAAGAGATAACCGTATCGAATATTAGCCTTTTCTGACCTGTTAGAAGCTGGAATATTTCTTGATAATAAGGAGTGTGTTCATCCAGTATCTTAAAAAATACTTTTTCTATATCTTCAAAGTTGTCTCTGGCAATCAATTCATAAAAAAATATTACAAGTCTCGGACTTCCGCCGGTAAGATGGGCTATGCCTTCTATTCTGGATTCATATTTATTGAAGTTCTCCAGAAATTCACTGTTATCTTCGTTTCTAGCGATTTTTTTAAGCAAAATCTTAATTTCATCAACTGTGAGTTCCTTCAAATACTGGATCCTGAAAAAGTTATAAAAAGGTTCTTCGCTTTCAGCCACGCCTGGAAAAATAATAGGAGAAGATGCCACAATTGAAAAAAAGTCATATTTTTGGAAAATTGACCTTAATTTTTGAACTTCCTTTGCCTCGAATTGCCGAAATACTTCATGTAAATTCTCAACAAAAACTAGATATGTTTTATTTTCTTTTTTGGCGATTTCTTTAAGTCTGTCAAGAGAAGCGTCAAGGATCTCGTCTTCATTGTTGAGAGACAAAATACCTGAAGTATCCTCATTTTGCTCTTGCAGAACTCTCAAGAAGAAGTCAGAAGCTCGATAAACTGAATATTCTTCTTCTGCAAACTTAACCGGAATATACAGATAACTCAGCTCCTGTTTAATTTTATGGTATAGCATGATTAAAAAATGTGATTTACCAATTCCTCGCGAACCTACAATCAAATAAAATCTTGGGGTTTTGTTTTTTCCGGCTGTTTCAAGTTCTTTAAATACTTTTTTAAAAAGGTCATCTCTTCCAACAAAGATATTTTCTAAAATTTCTGAAGGTATGTTTTCCGGAGAATATCTGTATAAAGTGACTTTAGAATTGTTAGAAGAGACGCTAATAGAAGTTCTACCAACAGCCATAGATACACTACGACTGATGTGATCAGGCTTGCTGCCTTTAGATATTCCCATGAAAAATCCTCCACCAATCTTTGAGTACTTTAGAGTAAAAATTAAGTTTTCCGTAATCGTTTTCTATGTAGAAGTCATTTTCAAGGTCAGAAATCAGATCTAAAAAACGCTCATAATCGTGAGATCCTGTTTCTTGCTGAAAAGCGTCAAACGCAAGTTCAATAGGATAATTTTCTGTAGTTGAGACTCTTCCCAGTATTGCCTTTGCAGCTTTTACATCCATTTCTTGATAAAAAACTTTGAGCCTTTTGAAATAAGGATCAAAATAATGCTTACATTTGCTCCCAAGAAGGCGATTATTATAAACGTCTTCAATTAAAACTTCGTCTACCGCTTTTCCAGTAATAATTTGTTCATCTACTATAGTACTGAGCATAATCCCGACAAAATAAGGAATGTAAGACTCTCCAACGCAATCTAAAATTTTGTCTCCTAACAAGGGTGTATATTCCCAGCTTTCGTCATCAAAAACATTTTCAACAATCTTAAGTGCGACATCCCTTTCAAAACCATTTACTCTTATTATCTTAAAATCATTAATGACATTAGTTCCCCCAATAGTTCTTAAGACCCGTTCAATGCTTACAGAACCCCCAACAATAAAACGTACATTTGTACAAGTTTGCCGCAATTTCCGAAACCACGATAAAAACATTTCTGCGTCCAGTGGATTCATATTCTTGATAGCAATGGGAAATTCATCAAAAACAAAATAGATTTTTACGTTGGTTGAATTAATTATTTTAAATAATGCATCGGATTTATCTACCCAGTATTCTTCCAAACCTTCCTCAACGCTACTTCTCAATCTAGCCTTAATTATCGTAGGAACCTCTATTTCCTCTACATTGTCTTGAACGCATTTACAAATTTTCTTGACTTGAGATCGAAAACCAGACTTTTCACTGAACTCTTCAAATTCAGTTAATTCCATAATAGTTTCAGACAAGAATCTTTGTGGAGAATACACACTTTCAACATCAAGGAAAACAACAATGCTATCATTACCAGATAATTCTTTTTCTAACTTGCGCATAATAGAAGTTTTTCCAAATCTTCGAGGCGCGGCAAGAAGGACATTGTCTTTTTCTAACGTTGCTAGAATCTGTTTGATCTCATGTTCACGATCAATAAAGTCTTCTCCAATTGCAGGGCTTCCTACAGGCATCATAGATATCACTCAACCAGATCTAAACTTAGTTTGTTATATAACAAATTTGTTATATAACATTTTTGTTATATAATATAAAATTAGATGTAAATTGTAAAAATTATATAAACTGAGAAGGAATAAACAATAGCTAAAAATTAAAAGTGAAACAAAAATTTCTAAATAAGAAATAAATTTGAAGGTAAAATCAGGAAAGAATTATCGCAAGTTCTTTTTCAAGATAGGGATGCATTGAGGCCGTATATCCGTGTGTTCCCTCAGTAACGTTATACATTGCTTTTGGCTCTTTTGCAAGGGAATAAATCCTGAGCGCCAGATCGTGGGAGATTACCGGATCATTAAAAGAATGAATCAACACGAATTTCGCAGGCGGAAGAGTAGAGAGATAGGTATCCGGGTCAATTGAACGATAAAAGCGGTAAGCTTCAGTATCATCTACAAGGGAAGAATCAATTTCTTCAGTTCCGTACCCTGAGGTGCTGATTCCAATAACTCCTTTAAGGGAAGGGTTAAGAGCACAGACAAGGATTGCAAATCTTCCACCATTGCTTTCTCCGATGATTGCAAGCTTTTTCGGATTAATTTCAGACTGGGCCGCAAGCACATCTGAGGCTTTAAGAACATCGTAAACCATGGTATATTCTACGGGCTCAAGGCCGGCTTTGAAAAGTTCAAGGTCTTTTTCCGTGTTTATGCCGCCCAGGTTGCGCTGGTCAAGAGTGAGAGTTGCATATCCCATATTAGAAAGTTCAGCAGCCAGACCTTGTTCGGCTTCTTTGCTAACACCTGCCCCAGGCAGCAGAATCAGGCCAGGAGAAGAAGAGGAGTCTGCAGGAACTCTTAAAAGAGCCTTGATTTTTTCTCCTTTACTTTCAAAAGACAGAAGTCTTAAAGTATCCGAGCTTTCAGGAGCATATACATCTTCGATTTCCTGGGATGTAAATACTGGCTTTTCTCGCTCTGGAAAAGATAGAATGCCTGCATCCGAAACCTTCCAGGGAGCCGTAGCGTTTATAGAGTTGGAAGGATTATACAGGACTCCAAAAATACCCACAAGTATGAGGAGAAAACCCAGAAGAAAAATTGTGGGCTTGGAGATTCTGGTCCCTGAAGAAGCCCTGAGTTTAGTTTCTTTTTTTCCTGAATTCTGCCTGCTCAAGGGAACCCTGCCGGAAAAAATTGCAATTACGGCCAGAAACCATTTACAGCACTTAAGAATAGTACTGCAATACCAGCAACGGCACCGACAATAAGCACTATCTTGGGCTGGATTTGAACTGCATTTTTATCTGCTTCATAATAGCGCATGAGCCCTGCAGAAGACTGGAGCCCCGAACCTGATTTTTTAGCCATGTGTTAACACCTGTGTAAGCGCATTGATTGAGATATAATTTTACTGCCTTTACTTGCCTGTAATAGGTTTTCTGGCTGATAGTTAAAGACTATGTGGAAGTTAACAGTTAAGAACAAGAACTAGCATAGCTGCTAATTAATTATTGAATTTGATAATCAATCATTAAGTTTACTAACTAATTATTGAGTTTGATAATTAACCATTAAATTTACTAACTAACTATTGAGCTTATTAATTATTAAATTTGCTAACTAACCATTACTTATTAATTATTAAATTCGCTACTTAGTATTAAATTTGCTAACTAATACTGAATTTGCTAATTAACTATCAAACTGTTATTAACATTGAATAACTGTTAAATCTCCTCTTAAATTTGGTAATTATCACTAATTTACAGTTCTGATATATAAATCCAGCAGAGAAACTTCTTAATAGCCAGGACTCAAAGAAGTTGAAGGGAATTTGTCACTCTCTTGAAACAGACAATTCTCAGACAAGTACTTCGTCCAGCAGAAAAGGTGGATAAAATACTCCTTTCTCAGTAATTATAGCAGTTATATTTTCCATGGGAGTTGCGTCAAAAGCAGGATTAAAAACTTCCACGTCTTTTGGAGCAAGCTGTTCAGATCCGAAAAAGCGCAACTCATCCGGGTCTCGCATCTCTATCTTTACACTGCCTTCCCAGCCATTGAAATCGAAAGTAGAGGTAGGGGCTGCTACGTAAAAGGGAATATCATGCTCTTTTGCAAGAATTGAAAGAGAATAGGTACCTATTTTGTTGAAAACGACATCCTGGGTAATTCTGTCAGCTCCTACAAGCACACTGTCTACAAGTCCCTGCTGCATTACCCATCCAGCCATAGAATCCGAAATAAGAGTTACTGGAATCTTATCCTGCATCAGTTCCCATGCAGTTATCCTGCTTCCCTGATTCAGGGGCCTGGTCTCACAGGCAATAACCTTGATCTTTTTGCCTTCAGCAATTGCCGAACGCACAACCCCAAGGGCCGTACCCCAATCCACGCAGGCTAGCCTACCTGCATTGCAGTGTGTAAGTACGGTATCTCCGTCCTTGAGGAGTTCTGCCCCAGATTCACCTATCAACTTGTTGGTGACCACGTCTTCTTCTGCAATGTCCCTGGCTTCCTGAAGGGCAATTTCTCGGACACCTTGAACATCAAAGGCATCCGAAACCGCTTTCAGAACTCTGTCCACACCCCAGCTAAGATTTACTGCTGTAGGGCGAGTTGACTTAAGGGTCTTTCCTGCAATCTTAAGATCTCTTATTATTGTTTCGAAATCTCTAGACTCACTCAGGAAAGCTGCAAGGGCAATCCCGAAACCTCCTGCTGCACCTAGAGCAGGCGCGCCTCTTATCCTGAGAGATTTTATAGCCTCACAGAGAGAACTCAGGGTTTTGCATTCTATTATCCGATACTCTTTAGGGAGAAGGGTCTGATCTACCAGCACCACAGAATTGGACTCTTCCTTCCAGTCAATTGTCCTCATTAAATCACATTCCAATGTAAGCGTCAGATTCTGCCGGAAAAGTTTCCGTTTTTCTTTCAAGCTCCACATAAGATAAAAACCTATTCAACTTACATGGATCGTTACATTCTTCTCGTTATCACTATCCAGTTACTCTTTTATTCTACTATCCAGTTACTCTCTTATTCTACTATCCAGTTACTCTCTTATTCTACTATCCAGTTACTCTCTTATTCTACTATCCAAGTATTCGGAGAAACTTAAAAAAATTATATTAAAGATAAACCTTAAACTTCAAATAACTAGAAAAATGCGGCAGGTCAAGCTTCTGGCAGCCGAACTCCATAATAAAAATTTTACTTAAAGAATAAGTAACACGTGAGATATAAATAAACTAACCCCTTTTTCCATAGAAGCAAACCTACATATAATAGATTTATAGAGTAACAGAGCAATAAGACAAGACTTAAAATCCATAGTTAAAATACAGGAAGTCGTAATTTTCAGAAATATAAATTATTAAACTTCATGGACCTTGAATCCGTAAATCCTTGAATCTATAGATTCAATAATCATAAGAGATCTGTCATTTCATTAATGAGGTTTATGAGAATCTGGGTATTCATCGGAGAGTAAGCGCTTATGACAAAAATAAAAATAGCAATTGCAGGAATCGGGAACTGTGCAAGCTCTTTGATACAGGGCATTGAGTACTATAAAGTCGACGATAAAGAACCCATAGGACTGATGCACAGGGAAATTGGAGGGTATAAACCTGGCGATATTAAAGTTGTTGCTGCCTTTGACATTGATGCCAGAAAGGTAGGAAAAGATGTCTCTGAGGCTATCTTTGCTCCCCCGAACTGCACAGCGGTTTTTTGTCCTGATGTTCCGTCCACAGGTGTGAAGGTTAAAATGGGCAGGGTTCTCGACGGGGTCTCTGACCATATGAAAAACTATAAAGAAAGTCAAACTTTTGTTGTCAGCAAGGAACAGGAAGCCACAAAAGCCGATATTGTGAACGAAATTAAAAACTCGGGTGCCGATATGCTTCTCAATTACCTGCCTGTAGGTTCTGAAGAAGCGGTCCGTTTTTATGCCGAGTGTGCACTTGAAGCAGGTGTGGCTTTCATAAACAATATGCCTGTTTTTATCGCAAGCAATCCTGAATGGGCAAAAAAGTTTGAGGAAAAGAATATTCCAATTATTGGCGACGATGTCAAAGCCCAGCTTGGGGCTACTATCACGCACAGGATTCTTGCAGACCTTTTCGAAAAAAGAGGTGTAAAACTCGAGAGAACATATCAGTTAAATACCGGGGGAAATACGGATTTCCTTAATATGCTCAACAGGAACAGGCTTGCTTCCAAAAGGGAATCAAAGACCGAGGCTGTTCAGTCTGTGCTTTCCAGAAAGCTTGAGGACGATAATATTCACATTGGACCAAGCGATTACGTTCCCTGGCAGAAAGACAACAAGGTTTGCTTCCTGAGAATGGAAGGCAAGCTTTTTGGAGATGTACCTATGAACCTTGAACTCAGGCTTTCCGTAGAAGACTCTCCTAATTCCGGAGGTGTGGTAATCGATGCAATCCGATGCTGCAAGCTGGCTCTTGACCGTGGAATCGGAGGTGTATTGTATTCCCCGGCTTCCTACTTTATGAAACATCCCGCAATTCAGTATCCTGACGATGAAGCTTACAGGCGGACTGAAGAATTTATATCTGGAACCAGAGAACGTTAAAATTCTGTTAGAGGTTCCTGTAAAAAGGAATTCTAAAACCCCCGGAATACCGGGAGTTTTAAGTTTTTCTGTCCAGAGTTATCAAAGGAGTAATTATTAAAAGCTCTTCTAAGAATATTTCCCGATTTATTAGTTCGGTTTATCGAATCTCTTTAGCTCAGCGAATTTACTTAACTTAGCGAATTCCTTTGACTTAGCGAGTTTTCTCAACTTAACGAGTTTTCTCAACTTAACGAGTTTTCTCAACTTAACGAGTTTTCTCAACTTAACGAGTTTTCTCAACTTAACGAGTTTTCTCAACTTAACGAGTTTTCTCAACTTAACGAATTTCTACGACTTAGCGAATTCCTTCGGCTGTAATTCTAAACTCTGCACTCGAACCTTCCGGGCAGGACCGATGTTTATACAGAATGGCACGCCTGGTTCCTTCGCCAGTTTTTTCAAGCTGGATAATCGTCTTTGAAATGTGCTCCAGAGAACTACCACCAAGCGGGCGCACCCCTCCTGAGGTAATATCGGAATACACCTGATTAGTTATGACTGCAGCAAACCCGTGTTTGCGGGCAAGGGCGTGTAAATACCCTATCTGGCTAGCAAGTTCTCTGCGGCTTTTCATGCCTGTCTCATCGTCTTCGAGCTCGAACCTATAATATGAAGTTGCAGAATCCAGGATCACCAGACCGATATTCTCACTGGCTATTCTCTCCACCTCTCTTACGGCCGCATATTGCTCCTCAAAATTAAGGGGTTCATAGATAATTATGCTCCTCGCTATTTCTTTTGCGTTTTCCCCTGCAATTTGTTTGAAACGAGCAGGAGAAAGCCCTTCGGTATCTATGAAGATGACTCTCTGCCCTTGTTTTACGCATTCCACTGCAAGCTGGATGCAGATATTTGTTTTCCCGGTTCCTGCAGGTCCGAAGATTTGAGTCACAATCCCTTTCTCGAAACCTCCTCCCAGAAGTTCGTCAAGGGGCTTGCAGCCGGAAGATAATAATTTTTCTATGAAATGACACCTCTTTTTGTACTTAATAATTATAACTGGCCCATGATATAACGTTTTTTTGTGGTTTTCAACCGTTCCAGGAAAATTAAAGATTTTCTAAGAGGAGTAAAAAGACGAAGTTGATATAAATGAAATGCTCGGGTATAGATTCCCGGTCCTTAAAAGAAGAGAACTTCACAAAAGTGCAGTGAAAATAAAAAACGGTCATCAGATAATATTTTTGAGAGTTTGGAGGAATAATGCCTTATACATGTTAGCCGTACCTGTACCCGGTAAATCAGCTGTGATATTCCTTAAAGCCTTCTGTACGTGAAATTATTTACCTAAAGAAGGCAGTTTTGCAAAAACAGGAATCCTTAAATCGTTACCAGATATGGTAACAAATAGAGAGTCTTTGTATACAAAAAAAGGGTGTTATTGTATCCAGACAAAAGGGTTATTGTATTCAGAGATGAGTTGAAAAACGATTATTAAGGGAAATGTCATTTAGAATATTTACCTCAAAATAAAGGTCATTTTCATTTAATAGGATGAAAAAAACAATATAAGGGGGAACTTTTTAGAAGCCGTACCCCTTTCCGATATTGCTGACTGATATTTAAAAAGACACGTTTGTAGGGACTATAAGGGTTAGCTGAGGAATGGTAACCCATGTGGGGCTTTGTTTTATGCTGTAGTGTGTTCTGTACCTGCGCGCTCACTCCTAATACAATAGGAATAAATATAAAATGTATGAACGAGCGTAAGAACAAAGCAAGCCCTATGCAAGAAACTGTAGTTAAAAATTAGATTGGAATTAGAGTAAAATCAGAGGGACGTAAAGCATGGCAAAAATAATCATATACACAACGGAACGCTGTCCGAAATGCAATAAATTAAAAACTTTCCTGGAGGCACACTCAGTCGTTTTTGAGGTAGCCGACATGTCTACCCCCGAAGCTCTAACGGAACTGCGTTTCAACGGAGTCTTCACAGTGACAGCGCCTGTTTTACAGATCAATGATACATTCCTTACGCACGAGGAAATCTTCAGTGAGGGAGAAGTAAACCCTGAAAAAATCCAGGAAATCCTGTGATGAAGAAAATCCTGTGATAACAAAGGTCTGAAATTAAAAATAAATGAATATTTCTTCAAATTCATTATTAAACTCTATTACTAAGACAATCACTAAAGAACTAAGACAATCACTGAAGATGAGAAAATGACAAGCGAGATTCTCTTACCAGATTACCAGTTATCTGACAACCAATCAACCCAAAAGACGCTTGAAGAAGTGCCCGTCTCTCCTCTCCCCAAAAACGACCAGTTATCTGATAACCAGCCAGTGCAAAAAACCCTTGACGGACTGTCTGTCTCCCCTCTTCCAAAAGTAAGGACAACAGATGGTTTCATTCTTAACTGGGATAGAAACATCATTGTAAACCAGCTCCTGAAAGAAACAAAATTAAGCGAAGTTTTCTATAATAAACCCTCCATCACAAAAGAAGAAGCTATTGAGATTGCAAAGGATGCAGAAAAGATCATTAAAAAGATGAATCTTAAGTTTCTCTCAGGTCCTCTTATCCGGGAAATAGTAAACAATATTCTGCTTGACAGAGGGCATGTTGAATGGAGAAACATAATGACCAGAGTCGGAGCCTCGGTCTACGATGCCTATGAAATCGATACTGGTTACGGCTTTGAAGCAAATGATAACGCAAACCAGCTGAATAACGCCGAGACCTCACATAAAAGAAAAGCCGACAAAATGTCCAAAGAGCAAAATCTCCTTCTGATGCCAAAAGAACTTGCCGACCTTCACCTTAATGGAGATTTTCATATTCATGATCTTGAATATATGGGTACAAGACCATTTTGCCAGGACTGGGATCTCCGTTACTTTTTTTACTATGGGCTCATGCCTGACGGAGTAGGAACTCAATCAAGCGTGGCAAAACCTGCAAAGAATGCTGAAGTAGCTTTCCTTCATGCTGTAAAAGCTATGGGTTCAGCTCAGACAAATTTTGCAGGCGGGCAGGGTTTTTACAATTTTCTGACTTTTATGGCTCCCTATCTTGAAGGCAAGTCCGAAACCGAGATAAAACAACTTATGCAGATGTTCGTCTATGAGATGATGCAGATGATGTGTGCAAGAGGCGGACAGACTGTCTTTTCATCTGTTCAGCTTTCTCCCGGGGTTCCGAAACTCTGGAGAAACATTCCTATTGTCGCTATGGGTAAAGTATGGGACGGAAAGAAGGCTCCTCTCAGAACTTATGGAGAATTTGAAAAAGAAGTCCGTCTCGGTTTCAAGGCTCTTATGGATGTTATGCTTGAAGGAGACGCATGGGGTAAACCTTTCAGCTTCCCAAAGCCAGAGATTTCCATTGAACCTGACTTTATGGAAGAAGACAAAGAATTCAATAGAGCTCACCCTGAGCTTCCGACTTATAAAGAGCTGTACAGGATGACCTTTGAGCTGGCTGCTAAATTCGGGACTCCTTACTTTGATAACCAGCTTCCTGAATATAGAGGAGCAGGAGAAGGGATTTCGTGTTATCAATGTTGTGCGTATCAGTTTTCTGCAAATCCTACTGATGATAAAGAGTTCGATGATAAACTTCATTTCAAGGACGGAAAACACTTTTCAATGGGCTCATGGATGGTTCTGTCTTTAAACTGCCCAAGGGTTGCATACAAAGCTGAACATAACGATGAAAAACTTTTCAATGAGCTAAAGACCCTGATGAATAAGGGAGTGGAAGTTTTCAAGATCAAACGTAGATGGATGAATAGTCTGATCAAGAAGAACAGAATTCCCTTTGCAGCCCAGTGTCCCAAAGATCCTGGTACAGAGGAAAAAGGGGCCATAGCTGTGGACTTTGAAAGTCTTGTCTATACTATCGGAGTAGTAGGAATCAATGAAATGGTCCAGTACCATACAGGCTATCAGATCCACGAATCTCCTGCTGCTTATAAGCTTGCTATCAGAGCTATGTTTGAAATGAAAATGCACGCTCAAAAGCTTTCAAATGAAAATGGTATGGAGATTGCTCTTGCAAGAACGCCTGCAGAAACGACAGCCCAGCGCTTTGCAGTCTCGGACCTCCTGCATAAAGAGTATGCCGACAAGGCCGAATTTACAATTAAAGGGGATTTGGAGGCCGCAAAAAGCGAGTTGAACCAGACACATGACCTGCCAATCTACTATACTAACGGGACTCATGTTCCAGTTAATGCAGATATATCTCTGCCTGAAAGGATAAAGTATGAACATACTTTCTTCCCGATTGTGGACGGCGGAAATATCATGCATGTCTGGCTTGGAGAAGGACAGCCCGATCCTGACGGCCTTCAGGAGCTTGCCATGCATATAGCAAAGAACACCCAGACAGGTTACTTTGCCTTTACCAAGGATATGACCGTATGCACCGATGAAGGATACGTAGCCGATGGGCTGCTGGATAGATGCCCTAAGTGTAAGTCCGAAAATGTGCAGCATCTCTCAAGGATTACAGGATACCTTCAGTCTGTTGAAGGCTGGAACAAAGGCAAACGTCAGGAACTTCTGGACAGAAAGCGGTACAGCACAAGGGAACTCAGGTAAGGGTCCCTTAACCTTTTTTATACTTAAAGGCGTGAGAACGGTAAGCCATGAAAGTAAACTACGCAGGTACTGTCCCTCTTTCGACCGTGGACTGGAGAGGGAGGGCTGCGGTTACTATCTTTTTTAGGGGATGCCCTCTTCGCTGCCCCTACTGCCAGAACCATCCCTACCTCCAGGGACTTAACCTTGTAAAATTGGAATTCGTGAAAGAGCAGATTAAAGAATCAAAACCCTTTGTGAGTGCAGTTGTATTTTCAGGAGGGGAACCTTTGATGCAGAAAGCAATTATTCCTCTTGCAGAGTTTGCAAAAGAAATGGGGCTTTCAATTGGGGTTCATACAAACGGCTACTATCCTGAAACAGCAAGCGAAATGGTTAAACGAAAGCTGGTTGATAAGTTTTTTATCGATATAAAAGCTCCTCCGGATGATCCCGAACTTTATGGTAAAATTACGGGCTTCGAAGAATATGAATCAGTGAAAAAAAAGCCTGAACAGGTTACTGCATCTGTAATAAAAACACTTGGAATTGCAGACTCCTGTGACTTGGAACTGGAGCTTCGGACAACATTAATTAGAGATTTTATAGGAAGCAAGGAAGAAATTACCAGCATAGCTGCCTGGATCTCGAAACATATGAAGAACGAGGAACTTACCTATGTACTGCAGCAGGGAATTCCGGAACATAGTTTGCAGAAAAATTTAAGGGAGCTGCGGGTTCTGGAAAGGGAAGAACTATATGAACTCGGTAAAATTGCAAAAAAGTTTCTGAAAAATGTAAGGATAAGAACAAAAGAAAGCGGAGAAGAAATAATTTCTGGCTCTGTATGACCGAACCTGACAGAATTCAGAGTCTAGTTTGTTTAACTTATCTGATGTTTACTGATATAAGATTGTATTGATATTAGATTCTATTGATATGAGATTGTATTGATATGAGATTGTATTGATACGAGATTGTACTGATATAAGCTTGTTTTTTCTTCTTGTGCTTTTCTTTTTTGTCTGAAAAGTGAATAAAGTGTAAAACATTTCTCTATTAGAGGCCTACAGAAAACCATGCTTTGAGTTCAAATGAATTTGAAGTTTACAAAAGTTTTATACATTCCTAGAGATAAAATGAAAATGTGAAGCCTTTAAGAAATTTACTTAGGAAAATTTGTTAATTAATACTAGTGGAAATAAGTAGAATTTTTAGAAAAAACCTCATATAATGCTGAAAATGATTCTGAGAAGACTGTTATAATTTTTGTGTGACTTTACAGGTTACACAAATTAAATAAAGGAGAGGAACTCAGTGTTTTTTGGCTCACATAATGCATTTATTTATAGAAAAAAACACAAAAATTAGCATTTTCAAAAAAGACCATGAAAAACACAAAAGTATCTTCAGTTGGAGAGCGCGCTCTAATCTCCATTTTATCGGAGATTTTCAAAACATCTGATGGCAGGGAGAAAGAACAGGAAGGAATCCTTATAGGCGCAGGTTCGGATGACTGCGCCGTCCTTGACCTGAAAGGTGAAGACTGCCTGGTTGTTACTACCGATATGCTGCACAGGACTACTGACTTCCCGGAAGAAATGACACCCTGGCAAATAGGCTGGATGTCAGCAGCCGTAAACTTCAGTGACATCGCAGCTATGGGTGCAGAACCCACAGGACTTGTTATGGCAATTGGAATGCCGGTTGATACCGAAACTGCTTTTGTTGTATCCCTTGCAAAAGGTATGCAGGCATGTGCCGAATTCTGTGGGACTGCGATCATCGGAGGCGATCTTGATACACATGCAGAACTGACAATTACAGGGACGGCACTTGGCAGGGTAAAAAAAAGCCAGCTCCTTCTTCGGCGCGGAGCAAGACCGGGTGATCTTGTCTGTGTCACTGGATATACAGGATCAGCCGGAGTAGCTCTGGAAGCTCTTCAATTAAGAAAGCCAGTAAGTGAAAATATTCTGAAGGCACTTTTTGAACCTGTCCCGCGCACGAAAGAAGCAAGGACACTTGCAGAGTCAGGAGCAGTCACATCCATGATGGATACGAGTGACGGCCTTGCAATGTCCCTTTATGACCTCTCCAGGCAGAGTCATGTGGGCTTCAGGATCAGAGAAAGTGCCCTTCCTATCCTCAAGGAGGTCCGTGAATTTGCTTTAGACCCGAATAAACTGAGAGAGTTTGCTCTTTACACAGGTGGAGATTTTGAACTTCTTATTACAATTGACCCCCAAAAGATCAAAAAAGTACAAAATATATGTAACTTAGTCGTTATAGGAGAATGTACAAAGTATGAAGCAGGCATTGTACTCGAATCCCCGGAATGCAAGCTTATAACTATAGAGCAAAGAGGATACCAGCAGTTAAAAGCTAAAGCTGTTGATAGATCCACTTGATTAAAAATAAATTACCCCCGTGAAACAGAATCCTGGATTAGAAAGATAAAAATGAAGAACTCTTGGTTTAAGCCCGAAAGTTTACAAAAATAGATCAAATGTCAGAATAAACTGACTAAACTCATAATAATTTATGCACAAGGTTCAGAAGGATAGAATATGAAAAAAACTAGTTTACAGATATTTACAGCAATTCTGGTGCTAGGTCTATTTTGCGGAACTGCAGCTGCAGCCCCGAGCATAATAGCAGCAGTGCCTGGAGATAATGCGACTGTCAATAAGATAGTCGGCCAGACTCAAGGTTTTAGCGTTCAAACAAACGAGTCAGCAACTATTGACTGGCAGGTTGACGGAAGCACTGTTTCCCAAACATCGTATGATAGTGCAACGAATACCTCTACCCTCAATCACACCGTTAATCAAGGTACATACAATGTTAAAGCAACTGTTCAGTCAACTGGAGACAATAGAACCTGGAGTGTAACCGGAGGATCAAACGTACCGGTGATCACATTATCTACTCCTTCATCATCAACGGTTAACAATAACATAGGAGAATCAAGAAAGTTTACTGCAACTGTTAGCCCTACATCAAATGTGACATGGTATGTTGATGATGTCCAGGTTCAGAAAAATGAGTCTGTCACTGAGGCATCATATACCAACACTTCTGCAACACAGGGTACGCATACAATTAAAGTGAATGCAGAAAATGAAAATGGCAGTGCAGAATCAAAATCCTGGACATGGAAAATACCAACTACCGGAGGATTATCTGTTAATCTTGACCCCTCCGAAGGAACTATTTCAGTCGATAAAGGAGTGTCTAAAACTTTCAAAGTCAATTCCAGCACGGATAACCAGAATGTTAATGTTGAGTGGCTTGTTGGTGACGAATCAAAGAAAAAGGATGAAGGTGTAACCTATTCTTCATATGACTTTGAAGAAGACAGTGCAGGAAATTATACCCTCAAAGCAGTGGTCAGTGACCCCAACGGCAATTATGATTCATCGACAAAAACATGGACTGTAACCGTCGGATCCACAGACAATTCAACTGGGAACAGAATATGGGAAGAGGGAATGCCAGAAACTTACACATGGACTGCCCAGAGTTACTCAGGCTTCTATTATGACCTTGATTCCGGAGTATCCTCAGAAGAGATGACCATTAAGGATATAGATAGAAGCATAAAATCAGAAAATATTGAGTACTCCACAAAACCTACCAAAACTGATTTTGAGTACAATGCATGGGGTTCGTACCAGATAATCGGTTTCATGGCAGAGAAATACTTTGCAGGGTATACTGAAAATTCTACGGTTATAGATGATGATATTAGCCCTATTTCCGAAGGTATTCTTTCCAAGATTCTCATAGACAGTGACGATAAAAAATCAGCAAATGCAGGAGATTCTCTTGTTCTCGAAGAAGGATATTCCCTGAATATCGTGGAAGTGGATATCAATGGAAAGTCTGTCAGGGTCCAGCTTGAAAAGGATGGCGATGTAGTAGATGAGGCATTCCTCCAATCGGGCGATAACTATGTCTATAAAACTGATCTTGGAAAAGCAGAAGATGTGCCCATAATCATTGCTCATATCGGTTCGGTTTTCCAAGGAAATGAAAATTCTGCTGTATTCATACAGGGTCTCTTCCAAATTTCGGACCAATACACCGAGGTCAGTAATGGAGATACCTTTGGGGAAATGAAAGTAACTTCCGTAAGCAGCAGTGAAATAAAGATGGAGAATGATGATAGCGTCGGACTTGATAAGGGAGATACTGTAGACCTTATGGGTAAAATACAGCTTCAGGTAGCTGATGATAACACACTGCGCTTTGCCCCGACTCTTGACACCTCGGAAGCGGGTGAATACGAGCTGCGTGGGACTGTCTATGACAAGAGCATTAATGGTAATTCACTCATTAGCTGGACACCCCTTAACTTTGAAGGTTTCTATTACAACATAGACGAAGGAATTGGGACTGAAAACCTTACAGTGGAAGAGCTTAAAGACAGGAATATACCTTCAGATAAACTAGTCTACAAATCCACACCTCAGGCTGTTGATTTTGATCACAAAAAATGGGGCAATTTCACAGTTATTGGTTTCATGGCAGACAAGTACTTTGCCGGATACACTGATGACTCTGTTAATGGATCTGTTGATGATGTGAGCCTTCTTTCGAACAATATTCTCTGTAAAGTCCTTACCGACAACGACGACAAAAAGTCTATGGATTCGGGTTCTGCCCTTACCCTTGAAGATGGTTATTCTTTGAATATCGTGGAAGTAGATATCAATGGAAAATCTGTCAGGGTCCAGCTTGAAAAAGATGGTGATGTAGTAGATGAGGCATTCCTCCAATCGGGCGATGACTATGTCTATAAAACTGATCTTGGAAAAGCGGAAGATGTGCCCATAATCATTGCTCATATCGGTTCGGTTTTTCAAGGAAATGAAAATTCTGCTGTATTCATACAGGGTCTTTTCCAGCTCTCGGACCAGTACACCGAAATCAATAATGGAGATACTTTTGGAGAGATGGAGGTCACCGGTGTCTCTGAAAGTGGCATTACAATGAAAAACGATGATGATATCGGGCTTGACAAGGATGAGACTACTGAAATAATGGGCAATGTCAGTTTCAAGACTGCTGATGACAATACTCTCAGGTTCTACCCCTTCGTGAGTGTTGAAACTGGAGGTAATGGAAATGACAACAACTCACTGAAAATAGATGTGCCTGATAAAATCTATGCCGGAGATACGTTTAATATCGAAGTAACTGCTGGCAATAAGTCTATAGCAGGCGCTAATGTTTCGGTTAACGACAGTAGCATAGGTGAAACCGATAATGATGGAGTCATTGAATATACAGCCAAAGACGCCGGTACCTTCAAGATAACTGCAAAAAAGGACGACTATAAAACTGCAAACAAAAACATTAACGTCAGTGCCCCGAAAGAAGAAATGGTAATTACCGTTTCACCTGAGACAGTTTATGTTGGAGATACCCTGAATGTTGAGATTGTCAAAGCGATCGGTGGTGACCCAATTGAGGGTGCAGACGTATCGATTGATGGAAACATCATTGGTAAAACAGATTCCAGCGGAAAAATCACCTACAAGACAGATAAAAGTGGCAATTTTGAATTGGACGTAAAAAAGGAAGGATTTGAGGACCAGGAAGTAAACGTAAAAGTGAAAGACCTTGAAGCTACCTTCAAATACTCAAACCTGGTAATCAATCCTTTAGAGGTAAATGCAGGAAAGAACGCAACAATCTCAGTTAACCTAGGAAACACAGGCAATGCTGCAGGAAATGAAAGTGTAAAGTTGCTTATTAACGGAAACGTAAGCGCCTCAAAAGATGTTTCCCTGGGTGTTGGGAACAATACCACTGTAACCTTTGAGCACGCAGAAGAAGTGCCAGGAAATTACACGGTAGAAATTGGAGGAGAAACCGCAACCTACAATGTGAAAGAAAAGTCTTCCTTACTGTTCTACGCTCTTGGACTCATTGTCCTGTTAATAATTGGCGGAGCTGCTTATTATTTTACAAAGGGTGGCGGAAACATGGAAAAACTATCTGAGCAGATAAAGGAGCTTACTAACTCGATAAAATCCAAAAAATAAAGCAATCGGAAAATAAAGAATTCAGAAATAAAGAATTCAGAAATAAAGAATTCAGAAATAAAGAATTCAGAAATAAAGAATTCAGAAATAAAGAATTCAGAAATAAAGAATTCAGAAATAAAGAATTCAGAAATAAAGAATTCAGAAATAAAGAATTCAGAAATAAAGAATTCAGAAATAAAGAATTCAGAAATAAAATTCCGCGTTAATCCAAACGCGGAATTTTTCTATTTTTAAAAAACTATTCAAACTTGATTTAAGTCAGCATTCTTTCAGAATTTATTTGGTTTAAGTTCACAGTCTTTCAGAATTTATTTGGTTTAAGTTCACAGCCTTTTAGAGTTTTGCTGACAGATATTCAGTGTTTTTCATTTCAGGAAATTTTTTGTTCCGGCGAAGCAGCATTTGCTTCTAGTGCTAGATGTAGTTTTACTCCATCTTTTTGAGCGCAAGTTCGATAGCAACTATAAGGCTGTTCTTCGGGATCATGGTTGTTACTGGAATGTTGAGGATCTTTTCAACTGTAGGGCTCACTATAGGAGCGCAAACAAGGGCTTTTGCTCCATCTCTTTCAGCGTTAACGGCTGCTATTATGGCTTCTTCCATTGAGGTTGCCGAGTATTCCCTGATTGTGACCAGCCTACCAGCTATCTTTTTCTTTGTTTCTACAATGTTATCAAGCACTGAGCGAGTTGCAATCACAGCTATAAAATCTCCACTGTCTGTTTCTTTAATATCACGGATGGTTTTCACGATCTGACGGAGAGTTTTAATATTGGGATCCCGGTTCCCTGACAGGATTTTATAAAGGGTACTCGGAGGGATATTTGCTTTTTTGGCGAAATCCACTGCAGTAAGATTAAGATCCTCTTTTATTACAGTGGAAAGCGTTTTTTGGAAAACCTCATCGGACTCGAACGCGGATTTGATAACTTTGTCTGCAACATTCATAAAATTCAACCTTTTAAATTCCGTAAAGAATTTTTTACAACGGAAAATATTCTACATTTCACAGGAAATTTAGTCCTTAATGAGAAAATATATCCAGATATATTAATACATTTGGGATATAATCAAGGCTTCTTTGAGAGATTATATATAGGAAGTGTAAAAATATTAATACACCGTTAGGTATTTATTTTTTATTTTTACCAGGATTCTTATCTGAAGAAAAATAAACTTTATTGTAAAAGAGTTTATGGATAGTTTATGGAAAGCTGACAAAAAACTAGAAATTTGTTGATTTTTCAATAGGAGGGTACGCTTCCAAAAAACTACATTTTAAGGTGCCATTTTAAGTTATGAAAGTTACTATTATATGGATCAATATCAGTATATGGACTATTGTTAATATAGGAATAATTGTCAGTAACATAAGTAATTGTCAGTAACATAAGTAATTGTCAGTAACATAAGTAATTGTCAGTAACATAAGTAATTATCAATAAGATTATTACCAGTTCTAAGAGTATCGAGGTGAAACTTTGAAGAAATTAAGCATAATTGCACTTGTTTTATTAATGGTCACATCAATTTTCGTCTCTGGCTGCGCATCTAACGATGATAACAGTAATGAAAGCGGAGTTAATGAGACCTCTACACTTACTGAGCTGAACATTGGATATCAGCCAAGTACCCACCAGATTGCATATATGACTGCAGCTGAAAAAGGATGGTGGAAAGCAGACCTTGCACCATATGGGATTACGAAAATTAAAGAATATCAGTTTCCTACAGGAGCCCCTGAAATGCAGGCAATGCTAGCTGGGGATCTGGATGTTGCCTATGTTGGAGCAGCCCCTGTAATTACAGCTCTCAGCCAGGGACTTGATGCAAAGATTGTTGCACCTGTGCAGATAAACGGTTCAAGTCTTGTTCTTCGTAATGATCACAAATACGGAAGCCCTCAAGACTTAAAGGGTCTTAAGATCGCTACTTACCCACCGGGAACTATTCAGGATACCCTGCTAAGAAGCTGGCTCCAGAAAAATGGGCTTGATCCTGAAAAAGATGTGACAATCCTTGGAATGACACCAGGAGACGCTGTCACCGCTATTTCAGCTAAACAGGTTGATGCTGTATTCCTGCCTCATCCATCTCCGGCAGTTGTAGAAAAAGAAAATATTGGGCGTACCATAGTGCAATCTGGAGAAATGGAAGGAAACCATGCTTGCTGTGTACTTGTCGTAAGTGGAAAACTTATAAGAGAGCACCCCGAGATTGTGGAGCAGGTTGTAAAGACCCATATTAAGGCAACCGAGTATAACCAGGCACATATGGACGAAGCTGCCAAGATTTATTCAAACAAAACCACAGAGGATCTTGACACTGTAAAGAAATCTCTTCAGGAATGGGATGGAGCCTGGATTACAGACCCAGCCTTGATTGAAAACTCATCTGTCAATTACTCAGAGGTTCAGTATGAACTTGGTTATATTCCAAAATCCCTGACCAAGGAAGAAATCTTTGATACAAGCTTCTATGACAAAGCCATGAGTGAGAAATAAAGACGAGAATGACTAAAAGATAGAAATTGAATAAGGTATTAAACTGCCCTGGCTTTATAGGAGGCAGTTAAACCCTTATTTTTGTTTTGAAAAATGAAGTCTGCCGGAAAGATAAAAAAGTAAGAATCCTTTTAATTAGACATGAACATTAACTTCATAAAAACAACCAAAGAAAAAGGCATTGAAGCATTATCTCTCATAGTTGCAATTGCAATATGGCAGCTTGCAGCAGACGTGATTGTACAGAATAAATTTAAGCTGCCTAGTTTTTATGATGTGATAATCTCTTTTTCTGCAATTGTAAAGAGTGGGCTAATTTTTACAGATATATTCACAAGCCTAATTAACTTTTCAATTGGTATTGCTGGCGCTTTTGTAATCGGAATTCCCCTTGGAATAGCCATGGGATGGTTCAAAAAAGTAAATAGAGCAGCCGACCCTATAATAGAGATATTACGTCCTATCCCCCCAATTGCCTGGATTCCCTTTGCCATCATATGGTTTGGGCTTACCCACCAGGCTGCAGGCTTTGTTGTGTTTGCAGGTATGGTCTTTCCAATCATTATCAATACATATACTGGCTTTAAGAACGTACCAAAAGTTTATGTTGAAGCCGCAAGAGTTCTTGGTTGTACCCGAAACCTGGATCTTATACGTTATATTGCAATTCCCTCAGCTATGCCATCAATTGTTGCAGGAATCAGAATTGCTATGGGTGTAGGCTGGATGTGCCTTGTAGCTGCAGAAATGTTTGGGAGTGACAGCGGACTCGGATATGAGATATGGCACAATTACTACATGCACAGGATGGATTTCGTACTTGTCTATATGTTGCTGCTCGGATTTGTTGGCCTTTTAATTGACCGTTTCTTCAGGTATTATGTAGACGCAAAACTACTGAGATGGACATCAGGAACTGTGGTATAAGATGGGCAGAGTAAATGTAAAAAATGTTTCACGTGTCTTTACTAAAAAAGAAGATAACGGTAGTATGGAAGCTCTTCATGAAGTTAGCTTTGATGTTGAAGATGGGGAGTTTATCTGCCTTCTGGGGCCCTCTGGCTGTGGAAAAACCACTCTGCTTCGTATAATTGCTGGACTTGAAACCCAGACTTCAGGAGAAATTACACTCAATGGAATTCCTATAACGGGCCCGGACCCCAAAAGAGGAATGGTGTTTCAGCAATATTCATTATTTCCCTGGAGAACAGTTATCGATAATGTTACTTTTGGGCTTGAAATGCAGGGAATCAGTAAGACTGAAGCCAGGAAACAGGTGGAGAAATATATAGACCTTGTTGGCCTGGAGCAGTTCAAAAATAGCTATCCATATGAACTTTCCGGAGGTATGCAGCAGCGTGCAGCCATTGCACGAGCCCTTGCAAATGAGCCCGAAGTCCTTCTTATGGACGAGCCTTTTGGAGCCCTGGATGCCCAAACTAGAAATATCCTCCAGGATGAACTTCTGAAGATATGGGAACAAAAAAACGTGACCTTTCTTTTCGTAACTCATAGTGTGGATGAAGCAGTTGTTCTTTCGGACAAGATAGTGGTAATGACCGCAAGACCGGGAAGAATAAAAGAGATTGTAGAAGTAGACCTTCCTCGACCACGCTCCAGGACAAGTCACGAGGTTAACCTTTTGAGGGATCGTGTCTTGAAACTTCTGGAAGAAGAAAGGTTCCACAAGTAAAGTATACTAGGTAAAGTACCATTTTGAAAAAAACTAAGTAAATACACAGTCGTAAAGGCAAAGAATGAGAAAGAGAGATGAAAAGAGAATAAAAAATAGAAAGAACTGAGGAAAAGAGAATAAAAAAGGGAAAAAGAATAAAAAGGGAAAAAGAATAAAAAAGGGAAAGAGAATAAAAAAGGGAAAAAGAATAAAAAAGGGAAAGAGAATAAAAAGGGAATAAAAGTTAAAAGTTTGTTGGAAAAACCGATTGTTCTTCACCCCGAATAACAACTTTCGTTAATGGCTCTACTTTCCTGACAAGAGCTTTTCCAACAATCTCAAGCGTACCATCTGCTTTTACGGAGTCAATGACGCACCCCGGCCTGACGCGGATATCTCCCTGGCAGGCTGCAGCGCTTATTTTGGCTTTATCGAGAAGGAAAAGCTCAGAAATTGTTTCTATGTTACCCAGAATTTTTGCCCTTGAACAGACAAGAGCACTTCTGGCTTTTACATTGCCTCTAACAACCGAACCTTTTCCGAGTTCAAGCCTGCCAGTTACTGTGAGGTTCTTCCAAAACTTCACTTCCTGCCCGACAATTACGTTGCCATCCAGAGTAAGATTCTCATAAAGAAAAGCTCGTTTTTCAATAACGTAAGTATTGGACCTGGGGTGGTACTTGATAAAACTAACCATTAGAAATCACTCCGGGCTACTCTCCCGGTTATAGATATAAAGCAAATACTTGTTCTGCAAGGCATTTACAAAAATTTTGTTAATTGAATTTCCAAAGTATGATTGAATATCTATTATTTAACAGCATCGAATGTTCACTATCAGACGCCGTGAACAAGTAACTAAAGCATAAACTACATGCTAAAAAATAAGCGAAAAATAAATCCTATCAAAATAAACTGAGAAACATAAACATATCAAAATAAGCTGAAAAGGAAACAACCGGATAAAAGTACCGATAAAAGTAAAATACGAATTATAAGAAAAATAATTCCGGTAGTAAAGTATCCGGAGTGTAATTAATGTATGTGAATGGAAAAGAGACTGAAGAATTAGATATAGATATCATTTTTCAGTCTCGGTTTTTCTCGTTTGAAATGATCCTGCTTATTCAACGAGGCTGGCGAAACCGTATTTGGGGAGAACCCTTTCGATTTTAATCCGGACGTTATCGTCAACTTTGGTGCCTGGGACAAAGATAACAAAACCTTCAATACGAGCAATGCCATCTCCCTGACGAGCGATGTCCTGGATAGTTACATCGTAAACTTCGCCTTCTTCAACAGGAACAGAGCTACTTTCGTCTCTGAACATGAAAACCATTCCTAATGACTTAAATTGAAGTTGATATGATTTATTTCCTGTATTTACTCGACAACGCTTGCAAATGCAAACTTGGGAAGAACTCTCTCGACTTTAATCCGGACTTCGTCTCCAACTTTGGTGCCCGGGACAAAGATAACAAAACCTTCAATACGTGCGATGCCGTCTCCCTGACGAGCAATGTCCTGAATTGTTACATCGTAGACTTCGCCCTCTTCGACAGGGACTGAGCGACTTTCTTCTCTGAACATGAAAACCATTCCTTTAATTTACTTTCAATGTGATTCTTTATTTTCCTGCATTTACTCGACAACGCTTGCAAATGCAAATTTGGGAAGTACTCTCTCGACTTTAATCCGAACCTCGTCACCAACTTTGGTGCCCGGGACAAAGACTACAAAACCCTCAATACGAGCGATGCCGTCTCCCTGACGAGCAATGTCCTGAATTGTTACATCGTAGACTTCGCCCTCTTCGACAGGGACTGAGCGACTTTCTTCTCTGAACATAAAAACCATTCCTTTAATTTACTTTCAACGTAATTCTTTATTTCCCACGTTTACTCGACAATGCTTGCAAACGCAAATTTGGGAAGTACTCTTTCGATCTTAATCTGGACTTCATCGCCAACACTCGTATTCGGGACAAAAACTACAAAACCTTCGATACGGGCAATGCCGTCTCCCTGGCGAGCAATATCCTGAATAGTTACATCGTAGGTTTCGCCCTCTTCAATGGGCACAGGAGCACGTTCATCTTTAAACATTACATTCATTCCTTTAACTTCTATTAATTAGCTTAAGAAAGCTCCATCGACAGAAAAGAGTAAAAGCAGTACTTAACAAACCAAACTTGAAAACCCAAATTCAGGAAGTACACATTCTACTTAATCTATTTTCTACTTAATCTATTTGATTAACTGATCCCCAACAGAGCTTCGGATAAGTCAATTAATTGGTCATACTCATATTCGCTTGTATATAACGTTTTGCTTTCTTGTCTGTGAAAAAAGAAAAATAATGAAGTTTGAAAAACGTTCAATCCCTAGTTATAAGACTTCTGATTTCTAATTTCAAAGATACGCAAACAAGGACAATTCATTAAAAAAATAAAATTACTATGAATAAAAAAATATTTCTCTATTAAACTTAAAGATTTCTGAGGAAGATTTTTTTCAAAGAAAGCCCGAGTAAATTTTATAAATTAGGGTTCAATTTCGAAAAGATTAGAAGGATAATGGATTATACCGAAACCTATAAATAATTAAAGCTCCATTGTGAGAATCGTTCGCTCAATAAGAAAAACAATGTGTGGGCCCGTAGCTTAGTCAGGCAGAGCGATGGACTCTTAATCCATAGGCCGGGGGTTCAAATCCCTTCGGGCCCGCTATCGTAATCTATTTTTGAGAATTTTTTCACTGATTTTGAGCATTATTTTACTTATTTTAAACACTGATTTTGAGTATTATTTTACTTATTTTAAACACTGATTTTGAGTATTATTTTACTTATTTTAAAAATTCTTTTATTGATTTTGGTATTATTTAACTAATTTTAGGTATACTCTCAGTAATTAGGTTATAAGCTAATCCTAAAACTCAAAATTGCTTCTCTAAGTACAAGATCCGCATAACCAATGAATCTTCAACCACAAAAATAATTTTAAAATTTTACTAATTTGAAGGTAAAATTAGTTTTGGATAATTTCCTTATTAAAATATCAGTTATATATTTAAAACGATTAATTACTAAAAATCAGCAGTTGAAAACTGCTAAGTAAACCTTAAATATATAAAATATCTCATAGGTGCAGCTCTAATGCCAAAAGTAAGCGTTGAAATTCCTCAAGAACTTCTGGATGACCTCAACAAGCATGTAGGAGATAATAAAAAATTTGTCAGTCAATCTGATGCTATCCGAACCGCTATTCGAAAAATGCTAGATATGATGGACGAGATCGATAGAAGGCATGGGAGACTCGAGAAGTAATTAAAAATTTGGAAACGGAAGTTAACTGTGAAGACCAATTACAAAATCAATCATAAATCATAAATCAATCATAAAATCAATCAAAAAATCAATCAAAAAATCAATCATAAAATCAATCAAAAAATCAATCATAAAATCAATCAAAAAATCAATCATAAAATCAATCAAAAAATCAATCAAAAAAGCAAGCGGAAAAGTAATCAGAAAAGTGATTAAAAACTAATTAAATTTGATTAAAAGAATAAAAATAAAAGAAAAAGTAAAAACATTATAAAAGTACCCCTTTATTTCCACTGTGCTTTGATATCTGTCGACTATTTTTTGAGAAATCCAGGCTTATTGGATAGCTTCTACTGGAAGGAAAAACGAAGCCTGCTCTCTCAGGCTATGGCCTTTTAGGTCATGAATTTTTAAAATAAATTTCATATAGAAGCTATAAAAAAATAAGGATCAGAGAGATTCCCTGAAGTCTTTTATACCCTGAGCTACATTGGAAAGCAAGATGAAAGCTATTTTCTGGTTAGGCCAGGAGCCTAGCCCGCAATCAGGACCTACATACTTTATCAGATTGCCAAAACGCCTGTAGTACACCTTCAGTCTCTTAGTTATAGTAGCTGGGGTCTCAAGCCCGCTAACAATTTCTGGAAGATATTGTTGATCTTTCCAGACGTTAGTACAGTACTTTTCACTAATGATGCCTGCCAGGGTGTAGATGTCAGTTCTTGCAATCCCAAGCCTCAGGAAAGAGTCCGTATCCTCCAGAGTTTTCTTGTCTATCAATTCCAGATAAGAGGGCGTGCCTGCGGATTCTACTCCTATGACGTTTATTGTGGGGACTTGACAGGCAAGGTTATAGTAGAGAGGAGAATGAAGGTGAATCTGTACATCGGCTCCCCACTTGCTGGCAGCTTTTGAAGCGCTGGTAAGAGCAGAAATAATATCGTTCTCATCAAAAGCAAGCTCAGGGTTCAGCCCTATACTTGGTTCATCAATAGAAACTGTTGCAATTTTGAAATTTTTTGCAGATCGCATGGAATTTCTTACAAAGTTATTCACGCTTTTTGCAAAAAGAGAATAGATATCAGTATACCGTGTACCTCCGAATTCCTTCAGATAAAGTTCAGTTGGACCCGTTACACAGACCCGAACCTTGAGTGTCTCTCCGACTCTTTCCTTATAGGCTTTTGCAACCTTCTCTATAGCCTCAAGTTCCTCAATCCTGGCGCACTCAAGTTTTACCTCAAATGGGCTGTCACAGCAATTAGAGTCTCGAATAATCCTCAGGAACTGCTCATTCATATCCTGATACTGAGGATAGGTAGGAATATCAACACCTGCATCTACTTTTTGCTGAAAGGCGTCATTGATTACCGTAAAGAGTTTCTCATCTTCGGTTCTCGTTTTAAAGGCATTTTGGACCCATTCCTTACTGACTCCTTCAGGAAGGGGATAACTCCCAATATCGTCAAAGATGATTTCTTCCATATCCTCTTAGTAGACCTGTAAGGATTTAGCGTTATTGGAAAGACAGAAAAAATATAAAAAAAGAGACCTTTTGGAAAAACTTAAGTTTTGTTCGGTTATTCGATCACTTGAGAATTAAAAGGTTTATTCTCCCTGTTTTTTCTTCTCTGCATTAAACTCATTAATGCCTTTTGCTGTGTTTTCTAGAAGTTTGAAGGCAAGTTCCTGATCCGGCCAGAAAGCCAGCCCACAGTCCGGACTTGCATACTTTATCCGGTCTCCAAGGACAGAGTATGCCGTTTCAAGCCTCTTTTTAACTACATCGGAAGTTTCCAGGTCAGTAACGATTTTTTGCATGTACTCCTTTTCCTTCCAGACATTGACCCCATAATTTTCGTTGATAATACCTATAAGACTGGAAATATCGGTTCTCGAAACTCCGAGCCTGACATAAGTATTTGAATCCTCGAGCACTTTTTTATCCAGAAGGTTAAGGTAAGAAGGAGTTGCCGCATACTCAAAACCGATGACATTAATTGGGGTCTCGCAGACAAGTTTGTATTTTAACGGTGAATGCAGATGAATTTCCACATCAGCTCCCTGTTTCCGGGCGTAGGTAGAAGCGACTGTGAGAGCAGAGATTATATTGGCGTCAGAAAACTGGATTCTGTCATTTATCCCGAGACTCGGCTCATCCAGAGCTATGACCTTTATTTTGAAATTTTTCGCAGCTACAAATGCCTGTTTTATAAAATCTTCAATATCCAATGCAAGGATATGATAAGCGTCCGCATAACCCGTTGCTCCAAAGGCCTGGAGGTAGAGATCTGTCGGACCTCCAACACAAACCCTGACTTCAAGCATTTTTCCTGTCTCTTCCCTGTACTGTTTTGCAACCTCGTCAATTATCTCCAGCTCAAGGATCTTTGCATTTTCCTCTTTCAGTACATAAGGCTCATAACAGTTCTTTTCATCTTTAATAATGTCCAGAAATTGTCCTATCATATCCCTGAACTGAGGATAAGTGGGTACATGTATTCCCACATCGATTTTCCTCCGGAAAGCATCCCTTACCATAGAAAAAAGTTTCTCGTCTTCATCCCGGTTTTCAGCCGCAGTCTTCACCCATTCCCTTGTAATACCTTCAGGCATGGGAAGGCTGCCTCCATCAATAAAAGTAATATCTTGCATGCCTGTTATGTAAGACAGTATCAAGTATTATATGTATTGGAATTGATTTGAGGGGAAATTCAAAGTAAAGAAGTCAAAGTAAAGAAGTCAAAGTAAAGAAGTCAAAGTAAAGAAGTCAAAGTAAAGAAGTCAAAGTAAAGGAGAAAAGCAGATTTTATTTATAGATATCCCGTCGGTGCCCAATTTTAAGCACGAGTATTTTCAAGCATCTGCCCTGAATCTCCAGGATTACTCTATAGTCACCGACCCTCAAACGATAATTTGGAGACCCGGCTAATTTTGTTACATAGCGAAACGGATCCTCCTTCAACTCAGAGACCTTATGAAAAATGCGTTTTGCCAGCTGATGATCAAGTTTTCTGAGCTGATTGACCGCAGGGTCAGACCAGATGATTTGGTAGTGCATCAAAATCTCGCTCTTAGAATCAGCTTCTTAGAAACCTATCTCTTTTTTTAAATCTTCATGTGTTATGTATCTGCCTTCCTTAACAGCTTTTCGGGCAAGTTCGATTTCTTTTTTCGTTTCCTCATTTAGTTCCTGGACTTCTTCCAGTAACCGCTCAAGTACCTCGTTGTAAGTTTCCCGCTTATAGATCTTCATTTTTTCAAGAGCTTCTTTAGTGCTCTGTTTCACTTGAATGGTTGTTGTCTCAGCCATGTTTTACTCTATACAGAGAGATTTACTTATAGTTTGTTATAATCAGTTATAACAAACTATAGCGAGAAATTGACATAAATATAAATCGATTAGAGTGGATAAAATACTGAAGATTCTCAAGTACAGTTAAAGAAATTGGGTTAAAGAAAGTGGGTTAAAGAAAGTGGGTTAAAGAAATAGAAAATGAAATCGTGACTCATTTTTCTTCGGTTTCAAGATCTTCATCTTCCAATTCAAGTTCTGTCTGCAATTTAGATTCTTTTTTCTCTAAGACTTTCAAAACAGCAGAAACAGGGACAATTAACCCATTGATCATTACGAGATTATTAAAAGGATTGTCTTTTTGCACCCTTTCTGTGGAGAACTCCTCATTAAAATATCCCATTTTGAACATATCGCGGATTTTCTTTGCTTTCTGGGAGACTGTGCTCTGGCTTGCCCCAAAATAATCACAGAGATTAGTAGCACTTACGTAGGGCTCGAAACTTCTATCAAAAAGAAAGTTGATCTGCCCAAGTGCATAAACCACTGCAGCAGCCCAAATATCTAACCTTCCTGAAAGAAAAGGTACCTGCCTTTTCCGGCTCATTTTATTGATTAGTTTTTGACACAGTATTTTATAGTCTTCATCAAGGTAGCTATCTGCAAATCCGTCTGTCATCTAGATAAGAGTGTCTTTCTTTTGTTGCACAAGTTCGCGGTCGCTCATAGTTTATCTTCTAGATAGAGTTATAGATCTTCTAGATATAATTATAGATATACTTTACAATTTTTCAAAACCCAAAGAAAATCCAGTTCTCATTGAATTCCGTAGAAAGCATAGAACAGGCACAGGTCCGATGTGCCTTCCGTCAGAAAAACTCTCAAACCAGTGTTTTCCGGGTTTAATCCCGGTAATAATAAAGAAATTATCCAGAGTTTCAGAATAATCTTTAACAGGATGAGCCCAACCGTTGAGATATTCTTCAAAATAATAAATCGCTTCTTCATACCACGAAGAGGTTTTAGAACTCAGGCGGGCTTGCTGTTCAGACAGGAATTCCTCTAAAATTTCACGAATTGATCTACTGACTATTGTTTTCATTTTATCGACCTTACAGCTCTTCTCTTTGAGATTAAATTTCGTTAGAAAATCCCCGGAAATATTTAATAATTCCAGAAAGTGCTGAGCTTTTCAATAAGGACAGCGGGAAGAAACTCCCTCTACATATACTATCTGCCAGAAGTCCCCGACTTTTACTATTCCGAAGTTAAGGTACCAGCCTACCTTTGCCAGCGAACTCACCTCTTCCGAAACCTTAACAGGCCCAATTTCTCTGTAAGGATCCAGATAATCCTCTACCCATAACTTTCCGGGTTCGATCCTCCTTATCTCAAAATCTCCCCCTTTCCACTCTGAACTCTCTTCAGCCTGATATGCGTCTACATAATCGCAGAGCAAACTGCCAAATTTCTGAACCTGAGAAGCAGTCTTTTTCCCTTTTTTTCTTATATTCCCGACAATCTCAGCAAATTCACTATAGTGCTCTGGATCAAGGTAGTCTTTTTCATAAGCCCAGGACAGGAATTTGCGGAAAAAACGCCGCGAAGTTTCAACGAAAGCCGCTCTCCCTCCAAAATCATTAATCAGATAATCCTCAAGGAAATATTCAATATCTAAAGGCGCAATATACGCAAGGTCAAAAACCTGGCAGTATTCTTTATGCTCGCTTTTCTGCTTCTCTTTATAGAGCTTCTGATCCTCTTCATAAAGGTCGTCGAAAGCACAAACGTCAAGATATTCCTCAAAAAGAGAGATTAAATTTTCATAGTCCTGATAAGTCCTGGGACTCAGCTCTCTTTTTTGCTCTTCTAAAAATTCCAGAAAAGCTTCACCTATCGTCTTCATGGTAGTTCTAGAAGATGATTGTTCTTCCAATTTTTCAAGATTTTGCCCTGCTTTTGAGAGTTTCCGGCCTACTCTCCCCTACAGGAGAAAGAACCTCTAAAGGTTTGAGAAATAAACGAAATAAATGGAATCAACAGAACTAACGGGATTAACAGAATAAGCAAAAAAAGAAAAGGACTATCTGAAAATAGGCTTCTCAGACCTCTATTCCAGAAAAAGGCTCTTCTAATACATATTTCTCTTCAAAACATTTTCTGGTGTCTCATCAATCCTCAAAGATTCAATGAGTCTGAATAATTGCAACTGATTTTATACGACATTTTTATTGATCATGTGGCATCAGTACCTTTTTTTATACTTCCTGAGAACCTCACTGTTTACTTCAAAAGCTTTCTCGTCAATGTAACCTTTTTCCTGAGCCCATTCAAAGAATTTTTCAAGGATTTTTACAGCTGTCCCCGTGAATTTCTTGCCTCCTCCGACCTCAACTACATAATCGTCGAGAAATTCCTTAATTCCTGACGGAATGAGATGCTCAGGGCCGAAAATATCGCAGTAACTCTTGTTCTCGTGTTCGTGCCGGGCATTATAAAGTTCCCTGTCTTCTTCAGAAAAAGAATCTTCTGCACTGAATTCAAGGAATTCCTCGTAAAGAAGGATCACATCTTCAAGATCCAGGAAAGCATCCGGTTTCAAGCTAGCTTCCTGTTCATTCAAGAACATCCGAAAAGCTTCATTTATCGTGGTCATAATATCCTGCAGCAGTAGTTGTAATTATCTTTTTGCTGCAAAAGATTTTATATTTTTCTCATTGGCTTTCTGTACATGATTGGAGAAGTGATTTTCAATAGTCAGCTTCTCTAGACGGCATTCAGCAGTATCGAACCTCGTATATTCATAAACAGTAAAAAAAGTAAAATTGAAAAGAGATAAGAAAAAAAGAGGAAAAAAGGAAAAAAGAGGAAAAGAGAAAAGAGAAAAAAGAGGAAGAAAGGAAAAAAGAGGAAGAAAGGAAAAAAGAGGAAGAAAGGAAAAAAGAGGAAGAAAGGAAAAAAGAGGAAAAAGGAAAAAGAGGAAAAAGGAAAAAGAGGAAAAAGGAAAAAGAGGAAAAAGGAAAAAGAGGAAAAAGGAAAAAGAGGAAAAGTTTACATGGATTCTGGAGCTGCAATTCCAAGTGTATCAAGCGAGTTTGCAAGCACAATCCTTGCGCAGTTCACAAGAGCCAATCTTGAAACCCTGGTTTTTTCGTCCTCAGCAGCAATTACAGGGACAAAGCGGTAGAACTGGTTAAAAGCATCAGCGAGTTCACGGGCGTAGATTGCAAGTACATGAGGTTTGAGTTCACGAGCTGCAAGGTCGATTATACTGTCAAACAATGCCATTTTCTTGATAAGATCGATTTCGGTATCCTCAACAAGTAGAGAAGGCTCGATTTTTGCAGAGGGGTCCCAGGCAGCTTCTTCTTTCGCCTTCTCAAGAATACTGCAGGCACGGGCATGGGAGTACTGAATATAGGGAGCACCCTGCTTCTCAAAGTCCAGAGCTTCTTTCCAGTTGAAAACCGTGGATTTTTCCGGAGAGACTCTTACTATATCGTACCTTACCGCACCAATTCCCACCATTTCAGCAACCTGTTTCTTGAACTCGCAAGAAGTCTCTGGACGGCGAGTTTCTACCTGTTCAAGGGCAGCTTCCGTAACCCTGTCAAAGAGATCATCCGCACTTATGAACTGCCCACGACGAGTGCTCATTGAACCTTCAGGAAGGGAGACGAACTCGAAGATGACGACCTCAGGTTCCTTGATCCCAATTGCGTTCAGTGTAGCCCTGAGCTGGCCTGAGATCAACTTGTGGTCAGCTCCGAAAACATCAATTATGCGGTCTACCTGCCCGGCTTTCCATTCATGGTAAGCAAGATCTCTGGTTGTGTAAAGAGAAGTGCCGTTTGAACGCTGGATAACAAGGGTTTTTTTAAACCCGTAGTCGGAAAGGTCTACTACAAGAGCCCCTTTATCCGTTTTAGTCCTTCCGGTCGCCTTGATCCGCTCGACAATATCATGTACTGCGCCTGATTTAAGGAAAGTGGATTCATTGACAAATTTATCATGGACAACATTTAAACGAAGCAAGGTCTCCTTGATTCCGGAAATCGCCAGGGAAACTGCGTTATTGAAACTATCAATCGTCCTGACATCCCCAACTTCTACCTTTTCCATAAGGGCATCGATTTCCTTTACATACTCCGGATTTTTATCCAGCTCGACGTTGGCTTTGATATACACATCAGCAATGGCAGAATCGGGTTTTTTTGAAAGGTCAAGCTCAAAACGTTCGCATGCCCAGGAAACTACTGCAATCTGACGGCCCATATCATTGACATAATACTGTACCTCCACATTGTATCCTGCACGCCTGAGAATACGGGCAAGGGTATCTCCGATAATGGAATTTCGGATGTGTCCTACATGCAGGGGGCCATTAGGATTTGCTGAGGTGTGCTCAAGTAAAATTTTATCCTTTGGGGCTCCACAGCCAAATTTTTCCTCTTTTTCAAGAACTGTAGTAACCGTTCTGTCCAGATAGAGCCTGCTTGCATGGAAGTTAATGTAAGGGCCAGAAGCACTTACTTCTCCTATATACGAACCATCAGGAATTTCGACTGCGGAAACGATACGAGTTGCAAGTTCTTTCGGGTTTTGCTTGTACAGACCTGCCAGTCTGAAAGCAGCCCTGCTTGCGAGGTCAGCGTAAGAAGAGGTTTCGAAATAAAGTTCGGAATCTTCAATTTCAAGTCCGGCCTTTTGGATAGCATCTTTTAAGATTGATGTAGCCTGAGCTTTTAATTCCAGGAACAAGATAAATCACCTATGAAAACTACGAAAACAACGGAATAGCCTTAAGATTACTGAGTTTAACTTATTAGTTCTAATTTACTAAGTTTAATTTATAAAGTTCGATTCGCTACTTTTAATTCAATAGGTTTAATTCACTAGTTTTAATTTACTAAGTTTAATTTATAAAGTTTGACTTACTAGTTTTAATCCTGCAGTTTTAATTCACTAAATCTGATTCACTAAGTTTAATTCTGCAGTTTTAATTCACTAAACTTAATTCACTTAACTTAATTCACTAAACTTAATTCACTAAACTTAATTCAACTGTATTAGTTTGTTTTTGATTTAGTTATTTTAATTTACCAATTATAATCCAGTGATCTAAGGGCAGTTTAATTAAAAAAGTGTTGGATAAAAATTATTGGCTGAAAATTGTTGGGAGAAGTATTTGCTAGGAGTCTGGATGAAATCAGACTCCAGTACTATACCTGAGAATTGCAGCAATGCCTCCGAAAGCGTTCATAAGTTGTGACCCTTCGTCAAAATCAGTAGATACGAAAACAACTTTTGCGTTGCTTTTGTCAGCAAGGGCTGAAAGCTCGTCAACAATGTCAGTAACGTCCGTAACTTCAAGGGAAGCTCCACAGTTTGGACAGTTACCCGTTGTAGGGGCAGATTCTCCGGGTTTCCATCGCCGTGTCCACTTATTTTCATATCCGCAAACGCTGCAACTAGTGGTTACTCTTTCAGCCCGCAGATCTTCGGAAAGCAGAAGCATGTCCACAGCATTGATTTCAAGGTTTGCCCTAACCTGTGTTTCTCCATAGGCTACTTTGCCTGAGTCGGAAATAAGTTCTTTAAAGAAGGCTCTGACAGCATTCTTCTGCCCCATAAGCTCAAGATCCTGTAACTTATCTCCGGCAGCATTCACAAGTTCCGAGAGCCCGGACTCGTCAGTGTAAGCCGTATCAAAGAGCCCAAGAATTTTTCTCATAAGCTCGTGATGCAAGAACTCCCCGGCATAAAATTCTTCCTTCGTAGGAGAAGGGCCTCCTATCAGGATACCTTTGAGATCTTTAGGCTCAACAGCAAGGAAAATTTCACTTGCGGCGTCTCCTATCCTTTTATAGAACTCATGGATAGCAATTAACCTGAGTTGCTGGAAACGATGAGAACTCTGACCACCTTTCCTCTGTTTTCCCGGAACGGTTGAGGTAAGGTTGCGGAAGGCCTGGATCCGTTTTCCGACAAGAAGCCCTACTGTGGCTTCCCTGCGGTCAAGCACCAGAAGTCCAAACGTACCCTTATCCTTGAGCATATCCTCCAGGGGCTCAAGATAGAAAGAGGAGTCGCAGTGATACTTATAAACAGTAATGGGTTCCGGAGGGACAATTACTTCGCTCTCCATGTTCGTCTTGTTGGCCCCAATATCCACGGCCCCTGTGAAATAAACGATCCCGTTTTCAGGAACCTTGTCAAGATATCTGAGCCTTGAAAGGAGAGATTCAATGGCTCCCTGTACGTTAGTCCTGGTAAGCTTGGACTTGATATTTGCAGCCTGTCCGTGCTCGTCTTTTAACTGGTTTGTAACGTCAAAAATTTGCTTGTCAGGCGGGATATAAAGAGAAATCAGTTCAGTACTTCTTCCCTTTTTATCCCTCAGGCTTTCAAGCTTCTTTTTAAATTCGTACTTTTCGTGTGCAGATTGTTCAGTCATTTTAAATATTCCCCATGAAGATAGCAAAACTCTGATATTTCTGGTAAACTTGAGATTGAGTCCATTATTGAATTTTAAATTACCTTTTTAATCGAGATTGATAAATTTAAGATAAATTAACTTAGATTATTGAATAATTTTAAACTGCTGAGCCTGTCGAGGGTTTTAATTGGACTGGTTAGCATTTTTGAAACTTTCTATCAAATTTGAAAATATAAATAAGAATTTCAACTTTGATATTCAAACGAGGCGTCTTCGTAATTTTTATTGCTCAGTCCATTGTTCGTTTAGCTTATCGGTTAATTTAACAAGGGTGACAGAAGATTTGATAATGACAAATCATACAGCGAGGCCCATCTCACCGAAAGCTGAATGTAAAAACCGCTCTGAACACAAAAAACTAAGAGTAAGAATACACCGCCAGGAAAAATAACACTCTGAAACTCCGGGAAAATATTCGGAAATCCCGGAAAAAGCTAGCTCCTTTGCCGCGTAAACTTGTCCTGTTTCGTGCTCTATTGATATCACTAGATGTGAGACATAATTTTACTCAAACTGTAGATGAATATAAAACTGAATAAATTCATGATGGAGTTATACCCTAAATGAAACCTGAGTTTATATTTGTTTCTATTCCCTCGACTTGTTATATATATTTATAAATATATAAAAGTATTTCTGTGAATCCAATTGGTTTACACTACTGATACTAAAGATAAAAACGCGAATTTGGCCAAAGTAGTGAACCTTTTTTGACAGGAGACTTTTTCCCGTTTACAGGAGTTTTTCCCGTTTATAGGAGTTTTTCTCTGTTTATAGGAATTTTTCTCGTTGATAGAAGATTTCTTTCTGTTAACAGGAGATTTTTTTCTTGTTTACAGAAGACTTTCTCCCGTCCTTTGATAACAGGACTACCCTGCTGATTTCAGATTCATCTGCGATTTTATACCCAAGATGTTTTGCAAGTTCCTGTGAAAACTCGATAACCTCTTCATGAGTAGGCATTGCAGAGCGATCAAGCCTGAGTCGCGAGAAACCCAGATGCATATACGCTTTTATTTCCACAAAGTCAGGGGAGGCTTTTTCGATTAGCCTGGCATAATCCTCAGGTTTGAACAAGTTTTCACCTTTCACAAGGGTGGTTCGGATAACTGTCCTTGATTTTTTCTGCTTCATCAAGGACAAAGATTCATTGATCTTTTCCCAAAGGACAGGCGACCTTGGCTGGCAGACTTTCAGGTAAGTCTCAAGATCCGGTGCATCGAGACTCATGTATAACTGAGAAGGGGAAACCTTTGCAAGCATCTCGGGAACTGTGCCGTTTGTGACAAGAAATGTCGTAAAACCTCTTTTTTCATACTCCTCGATAAGTTCCGGGAGATAAGGGTAAAAAGTTGGTTCTCCTGACAGAGAAATTGCAACATTGTTAGGCTCATTACCTTCAAGCCAGCGTTCCTTAAGTGCGTTCGGAGAACCTCCAAAGCCGGTGATTAACTTACGCTGGCAGACAATACTTTCTTCCACAATCTTCTCAGGAGAATCCCATTCCTCAGGTGCAGGAACAGGAACTTCAGTCGGACGCCAGCAGAAAAGGCAACGTTGATTGCACATAAGCGTTGGAGTCATCTGAAGACAGCGATGGGACTGAACTCCATAAAACTTCGATTTATAGCAGAAGCCCTGATCATTCATAGCGTGCCTTAACCAGAGACAGGTCTTAACAGCTGAGTGACGGCCTGCCAGAGCATAGCCCTGCTTTTTCAGGAGAGTTTTAAAATCAGGGATATCAAAAGGAAGCAAAACAGCGTCTTCTTCCCTGTTTTTCTCCCTAACTTCAGGAGAATTTTCCCCGAAATTTTCTTTTTTTTCTTCCATCGGCATTTTCCGCATATTAAATCTTTGTGGTATATATAAGGATCGGAAAATACTTTTGGAGAGAGCTTCAGTGATCCAGTTAAAGTACAGTAACCCAGTTAAAGTACAGTAACCCAGTTAAAGTATAGTAACCCAGTTAAAGTACAGTAACCCAGTTAAAGTATAGTAACCCAGTTAAAATACAGTAATCAAGTTAAAATCGAATAAACTTTGGTGAAAGTTTAAAAATTAGTCAAAAGCAAGAATCTTTACATCGAAATTCTCTAGATCCACAATTGGAACCCTTGCAGGAACAGGCACTAGATTTACACGTTTCTGAAACTCTGTCTGGTCCTGCCAGGTTCCGGAATTGACCAGAAGGACATTTTTATAGCGCTGGACTCCCAGGGTATGGACGTGGCCCGTATGAATAATATCAGGTACAGGATCAATTATAAAGTAATCCTTTTTCTCAGGGGATATGGAAACTCTACTCCCGTAGGTCGGGGCAAGATGCCTGCGTTTCAGCATTTCAAGAACTGCCCCAGCAGGCTCCTGATACGAGACTCCGGGGACACTCGCCACAAGATCGTCAATTGATCTGCCGTGGTAAATAAGAAGACGGACACCGTCAAGCTCCATAAAAGCAGGGTTACCAACAAAAACAGTATTCTCAGGGAAATATGCCTGAATATTTTCCGGTAAGGCAGGCTGGGGTTCTGCCTGGCGAACAGCATCGTGATTGCCTGGACTTATTATAACACGAATGTGTTCGGGAATTTCCCTGAAATATTCTGCAGCCTTCTTATACTGTTCGTAGACATCCAGAATGTCAAGTTCCAGTTCCTGGTCAGGATAGATCCCTATCCCATCAACAATATCTCCTGCAACAACAAGATAACGAACACTGGCTGCAATTTCCCGCATATCATCTGAATCCGATTCTCCCTTCAAAAAATCCAGGAAGTCCAGCCAGGCATCTTCCAGAAACTTGGAACTGCCCACATGCACATCCGAAATAAGTACAGCTTTCCCATGGCTTCCGGTTCTGCGCTGAATATTATTCGGGACATCGGGTTGTATTAGCTTTGTTGCCAGCATGAGGCTTCCGTCATTGGTTATCGAACCGGCCACCCCTATGACCTCATCAAGGAGAATTCTTGATGCAAGTTCAAAAAGCTCTTTATCGGAATTTCGAATAAGGACTGAAAAAGAACCTGTCGGGTCTTCCAGAGAAAGAATTTTATGACCATTTGTTGTGCTGTTGATATCCGAAACCATACCTATAATCGAGATTTCCTCAGAACCTGCATCTTCTCTTCTGCGAAAGTTTCTTCTTTTCAAGCTTTCGATAGGGCGTGCGTTAATTCTCCCCCGAATAATCTCCGAAAGCCTGCTATATCTATCCCTGAAATATTGTACAAACTGCATATATTCTCCGACACAGGTTGAGTGGCCTGTTATATCTGAGACTACGGTCACAGGATTTTTACCTGGGTAGTGTTTGTACTCGTCCCTTGAACTCGAAAATATTCCTCTTTCAGAAGAGGAGGAAGATTGCTCTGTCCTGAAAATCCGATTTGAAGAGGAGGATGGAAGAGAGTTTTCCTGTCCGAAAAAGGGAGAATTTGATCTGTTTATAGCCTGGGAGGAACGAGATAAGAAAGTCAGAGGTTCTGCCTTCACCGAAGAAAGGGAGTCTGAGGCAAGATAGGAGGCTGAAGTTTGGTCAGATGGAGTTACACTTGATTTAGTGTCTAGAGTGTTTGGAGTATCCAGAGTGTTTGGAGTATCCAGAGTGTTTGGAGTATCCAGAGTGTTTGGAGTATCCAGAGTGCTTGGAGTATCTAGAGTGTTTGGAGTATCCAGAGCTGGTTCATAAGCAATATCCTGAAGCATATCCTGAACTGGAACAGAATCTGGAACAGAATCTAGAACAGAGTCCTTAGATGATTTTATAATTGGGTCAGGAGCTGCAGTAACAATATCGGGCTTTAAAGAAAGAGCAGGCTCTGATAAGGAATCGGGCACTAAAAGAGAGTTAGGTTTGGAAGATGGATTGTTTGATCTGGAAGAAAGTATGGAAGCACCGGAAAAAATTTTCCTTTTTTCTGTACAAAAAACATGTACTTTATCTGAAAGCGACTCACCTGCTGAAAAAGCAGCAAAGCCTTCAAGATCTATATGTTCGCTCCCTATGACAATAACAGAGTCATTTACAGTTGAAAGGACATATCTGAGTAGGGCTTCGGGAGAATTACTGGAACAAATAAGTTCTACAGCCTCAGGGCTGATCTGATACTCTTTTTCCATAACAACCCTTATAATATCCTTTCTGTCCATGATTCCAGCCTGACCTTTCGAAACTGTCCTGAATTCTTCTAAATTTTCATGCGATCTGGTATACTATAACCAATCTCATTCAAGACTTGTAGAGACTAAATCAAAAGCCTGTTTAAAATATAAAAACTAATAAGATACGAAATTAATGTACTAAATTTAGTTTGTTATCATAAAGAAGATTTTATAAAATCTTTGTACGCTCGATAGATTACTTATAGTTATTAATTCCTATCTATTGTAGAATAGAGTACTAGTTCCTATGTAATGAGGAATGAGTATTAATTCCTATGTAATGTAGAACAATTCTGTTCAGCGTGTATTAAGAAACAATAAGAAAAGAAACAATAAGAAACAACAAAAAGTTTAAATAATCAATAAAAAATATTAAAAAATAGATAAATTAATTAACAGACTTAGTTGAAAAACGTCAATTGAAAACTAATATAAAGTAAAACAAGTCTTCAGTGTCATTGAGAAGGCTCAATAAAGAAATTTTTACTAACTTATATAAGTCAGAAAAATAGAATGTAGGGCTAAAATAGTTTTACGGCTGTATTATACTCTGAAAATCGTAATAAGTCCCTGAACAATAATATTTAGCCAAATAAGATCTCGAGTAGGACAAAATTGAATGGAATATAACACAGCACCCTAACATCTATAAGAATAAAATCAAAAGAATAAAGGCTTAACATGAGCGAGATTAATAAGGAAAAAAGTGTCCAGGAACAAGAAAACACCTGGGTTTCCCTTGGAAAGGACTTGCTGTCTGTTGTAGCTGTCGTGATCATTTTCATGGTTATTTCCAAGCTGGCATTCGGACTCTGGACTCCGATGGTTGCGGTGGAGTCGGGGAGTATGGAACCGCATATGCAGATAGGAGACATTATTTTCATCAAAAGTATCGATAAAACGAATATTACCACGAACGAAGAAGGGAAAAACACAGACTATAAGTCCTTTGAAAATTATGGGAATGTGATTCTTTATCGCCCGTATGGAGAGGAAGGAGCAACTCCGATAATTCATAGGGCTATGTACAGAGTGGAAGCTGGAGAACCGATGTGGAAAGGCGGTCCACCTGCTCCTTATTCCGGTTATATTACTAAAGGAGATAATGTTATAACCAATAGTCACTATGACCAGGAAGGACAGATAAGTTATAATATGCCTGTAAAAGATGAATGGATTATAGGGACTGCGCAGTACAGAATTCCTTATCTGGGATATGTCAGATTGCTCTTCTCATGAATCAGATTCATATATGAATCTCAACATATCTTTTTGAATCCCTGAATCAGTTTTTCTTTATTAACTGGTTTCAGGCACTCTGTTCTTTATTTCTTGCATCTCCAAGTATATGGATTGTATTTTTACTTATTATATTCTTAGTTACGTAAACTCCTGGTTGCGTAAATTCCTAGTTGCGTAAACTTCTGATTGCACAAACTTCTGATTGCGTAAGTTTTGGGCTTCAGTGTATTAGAGAGAACTAGAGAGAACTCACATAAATATAAAGAGTTTAGGAAATCAAAAGAAGATTAATAAATCACAAAAGGTTTCAGTTACAGAAGGCTAGCGATAGCAATTTTTAAGGAAGCAGTTCCAAAACAGATAAATAAGGGAAAGGAATGAGAAAAACACCAGGAAAATAATTTAAAAAACAGTTAAAAAGGTCAAAAACGATCAAAAAACAGGAAAAAATCAGAAAAAAGAAAAAGACGACTAAAAACAATCTAAACCGAAGATAATTGAAGACAATTGAAGACATTGAAGGCAATCGAACTAGAATCAAACATTCAGAAATCATTGGAAAAATGAAACTTAATAAATTAAAAATCGGCAAAACCGAAACATCTGGAAACCTTCTTCTTGCACCTATGGCAGATGTGACAAATCTGGCTTTCAGGCTGCTCTGCAGGCAGAATGGAGCTGACCTTACATATACTGAGATGATCAGCGCAGATGCCTTGCTCAACGAAAATCGAAAATCTATTCTCAAAGGGCTGTCGTCCCCTGAAGACCGACCTTTTGGAGTTCAGCTTGTAGGAAGTTCTCCAGAGAAACTGAGGGAAGCTGCACTTTTTATTGAAGACGAGTACAAACCTGAACTCATCGACGTGAATATGGGCTGCCCTGCAAAGCGAATTATAGGGACAGGATGCGGCTCGGCTCTTCTCAACTCCCAGAAACTTGTATATGAAATTATCTCTGAGCTGACCGGTGTGCTGAAGACTCCTGTAACTGCAAAAATCCGTATTCTGAGGAGTGAGGAAAAAACCCTCGAAATTGCACGCCTGATCGAAGAAGCTGGAGCTTCGGCCCTGACTGTACATGGTAGGAGGGCAGAGCAGATGTACTCCGAAAATTCAGACCTTACAGCAATAAGAGCCGTTAAACAGGAACTTTCCATTCCAGTAATTGCAAATGGAGATATAAGGGATGAGGAATCTGCCGAAGCTGCCCTTGATTTTACTGGCTGTGACGGGCTTATGATCGGCCGCGCAGCAATGGGAAATCCCTTTATCTTCAGAAGGATAAGGCATTATCTGGAAACCGGAGAAAGGCTGGAACTTGACAGACAAGTCCGGCAATTGGAGGACTTTGAGAATTATATTGCCTTACTTGAAAAATATGATCTCCAGACGTCTACAAATCTAAGAATGCATGCTCATTGGTTTACAAAAGGGTTGCACGGCTCGCGGCAGATCAGGGAAAAGATTAATAATCTGAAAGATGGAAAGGCGATGATTGAGTTAATAAAGGATTTCTCTAGGGAGAAATATTAAAGTATCCCATATTTTTAGAGAGATGATTGTTTACAGTTATTATCCAATAAAAACGTATGCTTAAGACAGGTTAACCTGAAAATAATAAATATAATAAATTTAAAAAAATAATTGTAAATTAGAAATATATAAAGAATATATTTCAATTCACCGAAAACCTAATAATATTCTACACTATTATCCATGAACTATCAGGCATAAAACAGTGTGAACCTAGAATTAAAAATAAATCTTTCAATAATAATTATAATTCATGATATGAAAGAGATCCAGGTTAACAATTTACCATATAGGTTTTTGGATCCCCGGCATGAATGTACATGTCATACTTATTATATTAGAATAATGCTTGAAGAAAGAGTCAGATGCTGTTATTGTTCTGACAAAGTAACAACGCTGATTATGTCTGATAAAGTAAACAAATGCTGATTATGTCTGATAAAGTAAACGAGTGCTGATTATATCTGACAAAGTAAATAAATTGGATAACATCAGGTCAATTCGTTTATTATTCGATTAATAGCAGTGTGCCAGACAGCTAATTAAAACTTGCCAAACAGACTGCCGAGAACAACAAAAATACAGACAAATTCGAAAAAAACTCGAAAAAATTCGAAAATATTCGAATATGTTCGAAAATATTCGAAAATGTTCGAAAAACAATAGATAAAATTTCATTAAAAGGAGAATCTAAATGAAGGAAATCAGAATACACGGTCGAGGAGGCCAGGGTTCTGTTACCGCGGCTGAAATGCTTTCTGTTGCTGCTTTTGAAGATGGAAAGTTTAGCCAGGCCTTCCCCGCTTTTGGGGTAGAGCGTAGAGGTGCCCCAGTCCAGGCATTTACAAGGATTAACAATAATCCTATCAGGCTCCGAAGTCAGATTTACACTCCGGATTATGTTATTGTCCAGGATGCAACTCTGCTTGAAACTGTTGACGTTGCAAGCGGGATAAAGGATGACGGAATAATTATTGTTAACACAACCGAAAAGCCGGAAAGCCTGGAACTCAATACAAAAGCCAGGGTTATGACCGTGGATGCTACCAAGGTAGCAATGGATATCATAGGTGTTCCTATTGTAAATACTGTCCTCCTTGGAGCTTTTGCGGGTGCAACCGGAGAAATCAATGTCGAATCAATCCAGCATGCAATAAGGGCTCGTTTTCCAGGAAAGGTAGGAGAAAAGAATGCAAATGCAATTCAGAAGGCCTACAATCTTATCAGGGGGGAAGAAGCGTGAGTAACGGATCCGAACAAGACCGAAAGATGCGGCCCGAAGTTCTGAAAAATGAAGAGAAAGAAGAAGGTTTAAACATTTCACGCTGCAGAGTCTGTAAACCTGGTTCTACCCTCATAAACAAAACCGGAGGCTGGAGAAACTTCCGTCCTGTTTATATTTACGAAAAATGTACCAAATGCGGAATCTGCCATATCGTCTGTCCTGATATGTCTGTCAAACCCAGAGAAGACGGCTTTTTTGAATATGATTATGATTACTGCAAAGGTTGCGGCATCTGTGCAAATGAGTGTCCTGCAGATGCAATTGAAATGATTCTGGAGGAGAAATAATGATTGACCCGACTTACAGAAAAAAAATGGTAGTCGTGGAAGGTTCCTATGCTGTGGCCCATTCAGCAAAAGTCTGCCGTCCAAATGTAATTTCAGCTTATCCGATTACTCCTCAGACCCACATTGTCGAAAACTTATCTCAGTTTATGGCAGACGGGGAGATCCCTAACTGTGAATATATTAACGTAGAAGCCGAGTTCTCGGCAATTTCTGCCCTTATAGGAGCATCAGCCGTAGGCGCAAGAACTTATTCAGCTACAACATCTCAGGGACTTCTGCTCATGCATGAGGCACTTTTTAACACTTCAGGCATGAGGCTTCCTGTTGTAATGACAGTGGCAAATAGAGCAGTTAGCGCTCCAATCAACATCTGGAACGATCATCAGGACGCAATTGCGCAGAGAGATACAGGCTGGATTCAGCTCTATGTAGAGGATGTTCAGGAAGCATGTGATACCCTGCCTCAGCTCTACAAGATCGCAGAAGACAATGATATCATGGTTCCGGGTATGGTCTGCATGGACGGCTTTATCCTGTCTCATGTTTATGAGCCTGTCATCCTGCTCGAACAGGACCTAACTGACAATTTCCTTCCGACCTTCCAACCCGAAGATATTCTTGACCCTGAAGACCCTAAAACTTTCGGAGCCTTTGCAGCCCCGGACACCTACGAAGAGTTCAGATATCTCCATGAGCAGGCAATGCAGAAAGCTCTTCCAAAGATCGAAAGCGTTGCAAAGGAGTTTGAGGAAATCTTTGGTAGATACCACGGAGGGCTTGTTGACGGATACATGCTTGATGATGCCGAAATCGTTATCATGTCTATGGGCTCTATTCTCGGAACTATAAAGGACGTTGTTGATGAGTATAGGGCAAGAGGAGAAAAGGTAGGAGTCTTAAAAGTAAGATCCTTCAGACCTTTCCCGAAAGAGCAGATCCGAGAAGCTATTAAGAATGCACATGTCGTTGTTATACTCGATAAGAATATCTCCATAGGCACAAATGAAGGAGCTCTCTTTACCGAAACCAAGTCCTGCCTCTATAACAGTAAGATTCGTATACCAGTTGTAGGCTATACCGTTGGGCACGGAGGCCGCGATATTCGCGTGGAAGATATTGCAAAGATAATTGAAGAAACCAAAAAAGTTATAAAATCTGGGATTGAAGTCGAAAGTCAATTCCTGAGCCTCAAGGAGGAGTTGCTGTGAGCAAAAACACTCCACAAACATACATTACGTCTGGGCATAGCGGCTGTGCAGGTTGCTGTGATGCCTTTGCTGCAAAATTCGCACTTATGGGCGCAGGCCCAAACACAATTGTAGTTAACCCGACAGGCTGCCTGGAAGTCATGTCCACACCTTTCCCGTATTCCTCCTGGCAGGTTCCATGGATCCACTCCCTTTTTGAGAACGCAGGAGCAGTAGCTTCAGGTGTGGAAGCTGCTTTGAAGGCTCTTGGCAAAAAGGATGATATCAAGGTTATATCAATCGGTGGAGACGGATCTACTATGGATATCGGACTTGGCGCCCTTTCAGGTGCATTCGAGAGAGGTCACGACTTTACCTACGTGTGCATGGACAATGAAGCTTATATGAACACTGGAGTCCAGCGCAGCAGTGGAACACCTTTTGATGCAAGTACCACAACCACTCCAGCCGGAAAAGTTTCCTTTGGAAACCCGCGTCCTAAGAAAAACATGCCTGCTATCATGGTAGCTCATGGCTCTCCTTATGTGGCCACAACTTCCATAGGTTTCCCAAGAGACATGATTCGAAAGGTCAAGAAGGCAACTGAAATCGTGGGCCCGACCTATATCCATTCCCATGCCCCCTGTCCAACAGGCTGGGGTTTTGATACCTCAAAGACCCTGGAAATCGCCAAACTCGCAGTCGAAACCTGCCTCTGGCCCATGTATGAAATGGAAAACGGGGAAATTACCCAGGTCAGGAAAGTTAAGGATCCCAGACCAGTCGAGGAGTACCTGAGGGCCCAGAAAAGGTTCAAACACCTCTTCACCATGGAAGGCGGTGAAGAAGAAATAAAGAAAATCCAGGCTACTGCAGACTGGAACATAAAACACTTCGGACTTCAGTGAAAACTGAAGTTTTAATTATTTAATTTTATTTTTTATTGTACTTTTTTAATTTTAATTTATCTCTTTTGATCCATTTTTTGCTTTAGCATCAAAAATGTTACCATATGGAAGCATTTTCATGTAGTTGTGCATGTTATTCGAGGAATATAATGTTCTTTTTTGATAGATCCTGTCCCAAAACCATGAACTTGGAATAATTACTCTATTTTCTAACATGAAAATAGTATAGATTTGGGAATAAAATTGGTTTGGGATGAGCTCATCCAGAATATAACAAAACAGTTACAGGCAATATCGAAAAACTGACTAATTTCTGCAAAATGAATAAAATCAAGTTATGAAACTTTGTTGGATAACGAAAATAAAAAAGACTCAGATACTAAATAATACAGGCATCTGTTTTTCAAAGGCCGTTTTTTAAGATACCGTTTTTTAAGATACCGTTTTTCGAAGATCGTTTTTTAAGATACCGTTTTTCAAAGACACCGTTTTTACAGATGCCTGGAAATCTAGATACCTTTTAATTATATAAAACTACGGATGTACTGAAAATGAAATATAAAATTCTGGAAGTACCGTAAAATGCAAAGAAAGTTGAGATATAAAAGAGAAGAAATTTCCCTTCTTCATTCAATAAAAATAGAGTTTTGGAAGCATCTTCAATTCATGGGACTCTTAGAATTACTGGAATTAACAAAATTATTATGAGCTTAAAATATAAAAGAATGGGGCCTGAATTTGAATATGATGAAAAAGAGAAATTTAACAGAAAAAAATAAGTTACTGGATGAATTACAGGTCAACAAATGGTAACTGTCTTCTCAGGTCAGGCAAATAGCCTTCTCTGTGCAGGGCTATTTTATAGTCGCTTATTGTTCTGCATAATTTGCGAGTGTATTTTATGCAGTCGGTACCAACATCTCCCCTAAATAACAACTTCTCAGTTTTTTCTATGAATTCGGGATAGGTAAAAATAAGCTCCTCTTTGGTGTGCAGGAATAGAGCTGTAAAGTCTCTGTGAATGCCCATGCTTCTTTTAAGCAGTTCGACATTCAGGTGGTCCTCAGACAGATAGGGATTGAACTTCACAAAAGTATGAAAATCTGCGATATTCTGGTTTAAGGAGTTAAGAATTGAGTATAGAACGTTGTCAGTCTCCGGAAGGGGAATGTCCGGAAGATCGAGGCAGTCTCCATCAAAAGTCTCATTTTCTTTTATATTTTGATCTCGGGTTGTATCACGATCCATTTTATCACCCTGATTGTAACAGTTTACTTTAGTAAATAGCCTGATAGCTTCCATTTTATATAACGGGTTCAATTACTTACTTTGATATAATTTTTAGAACACTTACTGGACTGGCTTAAGAGCTCTAAATAAATCCATTGTGTTTTGTCTATCGGCGTATCCGTCGCTTCCCCACTCGAAACGGTTGTACGCGCATGGGTTAGATGCTTCAGATTCCGTTTTTATCTCTACAAATCCAGCCTAGAGAGGTTTAGTACCGGATCCTGTGGAATTAATCAATTAAACGTTTAGGCTCTTACATCTCACCATATATAAACTTATGTCTTAATAAAACGGAATAAATATAATTCTAATAATATTATGAAAGATTATGAAAAATAATCCTCGAACAGCTACTTAACTAGTACTGGATAAGTACTGGATAAGTACTGGACAAAGTACCGAGTAAGTACTGGATAAGTACTGGACAAAGTACCGAGTAAGTACTGGATAAGTCCATAAATGTCCATTTAAAGCCTGTAAAATAAAACTCAGGATTTTTAAGCGCCTGAGTTCTTTATATTCTCGAGTATTTCCATCCCGAAAGAAGCAACCCCATACACAAGGCTCAGTACGAGAATAATGGTTGCGCCGGATGGAACATCCAGGGCATATGAAAGACCTATTCCCGTAACGCTGATCACAGTACCAAAGGCTATGGAAATCAGCATCATACGCTTCAGGTTATAAGTAAATTTACGGCTCAGAGAAGCAGGAATGGTAAGAAGAGCGATTACAAGGATAATACCCACGACCTTAATGAGCACTACAATTGTTAGAGCAATTATACAGAGAAGGAAAAGGTAAAGCTTCTCGGTAGGAAGACCCTGTACTGTTGTGAATTCTTCATCAAAACATAAGGTAAGAAATTCTTTGTAAAGTAAATAAACCGCACCTACTATTACTATATCAAGAGCTAGCATAAAATAAAGGTCGGAGTAGGGAACTGTTAGAATATTTCCGAAAAGGTAAGTCATAAGATCAGGAGCATAGCCAGGGGTTAGATAAACAAAAATTATTCCGAGTGCCATCCCAAGAGACCAGAGTATGCCTATAGCACTGTCTTCAGGGATTTTAGACTTCTTACTCACTGTTCCCATCACAAGAGCCGAAAGCAAGCTAAAGGGAAGAACTCCGAACATAGGATTAATTCCGAGATAATAGCCCAGCCCGACACCTCCAAAGGAAGCATGAGCTATCCCACCACTTATGAAGACTATTTTTTTGACGACAACATAGACTCCTATAATCCCGCAGGCTATGCTTGCAAGAACTGCGGCTGCAAGAGCGTTCTGGATAAAATTATATTGCAGAAAATCAAACATTCTTATTTCTCCGTCTGTTTTTCGAATCAGTCCTTTTCGAACAAGTCCTGATCTTCAGGAGTTTCTCCGTCTGTTTTTCGAATCAGTCCTTTTCGAACAAGTCCTGATCTTCAGGAGTTCTCCTCATGGTTTTTCAGCACCCTGTGAGGAATTCCATGAGCGATCAGCTCAACAGGGCACTGGTAGGTAGCTTCAAGATCTTCAACCGGAATTTCTCTGGAATTGTGATAGTGAAGAGTGCGGTTTAAACAGGCTATTTTGTCGACATAAACAGAAACCGCACTGAGATCATGAGTAACCATAATAACTGCCATTTCCTGCTTGAGTCTGCTTAGCAGGCGATAGAGTTCATCCTGCATATGCGGGTCAAGCCCGGAATTAGGTTCGTCCAGAAGCAGAAGTTTAGGGTTCGTAGCAAGAGCTCTTGCAATAAAGACTCTCTGCCGTTGTCCTCCAGAAAGCTGCCCAATCTGCCGGTCTCTGTACTGAAACATTTCTACAGTTTTAAGGGCTTCTTCGGCAGCCCTTTTGTCCTCTTCTCGAAATTTCTTCAGAAAACCTGTATGGCTCATCCTGCCTGTAAGCACAACTTCCCAAACACTGATAGGAAAATCAAAATCAAAACCTTTGTACTGAGGGACATAGCCTACAAGTTCCCTACTCTTTTCCGGTGGTTTCCCAAAGAGTTTTACATTGCCTCTATAAGGTTTCAAAAGCCCCAAGAGCACTTTGAGAAATGTAGTCTTTCCTCCCCCATTAGGTCCGATAATCCCAAGCAGTCCATTGGGTTCTTTCAATTCAAAATTGATTGCCTCAAGAATAGTCTGGGTTCCGTAACGAACCCAGACATCCTTCAGTTCTATAACCTTCTCCATTGCCTTTCCTTCAGAATATCGTTTTTATTTACCGGATTACGAGCATTTGATATTAAGATAGTACTTGATTTCTGATTAAACCAGGACTCAAGTACTAATTTACTGACTTCATACCTTATTGACTTCATACCTTATTGACTTCATACCTTATTGACTTCATACCTTATTGACTTCATACCTTATTGACTTCATACCTTATTGACTTCAACCTTACTGACTTCATACCTTACTGACTTCATACCTTACTGACTTCATACTAGGTTTCTGGCAAAAATATCGGATACATTATCCATATTTGCAACATAATCCTTTGCAAGTGGATCTACAGCTACAACTTCACCGCCTATCTCCTTAGCTACGGACTGCGCACTTCCCGTACTGAACTGAGGCTGGACAAAGATGACTTTAACCTGTTTTTCTTTTGCAAGACTTATAACCTTTGCCAGATCCTGAGCACTCGGCTCTTTTCCTTCAATCTCAACTGGAATCATGGTAAGGTTGTAGTCCGCTGCAAAATAGCCCCAGGAAGGATGATAGACCATGAAATTTCTTTCCTTTTTTCCCTCGAGCTTTTCGCGGATCCTTGCATCCAGAGCGTCAAGTTCCTTAAGATAAGCATCTCTATTCTGAGCATAGTAAGTTTTGTTATCGGGATCTGTTTTGGCGAGTCCCTCATAAATGTTCTCAACCATTATTTTTGCGTTTGCAGGAGATGTCCATATGTGGGGATCCAGTTCAGTTTCTTCGCTACCTGCTTCAAGTTCCTCTGCATGTTCTTCTGAATGTTCTTCTGCTCCTTCCTCTTCGTGATGATCGTGAGCAGCAAGTTTCCTGAGTTCGATTCCATTAGAAGAGTTTACTATAAGAGTTCCAGTGTTAATAGATTTGAATCTGTTGATCCAGACTTCCTCAAAGGGCATATCTACACCAACTGTAACATACATACTAGCTTTGCTCACTTCTCCCATCTCTTTAGGAGATGGTTCATAGGTATGAGGGTCTGCTCCTGGAGGAATTATGACAACAGTTTTCACTTTGTCTCCCCCAACTTTTTCTACAAACTCGGCCTGAGGAACTATACTCACAGCTACGATCACAGACTCGTTCGACCCTGATACTTCAACGTCCTGTACTGTACTCTCATTCTCATTAGTTTGGGAGTCGTCCTGACCTGTACAGCCGCTGGCAAAAAGACTCAGACCAACAGTCAAGAGCACTAATAAAGGTAGAATTTTCAGACTCATATTGAAATCCCATTTCTTCATTTTTCAGTTTTTATTAATTCATGAATATATTTCTGAATGAGATAAGACCAACATTATTCAAAGTCTCTATTATCCAAAATCAGTAGGTATTCAAAATTTGGTATGCCCTTAAATTTTTGAATTATTCAGAAAATTTTTTTGGTACAATACCAAATTTATCTTAAAACCCATACTCGGCACTTGATTAGCACTTTAGCTCTTCATTTAGCATTTCATTTGATGTTCCACTTACAAGCATTCAATGGTGTTTTTCTTCATGCAAGCAGGTTCAATGGTGTTTTTCTTCATGCAGGCAGGTTCAATGGTGTTTTTCTTCATGCAAGCAGTTTTCATGGCTTATTTCTCCACAAACTCCGAACATCGGGTGTCCCATTGAGCTGCAGATTTTATTTATAGCATCCCTGGAGACAAAAGCTTCAAAACGCGAAACTTCACTACACGCTTCCTCCGACGACAGGCCATAGTGGGTTAAAAGGAGACTAAGAATCCTGTGTCTTCGGATGAGAAATTGTGTATATGCCTCCCCCATTTCCGTTAGATCCACACCCCTATAGGGAATATGATTCAGGTAGCCTGCACCTGCAAGTTCATTTAAAGTTTTAGTCGTAGTTGAAGGATCGACCTTCAGGACTGAAGAGATCTCTGTGGTTTTTACAGTGCCTCCTTTTTCAAGAATGAACTTAAGATAATCTATCTTTCTCGGAGAGAGCTCAAGGCCCGTAAATTCAGGATAATTTTGCTCATTCATATAGAGAAATATAAAAAACTGGTATTTATTATTTGCCACGTACCAAATTATGTGATCATTGTTGTACTGTGACAAAATCAGGAAAACAATAGATATAGAAATCAGTAAAAGAAAAGATAAACAGCAGATGTCAGCAGGAAACTCACAATACCCATCACAGCGCTCCCAAGAGTATTTGACCTGAAGACTTCAGAGGGTTCCAGCTCTGCAAGTTCTCCCAAAATCCAAAAGAAAGGATCATTGACATGAGAAATTAGAAAAGTACTTGAAGCCATTGAAAGAATAACGATTTCCAGAGGAAGCCCAAGTTCAGGAACCAGGGGTAGCAAAAGAGAAGGTGCAACAAGCATGGTAACAACCCTTGATTCCTGAACGATTTGAAGAGCTGCGGCAATGAGAAAAGGCACAAGGATATGAGGAAGGCTCAACTGCAAGAAGAACCTGCCAAGAGTTTCTCCTGCCCCGGTCATGGCAAGGGTCCAAGAGCACCTCCTCCGCAAAGGTCAAGAAGAACAACCCCACTTCTCCTCACAGCTTTTTCAATCAGTTCCTTCAGTACAAGAGTTCCAAGCTTTCTGCCAGAAAAAATGGAGAGAAGGACTCCTATAAGAAGAGCAATGTTCGGGTTCCCCAGAAAGGTGAGCACAGAATGAGGATATTCAAAGCCTGTTTGAAGGAGAATAAGGAATAAAGGAAAAAAGATTGGAGAGTAAGCCTCAAGTCGACTTGGCTTTTCAGCAGGGTTATTATATATTCCTGAGTTTTCCTGATCTTCAGCTTTTTTTTCTTTGATTCTATTTGAAAAAACTGCAGTTTTAGACTTTTCTAGATTTTTAGAATACAAGTAGCCTACAATGGAAGTGGGAACTGCGATAAAAAGTCCCGTAATAAAAAGCTTGTTCACGTCAGCCGACAACTCTTCTGCTGCAGAAATTACTACAGGCGAAGGGTAGACAAGGTTAAACAAGGCAACAGCTCCCAGTGCAAGGATTGTTGCAGTGGAAATTGGGGGGTTATCGAGTCTGGCAGCCAACTCTTTAGCTATTGGAACAAAGATAACATAGGCAAGAATGTAACACATAAGGGAAACGGAAAAAAGAAAGCCAAGAACATTAAGAGCAAGTAGAGGATTTCTGGAAAAACGTATAATATCAGAAGCTATTAAGGACATTCCTCCGGTTCCCTGGAGCAGGATTCCAATAATACTTCCACAAGTAATAATAATAGCAAAACGAGAAAATACGTTGCCTAATCCCCCAGTTATTGCTTCGACGGTGGCCAGAGGTTCTTCTGCAAGAACTCCTGTAAGAACGGATACAAGGACAAGACTTAAGAAAGGGTGTAATCTGAGTCCGGCTGTAAAAAATAAGATGAGGAGAAGGGCGAAAAGGAATATGACTACAGGATGCATGTTAGAGCCTGATTGTTAATCTTTAATGTTAGCTTCAGGAGAGTTTAATGTTAGCTTCAGGAGAGTTTAATGTTAGCTTCAGGAGAGTTTAATGTTAGCTTCAGAAGAGTTTAACATTAGCTTCAGAAGAGTTTAATGTTAGTTTCAGGAGAGTTTAATATTAGCTTCAGAAGAGTTTAACATTAGCTTCAGAAGAGTTTAACATTAGCTTCAAGGGAGAACAAATGTTTAAATTTAAATACTTTTCTAAATATTCATTTTGGGAGAAAACTATTTAAGTGAGTTTAAGCTGTCGTTTTCTATGGAATATAGTTCAGCAAGTTTAAACATTCTCTTTCGTAGAGGCGATTTACTCAGTTAAAGCAACTTCTTCTGGAAAAGATAGCTCACTGAGTTCTTCGATTTCTTCTTCTCCAAGTACTCTTGCAAGATTTAGTAGAATAATAAGCCTGCTACCTATTTTTCCAACTCCTCTTAGATATTCTGCATTAATTTTCGATTTAATTATCTCAGGGGGTTGTTGAATTGAAGAAAATGGCAGGCTCATAACCTCTTTTACGGAATTTACAAGCATTCCAAGGACTGTATCTTTAATCTCAACTATGATAATTCTGGACAGGCTATCAGTTTCTTTCGAGCTGAACTCAAGCCGCTTGTTAAGGTCTATCACAACGAGGATCTTTCCCCGCAAGTTAATGAGCCCTTTTATGCATCCTGGGGCCTGAGGAATACGGGTGATCCTTGGAACCGGAATAACTTCGGAGACCTGCATGATATCTACTCCGAACTCTTCACCTGAAAGCTCAAAGGTCACTAATTGAAGATTTTCTTCCGAAAATCTTGAACCTTCATCTAGTACTTCTTTAAACATTTGAATTCCTCAAATTAACTTCGAAATTTTAACTTGACATGTTTTATGATCCTTCTTTTAAGTTACCAAGTTTGAACTTTTCCGTAGCTTTTTTCATCCTTTCCCCAAGTAAAGAAAGCTCACTGGCCATATTGGCAAGTTCTGACATTGAAGCACTCTGCTCTTCGAGAGCTGCAGCAGTTTCCTGGGTTCCTGCGGCGGACTGTTCTGAGATTGAGGAAATATCCTCCAGAGTGGAAGTGATTTCTTCAATGGATGAGGACTGCTCTTCTGTAGCAGCTGCAACATCTTCGATCATGTTTGTAATTTCATTGATTGTAGTAACAATTCCTGCAACCATTTCAACTGCGTTATTAACAGATAGTGAGCCAGCCTGCACATCTTTTTTACTGGCCTCTATACTTTCCACGGTTTCGCTGATACTACCTCTTATTTCTTCGATTAAGCTGGAAATGTTATTAGCAGCACGACCGGATTCATCGGCAAGTTTTCTGACCTCATCGGCTACAACAGAGAAACCCCGGCCTTGCTCGCCAGCCCTGGCAGCCTCAATTGCAGCATTCAGAGCAAGCATGTTTGTCTGATCCGCAATCCTGGTAATGAGAATTACAATTTCATTGATTTGTTGAGATTTGGAGTCAAGTTCTGTTATTACTTCCTTAGTTTCATCAACAGAGGAGCGAATACGATCCATTTTTACCAGAATTTCTCTTGAGGCATTTCCAATGTTATTGACAGTACTATTGACAATAGTGGTGTTCTTAGAGACTTTCTGAGTATTCTCTGCAATTTCTTGAATATTATGTGTCATATCCTGCATTGCATGAGTGATATCCAATATTTTTGTACTCTGCATCTCGGTCCCATTTGAGATTTCAGTTGCAGTGTCAGAAATTTTCCTTGAAGCTGAAGCCACTTCCTCAGAAGAAGCAGACATTTCTTCTGAGAGTGTAGAAAGGTGAACCGAATTTTCCTGAATTCCTTTTATCAGGCTACGAAGATTTTCAACCATTGATTCAAAAGCTTGTGAGAGTTGAGAGATTTCACTTCTCGAACTCCTATTGATCTTAACATCAAGATCTCCGTTAGAAATTTTCTCGGATGCATCGAGCAATTCGTAAATGGGTTTTCTGTAGAGGTTCAGAATCACAAAAACAAGTAAAACGCCGATAAGTATCGAAAGAAGAGTAACGAGAAGAATCTTACTTATAGAGTTTATTATCAGGGTGTCAAGCTTCCCTTTCTGATCGGCACTGGCAGCTTCAGCATTTTCTTTAATTTTTGCAGCTATGGCTGCCATATTTTTCACATCAACTGCCTGCCTCTTTTTAAGAATTTCCAGGCGATCAAAATCGTTCCGGATTTCTCTAACATTGGAAATTATTGCGTCTTCACGCTCAAGATTTTCAGGATTTACGGTCTGCTTATTTAAGTTCTTAGTAACTTCACTTATATTCTCCATATTTCGATCGAAATTTTCTGCATACTGATCTTTGGGAGTAATTATATAGCTCTGGTATTGGTCTCGAGCTTCCATCGCAAGTATGCTAATTTTCTGGACTTCCTGAGCATTAGATAATTTTTGCTGGAGAACTTCACTTGAAGAACCGTTTTCTGCGTATTGCTGGTATTGAAGCATCTGGTCTTGATAAATCTCATCTGCTTTCCGCAAAATAAGATCGCCTTTAGAAGTGATATTAGCTCTCAGGGCTATCTCTTCGTTGTTTGCTTCAACATAGCTATCAAAGCTTTCTTTAAATTTGTCAGAGACTTCCAGAATAGAATCCATTCGATCCTGATTTACAGGATCAAGGTAGCCAAGATATATTCCCTTGGATATAGCTGCTTGTGTGGGTACACGATCAAGATGTTTATAAGTGTCTTCCTTATAAACAGGATCACCATAAATAACATAATTTTCCTGAGCTTCCAGGGCTCCCTGCATATTATTCATGATAAAGGTCATGTTTTGAATGGCTCGGCTTTTTTTTTCCACGTCATTCATACCCTGATAGCCTGTATACCCAACAAAGAACATTAAAACCAGAAGAAGAGCAAATCCTATTACTACATGCCCTATTTTTGTGTTTTTATACAACTATCTCACCCTTGCCTCTGGTTTCTCTATCTCTATACCTCTTCTACCTGCATGGACTGTTAACGTGTCAGTAGTATCTGCTAAGGAAGGTGAACGGACGGAAGTGTTTTTATGGAGATTGCCTGACCTTCCAACCGATCATTCAATACAGACTATTTAAGAGTTGATAAATTTTTTGATTAATTGAAAAAAGAAAGCATAATGAAAAATTCGTCATTGTGATTTTAACTCTATTTTGCATATTTCTTTAGATATCTACTGAATCTGCCTTTTAGGCGACTGTTTTTATTTTTGCATATACACTGTAACTGTCTTTTTATTTGCGCATATATTATATTTTCAAGAGTCCGCTATTGTAAGAAAATCCTCAATCTGTGAGCCAAACTCACCAAAGTTTATGGGTTTGGCAAGAACGGCATAGCATCCAGCTTTAAGGTATTTTTCTTTACTTTCAGGATCGGAATAACCTGTGACTGCAACTACCTTTATACTCTTAGTTTCAGGATTAAGTTTGATTTCTTGAAGCAATTCAAGACCATGCATTTTCGGAAGTTCCATGTCAAGCAATATCAGGTCAATTTTCACTTCAGTGAGAATTTTGAGAGCTTCAAAGCCGTTTTTCGCCTTTTTCGGCTCGTGTCCAAAAGACTTAAGTAAGTCTGCCTCAACGGTCAGGTTAAGTAAATTATCTTCAACAATCAGAATTTCAGGCACTTAAATCAACTCCTAAGTGGGGTTGCTTGAAGATTTAGTAAGCTGGATTTTTCGTAATAGGGTTTTTTTAATAGTTATTCTTTGCAAACAAGGTTTTGTAAACGAAATTTTGTCAAAGAAACAGTGAATAACAAATTTCCTAATGAATTGATTTTTTAGTGATAACGAGTCATTTAAGAAGGCCTAAAACAAGAAAAAACGAAATGAAATCTTTCCTTGTATCTTCAGTACGTATACCATCATCCTCCCTAAAATCAGAATCGGAAAGTTATAAAACCAATGTTTTTCCAACAGTTTGCCTTAGGCATACAAGTTGTCCCAGGTTTATTCTCAATTACAATAATATATGAAGTTTAAGAAAATATAAATTTATTTGTTGGATTTAGATACATAAATTCAATATAAATGTAGTAATGAAAACAATTTATTTGGATTCTGATATCATTTTGGATGTTATTTTTCAGAAAAAATTGAAGTTAGTTCCAGATTAAACATAAAACAAATAGGGAAGTATTTTATTTATAAAAAATAATATGATCAATGTTTTATAAATCTGTAAATTAAAAACCGAACCAGGCTGAAGATTAGAAAAGAGCCTGTAACTTCTGCAAATATTTTTCCAACATGTCAATTAACCAGAGTATCTAAATAAATTTCAGCTCTCCAATATTATAAAGACAATTAAAAAATTTAATATAGCAGGTATCGTATATATTTTTTCTACACAATTGGGGTTAATATATCTTAACAAATAAACTACGCTGGTTACAGTTGTTAACCTTACATAATTTTTAAATTGGTCTTTGATTCATAGTATGAATTTGTGGAAAATATGCAGGCAAGGGGCGAGATTCGGCAAACATAGGAATAAGATGTCGAAAGATATCGAAACATTCCAAAAAAATGAGTATAATATCATCCGATATTGTCGCTTGTTCAAGAGCGGAAGAAGGGAAGTGCATGGCCAGAATTATGATTGTGGACGATGCCGAATTTATGCGGATGATTATTAGAGACATACTTCTGATGCACGGACATGAAGTTGTTGCTGAAGTCAATGATGGAGAAGAAGCAATTCAGATTTATCTCGAAGTAAAGCCCGATATTGTGTTAATGGATATAATTATGCCAGATATGGATGGAAAAGAGGCGTTGCAAAAAATTCTTATTATGGACCCTGAAGCAAAAATAGTAATATGTTCTTCTATTGGCCAACAGGCATTCATAACCGAATCAATGAAAATAGGAGCTATGGGCTTTATAGTAAAACCTTTTGAGCCTGATGGAATGCTCGATGTAATAAGAAAAATTGCCGAACCGAATTAGATCCGATCTAAGTCTAGTGGTAAATAAAGCTGCTATTGCATAAAACTGCGTTAACTAAGGCCGCATTAAACAAAGCAACTAACGCTATATTGAGTAAAATAACTGAAGCTGCACCAAATCAGGTTGTGTTAACTAAAGCTCTACAAACTGAAATATGCAAAATCAGACAATTAGTAATATTTTTAAATAAACATTATTAGATAAAGTTATTAAAATAATTTTTATATTTAGTAAAAAGTGCTTGAGATGACTATCTTTTAAACAATTTCATGCCTGCCCTTGACGGGCTTAAGGCTTTTACTCGGATTATGTTCGTTTGCCGTCGATATCCCTGCACAGTCCTGGTAGTACAGCATATATGTGCATGTTTTATGGCATCCTTTCAAAAAATTTCATAAAAATCCATTAAAAATCCATTAAAACTAGAAATGTCGTGATTAAATTGAAAACTAGCACGGAATCGGTGTAGGGATTAAACCAGAAGTAGGGACTAAAGTAAATATCGGGATTAAGCCAGAAGTAGGGATTAAAATATAATTGAACGTGGAACAGAAACTGGAATACAATCCCGAATTGAATTCAGTGTTGAGAAACCGTATAAAAAGGAAAAGCTGAACTTCCACAAAGGCAGGGAAAATTATGGATATGTCAAAGTATATGGACATTTTCAGGGCAGAGTCTGAAAAATACATCAAAGAGTTGAGTGACTCCCTGCTAGTGCTTGAGATTGATCCTGAAAATACGGAACAGATGAATACATTATTTCGTGCAGCTCACACATTTAAAGGCATGGCTGCAACTATGGGGTTCAAGCAAATTGTAGAGTTAACGCATGAAATGGAAAGTTTGATAGACAGGCTACGCACACGGCAAATTGTACTTAATTCTTCTTTGATTGATGTTCTCTTGATATGTGTGGATACCCTTGATGAGCTTGTAGAAAATGTCTGTAAAAGTGAAGGAGATAAGCCTGGAAAAGAAAAAAAAGAGAGGGCTAATAAATACGAGTTCTATCCTGAGGTTTACGAAGTGATAAAAACATTAGTGGAGTTAAATGGTTCTCCTGAAAAAGCCTTCATTGAAAGAATAGAAGATAATAAGCTCCTTTCTGCGAAGAAAAAATCAATAAAAGAGATTGATCGACTACAGAAGGAAGAAAAAAACCTAGCTTATCCAAGATTGAGTCCTAAAGTAAAAATTATTCAAAATTCAAGAATAAGTACTGAACAGCTCGACAAATTGATGAACCTTGTGGGTGAGCTCGTAATTAACCGGAGTAGAGTAAACGAACTTACATGCAATCTGAAATCAAAGGAGCTTGAAACTGCACTTTCGGATTTTCATAAACTAACAAGAGAACTGCAAGATGAAGTGATCGAGGCAAGAATGGTGCCCCTGGACCATATTGCCTATGTTTATCCCAGAATGATAAGAGATCTCGCACGTGTACAAAACAAAAAAATCGATTTTGTAATCAAAGGGAAAGAAATTAAGCTCGATCGAACTATTCTCGAAGAAATCGGGGATTCCCTGGTTCACCTGTTAAGAAATGCAGTAGATCACGGAATAGAAGTTCCGGAGAAGCGTGCGGAGCTTGGGAAAAAAGAGAATGGCACTATACTGGTTGCAGCTTCAAGACAGGAAAACTTTGTCTTTATTAGAATAGAAGATGACGGACGTGGAATAGATACCAATGAAATCAGGAAAGTTGCATTAAATAAAGGAATTATCTCAAGAGAAAGTACGGAACAGCTTGAGGAAGAAGAAGTAATGCAACTGATCTTTACTCCAGGTCTCAGTACCTCTGACAGTGTTACCGATGTCTCCGGAAGGGGAATAGGAATGGATGTTGTAAAAAATAGAGTTGAGCACCTCGGAGGGTCCGTAAAAGTTGAGTCAAAGCCTGGACTTGGTTCCAGGTTCGAACTGAAACTGCCTTTAACCATTGCAGTTTATCAGGCCATGCTGGTAAGAGTTAGAACGGAAAAGTACGCAATTCCTTTCACAAACATAGTGAAAAACATTGAAGTTAGTTCTCAGGAAACCAAACATATCAAAGGACAGGAAGTCATTTTAATAGACAATAAAATTCTTCCACTTTTTAGATTGAGAAAGCAGTTTCAGCTACCTGATAATGACAATGAGAACAATATTTACATAGTTATCGTTGAAAAAAGTGGGCAATATATTGGGATAGTCGCCGACGAGCTTCTTGGAAAACAGGAAGTAATAGTAAAAAGTTTCAAAAGCAAGCTTCTTGATAGTACCAGAGGGTTTGCAGGAGCGACAATTCTGGGTGATGGAAATGTTATTTTAATTATCGATGTTAACTCCCTGATTTGAATATGTAAGAAACTTTAATTTGGACAAAAAACCTGGATAAAGACTGCTGATGAAGAAATGGGTAACGATCCAGTTAGAAAGGGAAATGATAATAAAATAAACATAGAGAAAAATAAAGGAAAAAGTAAAAGGTTAAACAAAAAGATAAGTAAAGAGATAAACAAAGAGAAAAGTAAAGAGATAAACAAAGAGAAAAGTAAAGAGATAAACAAAGAGAAAAGTAAAGAGATAAACAAAGAGAAAAGTAAAGAGATAAACAAAGAGAAAAGTAAAGAGATAAACAAAGAGAAAAGTAAAGAGATAAACAAAGAGAAAAGTAAAGAGATAAACAAAGAGAAAAGTAAAGAGATAAACAAAGAGAAAAGTAAAGAGATAAACAAAGAGAAAAGTAAAGAGATAAACAAAGAAAAAAGTAAAGAGATAAAAGCATGTCAAAATCTGGAAAAGATCCGGGCTTTGAACTTTTAAAGAGAACTATTAATAGAAACATTGGCTTTAACTGTGAACATTATAAGGAAGCTCATTTCAGGCGTAGACTTAATTTGCGTGTCCGAGCCACCAATTCAGAAAGTTATGGAGCGTATCTGAAACTTTTGGAAAAAAACCCTCAAGAATACGAGTCCCTTTTTGACGCTCTTACTATAAACGTCAGTGAGTTTTTCCGAAATCCAGAAACCTTTAGAATAATAGAAAAAGAGATCGTTCCTTCTCTTATTAAAAACAGATCAGGACTATTCATTCGATCAATTCGCATCTGGAGTGCTGGTTGTGCGGCAGGAGAAGAGGCTTATTCTCTTGCTATTCTGCTGCACAGGACCCTGAAAAACGATTTTAATAAGTATAGAATAAGAATTATATGTACGGATATTGATACTCAATGTCTGGAAAAAGCCAAAAAAGGTGTTTATAATGAGAATTCGCTTAAAAATCTTGATCAAGGCATAAGAGAACGTTATTTTTTAAAGCAGGGAGATATGTACCAGATAATAGATGAATTTAAGAGTATAACACAATTTAAATGTCACGACTTAATTTCAGACCCCAAAATCGATCATTTTGATCTTATTGTCTGCCGAAATGTAATGATATACTTTAAAAAGGAGATTCAAGAGCAATTACAGCTTAATTTCTACAAGGCTCTCGGAAAAGGAGGATTTTTTATAATAGGAAAGTCCGAAACACTGCTTGGGGATGCATCAAGTCTTTTTAGACCATACAATACAAGAGAGCGCCTGTACATAAAAGAAATCTAAAGAGGCACTATGGAAGAGATCAGGAACCTAAGAGTTCAAGCGAATATGAATGTTGGGCACTTAAAGAGCTCGAAAACATAAAGATAGGAATTTTGCCACTTCTCTCTATAAGCTAACAAGCAGTCCTATTCAGATCTATTTTCATAAATATAGACGATGTGAAAAATTTTGGTAGATATGGGATAAATCCAAAAGAACTTTGAAATAATTCCAAACAATATCTAAATGAATTTGAAAGAGTTTTTAAATAATTTCTAATAATCCATAATCCAAGAAAAATTTATAAATCGGAGAATTTTTCAAGATGACCGACTCAGGCATAATTGTAGTGGGAATAGGAGCCTATGCATTATCTAAGAGTCCAGTTAAAATTAAAACTTCTGGGTTGGGTTCATGTGTCAGTATAACACTACACGATAGGCGGGAGAAAGTAGGTGGGCTTGTCCATACAATGCTTCCGAGTATAAGTCATTCAAGGATAAAAGATAACCCTTTAAAATATACGGACTTCGGTATAGAATATCTTACAGCTGAGATACTAAAAAAAGGCTCATCCAGAAAAAGGCTCGAAGCAAAAATTGTCGGGGGAGCACATATGTTTGAAAATCGAAATCTGAAAATAGGTGAAAGAAATGTAAAGTGGGCCAAAACCACCCTGGAAAAGTTCGAAATACCAATTATAGCTGAGGACACCGGCAAAAATTATGGACGTACAGTAACCTTTGATACTTCTACTGGCGATCTCCTCATAAGGACTATTTTGAGAGGAGATAAGATAATCTAAAAGAACCAATCAGTTTCTATCTTTAATTAGTTTTTATTTTTACTCTACTTTGCCTTTTTTCTTTTTTATGTTTTACTTATTTTTTACTCTCAATTTGTGAAAAAACTTTTAAGCCAGAGCCTGGAATCGAACCAGGATAGAATGAGTCTGCAGTCCACTGCGTAATCTTTCCGCCATTCTGGCACTCAGATTCACAACTGTGAACTGTCAACCCATTAATCCTAGACTTTAATATTTAGACCTATTTTTTGAGGCAAAAGCTGCATTTTATGGAAAGAGGATTTGATATTTTTCTTCAAGATTTTCTGCTTGTATTAATAAGGAAATATTTAAGTACAGTAAATTGCTGCGTACTATCTGTACAATATATAGCAAAAATATTTTTGAAAAGAATACAGTAAGCTATAATATTCAAAGAAGACAGAGAGATGAATAATGGATAAAGAGCAATTTCAAGAAATTTATTTGAAATCAGATTACTATTGGGGTAAAGAACCTAATGAATTGGTAAACAAAGTTTTAGAGTTTATTCCTGATAGCCAAATAACCAATAGAAAACTGGTTGATTTAGGTGCTGGAGAAGGTCGGGACAGTGTTTTCTTTGCTCTACGAGGTTTCAATGTTTTGGCTGTTGATATTGCACCTGCAGGTTTAGAAAAAGCGGTTAAGTTAGCCAAAGAAAATGATACAATTATAGAAACTATAGGAGCAGATATAAACGATATTGTTTTACCAAAAATGTTTGATGTCGTTTATTCTATTGGAACTTTGCAATACATTAGACCAGAAAATAGAAAACGCCAGTTTGAAAACATAAAAAATAATACCGAAAATGGTGGCATCAACGTAATGTGTACATTTGTCGAACATCCTGATGTTGAGATTGCCCCTGATTGGGGTAAAAATGAATACCTTTATGAGAGTGAGGAACTTCAGAGCTGTTATTATAAAGATTGGGAACTGCTTTACTCTAATGAGTTTATATTTGATTGTAAATCAAGCAATATTCCCCACCAGCACGCAGTAAGAACCATAATAGCCAGGAAACCTAGTAATTTGGGGCGATTAGGTAAATAAATTCTACATGTGTATCTCTGTGGAATGTGGATCAAGCTATTGACCCGATCAAAACTCGCAAAAATATATTTTTTGACTCTATTTATCTTGAACTTGACTGTAAGTGTCAAATTCTTCAAGCTTTTTTAATGAATTTTGTATATATATTTTAGTTCTTCAAACTCATATCTCATCAGCGATATGAGTAATTGCGATAAACCCAAGGATAATAACTCCATAAATGCTATCATCCGACCACATCCCCAACGGTTTAATGTTGATTTCGTTCTTCAACAAACAGAATATTGGTAGTGTACTTGAATTATTGATCAATTCCTAAAAAGCAAATACATCCATCTTATTCGAGGAAAATGTAGAGAGAGTCCTGTGCATATGTTTTTCAATAAATCATGTCCACTACTAGAATATTTTCTCAATAGAATTCTTTTTCTGTAGGTTATCGACTCATTATAAAATAATTTGCTTTTTAATTCACTTTCGTTTCTTCACCTTTTCTCTGAAAAATTATATATTTGATATAAATATTATAATTACATTATTAGTTCCATTAATAAAGCAAAAGAAAATAAAAGTAGCATAAAACTTTAAATCTGTATCTGAGGCTAGCTCTAAGGTAAAGTAACACTCTGAATATACTTGAGTACAACTCCTAGTACAGTTTAAGTATACTTTGAGCAATACACTAAGGTACTTCAGGTAATACTGCGAGTACACTTGAAGTATACATCAAGTATAACATTAAGTATTCTTTAGATAACACTCTGAGCACTACTCTAAAATTCTTTGAGTAACCCTTGAGTAAATACCATACCCTCAGTCATCTGTAAGATATTTAAAAAGTTGTAGAAGACGAGAAAACAGGGAAACCAAACCTGACAATTCGCGAACTAGTTTCAAGATAGTAATATTAAGCAAGTGAGAGATTTTTATGGAAATCAACGGAGTAGAAATCGAAGATACATATGCAGAAGCGTTTCCGATCAAGATTGCACGGGTACTCATAACAGCTGCTACCAAGCGCTGGGCCCTTGTGGCAGCTACTGAAGCTACAGGTTTTGCAACATCCGTTATAATGTGTCCTGCAGAAGCCGGAATTGAGAGGTTAGCAAGCCCCAGCGAGACCCCTGATGGCAGGCCTGGAGTTTATGTTCAGATCTGCACTTTCAAATACGAAGCTCTTGAAGAACAGCTTCTTGAAAGGATTGGACAATGTGTACTTACAGCCCCTACAACTGCAGTCTTCAATGGGCTTCCCGAAGCTGAAAAACAGTTTAATGTGGGCTTTAAACTCAAATTCTTCGCAGATGGAATGGAATCCGAAACCCAGATTTCAGGCCGCAAAGTATTTAAGGTACCAATTATGGAAGGAGACTTCCTGGCCGAAGAAAATATAGGAGCTGTAGCTGGAATTGCAGGCGGAAATTTCTTCATTTTCGGAGACTCTCAAATGACCGCCTTGACCGCAGCCGAAGCTGCTGTTGATGCAATTGCAGAGCTCGAAGGTACAATTACCCCCTTCCCAGGCGGTATTGTAGCCAGTGGATCTAAATCCGGAGCAAATAAGTACAAGTTCTTGAAAGCTACCGCAAATGAAAAATTCTGCCCTTCCATAAAGGATAAGGTTGAAAACACTGAAATCCCTGCAGATGTCAATGCTGTTTATGAAATTGTCATCAATGGGCTTGATGAAGAAAGCATAAAAGCTGCCATGAAAGCAGGAATTAAAGCTGCTGTAACTGTTCCGGGCGTTAAAAAGATCTCAGCAGGAAACTACGGCGGAAAACTGGGTAAATATCAGTTTAAACTGCATGAGCTCTTCTAAACTCTAAAATTTTTTATTTTTCTTCTCTATTCTTTTTCTTTTTGTTTCTTCTCTATTCTTTTTCTTTTTGTTTCTTCTCTATTCTTTTTCTTTTTGTTTCTTCTCTATTCTTTTTCTTTTTGTTTCTTCTCTATTCTTTTTCTTTTTGTTTCTTCTCTATTCTTTTTCTTTTTGTTTCTTCTCTATTCTTTTTCTTTTTGTTTCTTCTCTATTCTTTTTCTTTTTGTTTCTTCTCTATCTTCTTCTTTTCGTTTAGTCATTGTAGAACACGTTAATATAACAATTTTTTATAAAAAAAGGCTATAAAGAAAAATTAAAGGTTAACTACCTAGCTAATTTTTAACAATATATAAAATAACATACTAAATCGACAGACACTAAATTCACAGACACCAGAAGAATGAAAAATTAGAAAAATATTAGGACATCAGGGTACCAGAAACATCAGTATATTAATACCAAAAATTTAGAGCTTAACTTTAAAGTCAGTTTAGATATTGAAGACCTTAGAACTTAACTGATTAAAGCCTTAGATATCAAAAACTTTAGAGCTCAATAAATTGAACCAATAGATATCAAAGACTTTAAGAGTCCAAATTTAAGAGTCCAAATTTAAGAGTCCAAATTTAAGAGTCCAAATTTAAGAGTCCAATTTAATTAGTCATAGATGTAAAAGACTTTAGAGTCCAATTGCGTTGAACCCAGAAAGTAGAACATCTCTCGGGTCAATGCCAGTTACATGCATCATGACATAAGCTGCAACGAAGGTTCCTGTCATACTTCCTATGTTTGCAAAGCTTGCGACAAGGAGGACTCGCATGAACCTGTTGTTGAACATCTCCTTGAAGGTTTCTATTTCTCCCAGTGCTTTTAAGTCTGCGGTAGTAGGGTTTCGCTGTTTTGCTTCTACAAGACCAGCAAACCAGCCTGCGGCAATAAGAGGGTGCAGAGTAGTTAGCCAGGCAACCGAAAAGGCAGTCAGAACCGAGTAAGGGTGGCCGCCTGCAAGTAAAGTACCGGCTGCACTTAGGGTTCCTGTAATAATAAACCACCACCCGAAGGCTATTAACAGAAGTTTCAGAGGAACGCCAGAAAGCAGTAATAGCAAAAAGAATCCAATTATAACGGCAACAAAAGCAAAGCCAACAATCTTTCCAAGACTTATGCGTTTCTTTGGAACCTGCATAAGACTATGCAGGGAAGGAACGCTTTTCGGGTTTTTCAGATACTTAGTCACTCCTGGCTTATGCCCGGCTCCAATTACCACGACGATTGTTTTATTCCCACCTGCCGCAACCTTAAGAATGCTTCCTGCAAGATATGCATCCCTTTCATCAATGAGAACTTCAGCCGCAGTCGGGGCAAAATCTCTAAGTTCGTTTACGAGGCCAGTTACAACGTCTGTTTTTGTAATTTCATCTATATCTATTTCGGTTCCTTTTCCTATTCCTATTAGGCCACCTAACAGAGAGCCGATCATCTTGATTTTTTCCGGGAACTTCATTTTTCCCCAGAAACGCTGAAGGGTCACCTGGATATCCCTGTCAATTAAAGCAATATTAGCCCCTATAGATTCAGCTTCTTCAATTGCGGCAAGCATCTCGGCTCCGGGTTTTACACCCATGTCGTCACCGATCTTTTTCTGTACATAGGCAAGCAGCCAGTGAATTATGTAATAGTAAACCTTGCCTTCAGTAAGAATATCCTTAATAGGCACCTGTTTTTCCTGCACATTACCCTTCAGAGAATCATAACGTCCCCTGCAAAGCTCGACAGCTACAATATCCGGTTTCAGATCTCTTATAGCAGCCTTAACCTCGGCAACACTCTTTTCCGAGACGTGAGCAGTTCCTATAAGCACAACTTTTGATGGCTGGCATTCAGCCTGATGTGCATCCGAGAATTGGGAAGGTGAAGGAACTGAAACTTCGGAAGCTGAATCAGGAATAGGTTCTGTAATAAGTTCGGAACTTATGTCAAGCTTTGTTTCAAGCTCGTTAGGTTCTATTTTAGATGCTGGCACAGAATTTTTTTCTTCTTGCGGCATATTAACTGAAGAACCAGAAATTTTAGACTTTCCGACAGAAGTTAAGGTTTCTTCGGATTCGGTCACAAGTTTGTCCATAGAATATATTGACTCCTGAGATGAAATATGAAAATTGTAGTCAGGGTCCCTGTCCTGAGAATCTGTAATTTCAGGTTTGATCATTATTAATCTCTCTGCTGCGATGCTGTTAAGGTGATGTGCAAAAGCACGTTCCTTGAAAGACTACAGTTAATCGCATGAGTAATTAAATTCTTCACATAAAATAACCAAGCTATAAAAAAACTTAGCTATAAGCAGCTGATTAACTGGTGGTAATTATCTGCCAGAGATTTATATTTTGCTGCTTTCAAGTTTTATCTTATATTCATATTTTGTTGTCTTCAGGTTTTATTCCTAGATTTATTTTTTGCCTTCGGATTTTATCCTTAGTTTCCATAATTTTCATTTTATATAATTATTCATAAACCTATCTAATATATTCTTATATAATTTTGGAAAAGTATTAATTTAAAGAACTTAAAAACTTAATAGTGTAGGGTCTTTTGATAAAAATATCTTTTGATGAAAATTTATGTTGGTAACCTTTTTGATAAATTCCCTGATAAAATTTCTTGTACTAATTTTCTCTTAATAAATTTCACTTAGACTCTTCTTTGATGACTTGACAACCTCTTTGCTTGAGACTCTCTGTAATGTAAAATGTTTAGGACTTACTCTGATCTTAGTTTCATGATCCGTACAAGATCTGTTCTTGAAAGTATCCCTACGACTGATCCGTCATCAATAACCATTACTCTACCAATATTTTTAGAAGATACGAGTCTCAGAACATCACTTGCCTGAGCATCCGGAGATACCGAGATGACATCCCTAGTCATAATATCAGATACTTTGGCCACTGGACGTTCAATAGAAGGAACACGCTGGATATCCGTAAACGTCACAATTCCTTTCAGGCTGCCTCCTTCCATTACAGGGTAACCCATATGTCTCTTCTCAAACATGAACTTAACAAGATCTTCCACGCTCATGGAAGGACTGACTGAAACCACATTCCTGGTCATAATATCCTTTACCCGAATATTTTCGAGAGTTACCTCAGCCCGAGTAGAACGCTCTTCTTCAGATGCGCCGACGTAAATAAAGAGTGCGATCAAAGGAAACCAGGGGTTGCCTATGAAAATTCCGAAAATCGCCATAAGAACGGCAAAAAACTTCCCTACGGCTGCTGCACTCTGGGTAGCTTTCACATAAGACATTCTTCTTGCATAGAAAGCGCGAAGTACTCTACCTCCATCCATTGGAAAAGCAGGCAGCAAGTTGAAGATCCCGAGTATAAAGTTCATAATTCCAAGAATCCAGATAACAAGGTATATCGGGTTTTGAGAAAGTACAGGATTAGGGGAAATTAGATTCCCATATATTAAAAGACAGAATAAGCCTATTACAAGACTTGTAAGGGGTCCGGCAGAAGCCATTTTTGCTTCCTGTCCAGGTTCTCTGGGTATCTTCTCCATAGCCGATACTCCTCCAAAAAGAAAGAGAGTAATGTTCTCAATTTTAACCCCATAACGCATTGCCAGGTATGAATGTGCAAGTTCATGCACAAGGATCGAAGCAAAAAGCAGAATAGCAGTCAGGACTGAAAGCGAATATCTTGTGACTGACGGTTCAACTCCTTCAAAACCAAAAGGCTGCGGGTTGATCGCAAACGCATAAGCAAATATGGGTAATATGAGAAGAAAAGTTATGTGCAACCTTATAGGTATACCCATAACACTTCCGATTTTCACTGACGATTTCATGAGATAAATACCCCCATTTTCATTTTTATAATATTAAGCAGATGATTAAATATCGAATCTGAACTAATGCAAACCGAATAAAGTTGAACTTGAATTTAAAATATCAGATGCAGACTGTCAGGAATAGTACAGCTCATGAGAGTGGAAATTTGCAGGTAGTTCTGGCCATAATTCCCACTGGAACTGACCTTAACATTCCCTTAAATTTTCTAATTCTGATCATAAACCCTTTCAATTAACTTCCCCTCATAAAGTCAACTTGTAAAGTTTCCCTGATCAAGTTACCTTATAAATTTTTCTCTATAAGTTAAACGACCCCATTTGTTATTTAGCGATAATATTATACATATCTGTTTGTATGTGACTAGTGTCTTAGAAATTTAATTGTTAAGCATAATCTTTAGCTTCTCTTCATCATACAACGATTTTAAGCTCATTAGATCATTAATAACTAAACTTTCATGATACTTGTATGTGACTAATATGTGACAACAAATTAAAGCAATTAAGCGAAAACCGAAGAAGTTATAAGAATAAGAAAGGAGTAAAATTTAAAGTTCTGCTTTGCTTAAAGTTCTGCTTTACTTAAAGTTCTGCTTTACTTAAAGTTCTGCTTTACTTAAAGATCTGCTTTACTTAAACTGCTTTACTTAAAGTTCTGCTTTACTTAAAGTTCTGATGTTATTTTTCTCAAATCTTGCAGGAATTCTTCTATATCATGAGCTGTGTTATGAGGCATAAGGACCAGGCGAAGAGATCTTGGGCTGCGAGTGATTGAGACATTCCAATTAAATTTAGTTAAGAGTTGCTCTCGCACAAGATCAGGGTTCGGAACTCTCAGGGCGACCACGTTCATTACAGGCTCAATAAGAGGTTCGAACCCTAATTTTCGAGCTTCTTTGACTAATTTTGCGGTAAGCTGCATGCAGTACTGTACATTTTTTCTATATCCTTCACGTCCAAGATACTTCATAATAGCATAAGTGGCAGCGGCTGAAGCTCCACTGCGAGTACCCGTGAGAGTAAATTGAGACTTTGTTGTAAGATATGGAGTGTTTACCTTGAGGGACTCCATGAAAAAAGGAGATTTGAATAACAGGGCACCTGAGGGAATTGTGGAAAGGCCCATTTTATGAGGATCTATTGCAATGGAAGTAACGCCTGGAACTTTAAAATCAAAAGAATATGGCTTTTCAAGGAACGGAATCACAAACCCTCCGAAAGCTGCATCAACATGCAGGAAAAGCTCATTCTCAAGAGCAAGTTTTGAAAGTTCCTCAATCGGATCTACCTGGCCAAATTCCGTATTTCCTGCTATCCCTATGAGTCCGATAGTGTTTGCATCTATCAGACTTTCTACAGATTCGATGTCCACTCTGAATTCAGAATCCAGAAGAGCTCTTTTAACCTCAATGCCCATCATATTGGCTACCTTATCAAATGAGAAGTGAGCTGACTCAGGAACAACTATATTGAGGACATCACCTGCTCTTTTTCCACCCTCAGTCACGAGATTTTTCATACCCCTAATAGCCTGAATGTTGGATTCCGTACCTCCTGTTGTAAGATAACCGCAAACCGAACTCTTACATGAATCTCCTGAAGGAGTTTCAACAGACTGAAAATGAAGAAGTTCTCCCAGCATCTGGATAACTTCTTTTTCCAGTCTGTAGGCACCTGCAAAAAGTCCCAGATCACCCAGATTAGCCTCAATAAATAACCTGTGAGCCTCAACCGCGATTCTGTGCGGATGAGTACACATTGAACTTAAAACCCTATAGTAATCCGTATCTTCTGACTTTACATCTTCCAGATAGGAAAATATCTCTTTCTCAGAAAGACCCTGCTCATTCATGTGGGTAAAGTAAAACCAGTTTTATTTAAAATACTTATGGAATATACCTGCTAAATTATCAAGTAACTTTCTTAAAGATGCATGAGAATCTCATGTACATCAAAAGAGATGAACTTTCAATGAATGATTAAAAAGTTAAGAAGAAGTTTCACAAAAAAGATATGTAAGCAATAATAGGGCAAAGGATTATCCAGGAGGATAGAGACATTCTGTTGATTTCTATTAACTCAATACAAGATTTAAAAAGAATGTATGTTAAGGTACCATAACTGTATTAATGTCTGCTTTAGAGGGAGACCCCTTTATTTCGATTGGAAAGACTTCCATAGACCTAGAAAATGTAAATTTCTCAGAATATGTAACTTAAGTCTTTCAATACTTTGAAAATCAACACTTTTTCTATAGATTAAATCGTCAATATGATGAAGATATTAAATCAATCTTATTTTTATTAAGAAAAAGCATTCTAAAAACAAACCGATTTTTTAATAATAACTTATATATAGTATTAGTTTTATAACCAAACAACATTATTTTGCTGTAAACAAAATAAAACTCAATTTTATTTTGTTGCCTTGAAGCTCTAATCTCTTTAATGGAAATCATGGGGTCCGGGGGTTATATAAACTTTCCAGTCGAAATAAAGGGGTCTATCACATGATTTTCTTTAACTTCCTTTTTTCTCCTAACTTCCTTTTTTCTCCTAACTTCCTTTTTTCCCCTAACTTCCTTTTTTCTCCTAACTTCCTTTTTTCCCCTAACTTCCTTTTTTCCCCTAACTTCCTTTTTTCTCCTAACTTCCTTTTTTCCCCTAACTTCCTTTTTTCCCCTAACTTCCTTTTTTCTCCTAACTTCCTTTTTCCCCTAACTTCCTTTTTCCCCTAACTTCTTCAACTTCCAATTTTTCCTAATTCCTTAATTTTTCCTTATCTCTTTCTTATTTTTTCAATATAAGGAATTTTTAATTCGTACACCCAGAAATTTCTCTAAAATTTCTTAAATTCTGTAAATTCATTTATTTACGGTGATTCTATTTACATAATTCTAATTTTTATCTCAAAATTTTTATACTTCAATTTTATCCAAAAATATTATTATTTTTTATAACTTACTCCATTTGAAAGTAAGGGTTTTTAACTCAGTCTCAATTAGTTTTGAAACTTATAACTTTTTTATTTCAAATATACTCAAGCTATTCAATGTTGGTTTTTGTGGCAGA